>JBCCEE010000319.1:0-9942 GCA_039030415.1 Acidobacteriota bacterium
ACCAGGCCGAGGTAGAACCAGATCTCGGGCGACGTCTTGGGCTTGTGCCAGCTCATGCTGATCAGCACGTTGACGATCGGCGCGCCGGCGAAGACCAGCGGTGCAACGTAGAGCGGCGTGCCGCCACTCTTGAGCGCCATGATGATGCACAGAGCGCCAGCGGCACCGGCGATGCCTGCGATGAAGGCGAAGCGAGCGCCTTCTTTGTTGAAATCCCACGGCTCGACCTTGGCTCCCAAGAGGGCGAGGGGAATCAATACGGCGGTCATGAAATAGGCCAGGCCGACGCACAGGAAGGCTCGCAAGGCGCCGCCTTTGAGCAGGGTCTGTCCATGGTGCATGAGCGGGACGTAGGAGCCCCAGGAGAGGATGGCGCCAATGACGAAGAAGGGCCACAATTTCATATCGATTCCTTTCTTTGGGTGGCGGTAAAACGGGAACGCGCAAGGAGTTAGCGTGTAATGCGTTATCGCGTAAAGTGTTAGCGCGTAAAGTGTGAATGAATCAGTGCTCGGCCTTGAGAGCGGGGATCAAAGGAATCCGCAGTGCGCCGATCGAAGCCGCCGCACAGGCCAGCAGGCCGAAAAGCAGGATGCCTCCCAGCGTGCCGAGGATCTGGGACCAGGGAATCGTCGAACCGGCGCTCAGCAGGTGAGGACCAGCGGTGACCAGGGCCGCCAGGGTGCCAATAGCGAGACCCGCGATCAGCAGCAGGCTGTTCTCGATCAGCACCATCCAGGTGAGCACCGTGCGGCGATAGCCGAAGGCTCTCAGGGTCGCCAGCTCGCCGCGGCGCTCGAGGACGTTGCGCAGCAGGACGATGGCGAGGCCGACGGTTCCGAGCAGCAGACCGAGGCCGCCCAGGGTGCGGAAGGTCGAGAGGAAGGTGTTCTGCACGGCGTGGAACGACGCTAGCTTGTCGTGACTCTCCTGAACGTCGAAGCCGTAGGGGCCGAGCGAGCTTTCGAGCACCTGGGTCACGCTGGCGGTTTGCTCCTGCGGCGCGTCGATCAGGAAGACCGATGCCCCCTCTTGCTGCGGGAAGTAATGCTCGAAGTTGGCTTGCGAGATCAGCAGCTCACTTTGAAAGATGCTGGTCTTGAGATTTCCCACCAGCCGGATGCGAACCTCACCGCCGAGACCGTCTGGCATCGTCAACTCTTCGCCCAGCGGCAGCTTGAGGATCCACTGGGTGGAGTTGATATCGCCAAACGCCGGGATGACGCCTTCTCCTAGATCCTGCTCGAGCAGCGTCCAGGGATTGTCGACGTCTTCGACGGTATTCTGAAACAGGAAACCACCGCGCTCGATCATGCCGGGCGGCACCGCCAGAATGCGCGGCTCGCGCGGCTGGTAGAGGTTGAGGCAGCTGGTGTCGTCGCCGGGCAGCAGCCGCATCGGGGTGATCGCGACGTCGGCCAGCGCCGTCTGGTTCTCATCGGAGAATCCCAGCTCGAAGCGGCCTTCCGAGGCGTCGAGGTCGTAGAGCAGCGGCACGTCCGATTCCCCGATCAGAGCATAGCCACCGGTGCCCGAGTCTCGCCCCAGGGCCTGCGACGCGAAGTCTTGATGAAAGGCGGCGATGGTGACGATCATGAAGCTGGCGGAGGCCACGAGCGTGGTCGCCAAAATACTGCGGCTGCGGTGGCGGCTGCCGTTGGCGGCGGCCATGCGCAGGATGGTGCCGGCGCCAGGGCGCTCCAGCTTGCCGGCACCCTGGCCGAGACGCAGCGCGAACAGCGCCAGCAGGCCGACCAAGAGCGAGGGGCCGGCGATGCCAAAGATTGCCGGATCCCGCGTACGGTCTGTCGCCAGGGCGAAGATCAGCAGGGCTGCCGCGACGCCGAGAGCGATGATCGCTGTCCAGCGGGTGCTGCGTCCTGCCCGCGTCGACGGTGGCTCGGCCACTCGCTTGAGGAGCGCCGAGGTGGAGACTTCCCGCAGTCGTCGAACCCGACGCCAAATGGCGAACAGCACCACCAGGACGGAGAGCACAAAGCCGATCACCATGGAGGCGGGCTCCACGTGCAGGTAGAGCTCCGAGGTGCCGAAGGCGGGACGCCACCAGGTGCGCAGCGCCATCATCATCAGCGCGGCGTAGCCGACGGCACCGGCCAAGCCGACGAGTCCACCCAGCACCGCGATCAAGCCGCCCTCGGCCACCAGCCGCCGGCGCACTCGCGTCGAGCTGTAGCCGATGGCCTGCAGCAGACCGACTTCGGCAACCCGCTGCTCGACGCCGAGGCTGAAGAGCAGAGCGACCAAGAGGGCGGCTGAAATGATTAGGAAGAAGCTGAAGCCGACGAAATAGCCCGAGTAATTGCTCGAGCCGGTAGAAGCGGCGAGACCGAGCCGCTTGACCGGCTGGAAGCTCATGCCGAAGGCTTCGAGCGGTAGGCTTTCGACGAGCTGCTGCCCAAAGCTCACGGAGAATGTGTTGGCCTGTGCGTCGCTGTCGACCTCGCTGTCTGCCGCGGCGGCAATCCGCATCCCGGTCAGCTCACCCCAGCGGTTCTGCCACAGGCGCTTGCCCGTCTCGGTGGCGATGAACGCTTTGGGCGTGCCGCGGTAGCGATCCCAATAGTCCTCGTCGACGGTGCGAATCTCGCCGAGGTCGATAGGGAAGGGGGGATCCCAATCCGCCATGTTCTCGTTGCCGGCGATACCCGGGTATTCCTGCGACAGCGTCGGGTCGGCTCCAAAACCCTCGAGCGTCACCACGCCCCGCACTTCGAGCTCGGCCTGTTCCTCGATCAGCTCTTCGCGCGGACCCACTCGGTAGTAGTCGACCACCACCTTGTCGCCGACCTGAGCGCCGAGATCCTCGGCGGTCCAGGCGTTGAGCAGGATCTCTTCCGGCCCCAGAGCAGGCGCTGGCGAGCTGTCGACAAGGGTGAGGGGGCCGGTGGGGGAGAAGGTGCTGAGGGCCCGGGCGGTATCGGTGGCGGCGACCGTCGAATAGGGCACCAGCCGGTCTCCGAATCGGATGCCGTTGGCCAGGTAGGTCAAGAGCGGCAGGGTCTGCGCGCCGGATTCCTGGGCGATGGACTGGGCTGCCTGAATCGTCGACGACTTGAGGATGAACTCCTCACTCTCGAGGGTCACGACGCCAGCCTCAGCGCTCAGGGTCAAGCCGAGATCACTGGGCTCCAGCACCGACCGCAGAGCTTTGTTGAGCAGGGTTTCGCCGGACTCGAGCGAGCCGGTCGCAAGCTCGGCGGCGACCAGCCCATTGACCTGCCCTTCTTGATCGAGCGCCTTTTGAAGCGCCGCTAGCGGTACGAATACGTTGTACGGTGAGGATTGGTGGGCGGTGAGCCCAAAGCGCCCCAGGTCATCGTCCGGCAGGATGCTCTGGATCTCCAGCCGAATCGTCTCGACGGCGCTCGCCGTGTCCTTGCGACCCAGCAGCGAGCTGCGCGGAACGTCGCTCCAGCGCTTCAGCGAGACCAGCATTTGGTCGCCCACCTCGGCCTGCAGCGTGTCCTGCAGCGAAGCATTGATAACCGCCGGCGTGAACAGGGTGCTGGCCTCGGCGTCGAACAGCGCGCTCTGCTCGGGGTCGAATATCCCCAGGAAGGTCTCGTCAATCCCCTGCAGCCCTACATTGGAGGCGCGGGTCCGTGACTCGGCATGCAGCGCACTGCCCTGAAGCAGAATGGCAGGCGCGACGGCACGGAAGTGCTGCTGGAATTCCTCCGAGTCGGCCAGTCGCTGAGCGGCATCCCGGCTGAAGAAGCGCTGGCCGGCGAGGGCATGGTCGATGCCACCGAGTCGCTCCAGGGTCAGCTCGCGCAGGCTGTTGCGAACCGAGTCGCCGACCAATAGGGCACCGGTCAGCACCGCGGTGGCAACCGCGGCGCCAGCCGCCACCGACAGGTTCATCGGCCAGAAGTGTCTCAGTGTTCGGAGCACAATCCTGCCCTCAACTCCAGTCGGCGATCGAAGCGTGCGGCGAGCTCGGCGCTGTGGGTGACCACGATGAGCATGGTCGCGTCATTGACCAGCTCGATCAGCAGATCGCCGACGGCATCGGCATTGTCTTGATCGAGGCTGCCGGTGGGCTCGTCGCACAGCAGCAGGCTGGGACGGTTGATCAGCGAGCGAGCCACCGCGACGCGCTGCCGCTCACCGCCTGAGAGCTCCGCCGGGCGATGCTCGAGCCGATGGCTCAAGCCGACGCGCTCGAGCAGTGCGACCGCGGTGTCTCGTGGAGACTCGCCGGTCGGGTAGGCGAGGGCTGGGATCAGGACGTTCTCCAGCACCGAGTACTGCGGCAGGAGGTAGTGGTCCTGAAAGATGAAACCAATGGTGGCGTTGCGGAACTTGGCGAGCTCGACTTCGGAGAGGTCGAACGGCGTCTGCCCGTTGACCCGAACCGAACCCGACGACGGATCGTCGAGCGTTCCCAGAATTTGCAGTAGGGTACTCTTGCCGGAGCCGGAGGGTCCGGTGATCGCGAGGGAGCTGCCTCCAGCCATCTCGAAGCTGATTCCCTTGAGGACTTCAACGGCTTCGTGAGCCGTCGCATAACTCTTGCGCACGTCGTCGACGTTTAGCGATGCAGCAGGCGACACGGCGGGATCTCCTTGTGATTAGGCTGTGGGCTCACTGGGCGGCTCGAGCGGCGCCGCTTCGATCTGGTCAGCGAGAAAGGGCGGAATCGGAATCGGTCGAGGTTTCTTCTCGACGTCAGGTGAGTCGGCGGGTTTCCAGGGTAGGGCGCAGAAGATGCTCGAGATCTCCCCTTCAGCTACCGTACGCCCCTCACAGCTGAAGTGGATGCGATAAGTCATCGCACGGGTGCCTTTGCGTCGCACCTGAAGATGGATGTCTAGCACGTCGCCCAGCCGAGCGGGACTCTTGTACTGACAGGAAGCGGCCACCCGCGGCCAGCCGACCTCGCAGCCCTGGTAGTCGAAGTGCACCGGCTTGCCCAAGCGCTCGAGAAACTGGTGCTCGGCGGTCTCCATGAAAATAAAGAACCGAGCGAAGTGCACGATGCCGGCCATATCGGTATCGGCGAACTCGATTTTGCGTTGTGTGTGGAGCTCGTACATGTCCGGTATCGTAACCCAATTCGGAAGTCGCCCGTGTGCGCCCCCGAGCGCCTGGTGAGCGCCACCGTCTCGACGCCGAGACAGTTCGCCGGAAGCATCCCGTCACGTTACAATCAGGGCGGATTTCGCACTGAGAGCCCACGATGAATAACGCAGAAAACGAGATGCTGATAGGCCGCCTGGCCATCCATTACAAGATTCTGACCAAAGAGCAGGTCACCCAGGCCATTCAGCTATGGCGCAATGATGCTGGCGCCCGTGACCTGGGGGACTTCATGCTGGAGCAGGGGTATCTGACGGAAGATGTCCTGCGTCGCTTGGAGCGGGCAAAGCTCCAGTATCTGGAGCGTACCCAACCGGCTGCGGCTCAACAGCCAGCTGCTCCGGTGGCCGCACCGTCGCCAACGGTGGCTGCGTCAGAGCCATCGTCACCGCCACTTCCACCGACACCGTCAGGCGCTAGCGTCGAGGCGCCCCCTGGGGATCCTGAGCCTGACGTCGCCCCGGAATCTGACTACAAGCTGCGCTATGACGCAAGCACGACGCTCGCTGGCTTGCTCGAGCAAGCGCATGGACTGGGCGCCAGCGACCTTCACCTGCACAGCGGCTCACCGCTCAAGGTGCGCCTGCACGGGCGGCTGGAGTCGGCCTCGCCCATCATCGACCGCGAACGAGCCGAGGAGCTGGTGTATGGCCTGTTGAGCGAGGAGCAGCAGGAGCTCTTGGAAGAGCACAAACAGCTCGACTTTTCGTTCTCTATCCCGGGCGTCGGCAGATTTCGCGCCAATTCCTATCGCCAGCAGCGCGGCCTCGATGCTGTGTTTCGCACCATCCCGCTCGAGCCGCCGACCCTCGCCGACCTGGGGCTGCCGGAGTCCTTCCAGGAGCTGGTCTCGTTCCATCAGGGAATTGTGCTGATCACAGGGCCCGCCGGCTGTGGCAAGTCCACGACCATGGCAGCGCTGGTGCGGCTGATCAATGAAAAGCGGCCGGATCACATCATCACGGTCGAAGATCCGATCGAATACGTCCATGAATCGGCGCGCTGCGTGGTCAATCAACGTGAGGTCGGCCCTCATACCGAGTCGTTTGCCCGCGCGCTGCGTGCCGCGCTGCGTGAAGATCCGGACATCATCGTCATCGGCGAGCTGCGCGATCTCGAGACCGTTTCCCTGGCGTTGACGGCGGCGGAAACCGGACATCTCGTGCTGGCGACGCTCCACACGTCCAACGCGATCCGCACCATCAACCGTATCCTGGGCGTGTTCCCTCCGGATCAGCAGGCTCAAATCCGCATGATGTTTTCGGAGTCGCTGCGTGCCGTGGTTTCGCAGCGGCTGGTGCCGCGCGGCGATGGTAGCGGCAGGGTCGCGGCCATCGAGATCCTCAACAACACCAAAGCGGTGAGCAATCTGATTCGCGAGCAGAAGACCTTCCAGCTGCATTCGGTGATGCAGACCGGCGGACAGTACGGCATGTGCCTGCTCGATCACTCGCTGGCCGAGCTGGTCAAGAAGCGCGTCATCACGAAAGACACCGCCAGGGTCGAGGCGGAAAAGCCCGAGGCGTTTCAGTAGGGGAGGATCACATTGGCACGCATCCATGAGCTGTTCCGCAGGCTGAAAGAGGTCAAGGGCTCCGATCTTCATCTGTCGGCTCCGCTGAAGCCGCGGATTCGAGTGCACGGCGAGCTCGAGGACGTCGAAGACTGGCCCGAGCTGAGCCACGAGGATCTCGAGACGCTGCTGCGCGAGATCGCTTCCGATGAGCAGTGGGCGAGCTATCAGGACTGTGGCGACCTGGATTTCGCCTACGGCCTGGAAGGCGTGGCCCGGTTTCGCGCCAATTTCTTGCGCCAGGAGAACGGAGCTGCCGCGGTCTTCCGGATTATCCCGGAGAAGATCCTCACCCTGGATCAGCTCGGCCTGCCCGAGTCGATCGAAGGGCTGGCGCACACGCGCCAAGGTCTGGTGCTGGTGACGGGACCGACCGGCTCGGGCAAGTCGACCACCCTGGCGGCGATTATCGATCGGATCAACGATACCTATGAGAAGCACATCGTCACGATCGAAGATCCCGTCGAGTTCGTGCATCCCAACAAGCAGTGCGTCTTGTCCCAGCGCGAGGTGGGGACCGATGCCGCCAGCTTCGCGGCCGCTCTCAAGGTCGCGGTACGGCAGGACGCCGACGTCATTCTGGTCGGCGAGATGCGTGATCTCGAGACCATTTCGCTGGCGATCACCGCTGCTGAGATGGGCACGTTGGTATTCGGCACTCTCCACACCAACAGCGCGGCCAAGACCATCGATCGGCTGATCGACGCATTCCCGGCCGAAGAGCAGAGTCAGATTCGGACCACCCTGGCGGAATCCGTGGTCGGAATCGTTTCTCAGCTACTGCTGCCGACCATCGACGGCAAAGGGCGGTGCGCGGTGCACGAGGTTCTGCTGCGAACCGCGGGACTCGCCAACATCATCCGCGAAGGTAATACGCCCATGCTGCAGTCGATCATCCAAGGCGGTCGCGGTAAGGGCATGTGTATGATGGACGATTCGCTCTTCGAGAAGGTCGAGGCCCGCAAAATCACGGCTCATGCCGCCTACATGAAAGCCCAGGACAAAGCCCGGTTCGAACCACTCGTCAAGGAAGAGGAGGCACGCAGTTGAACGCCAAGAACCTTTTGAAACGACCATGGATCCTCTTCATCGGAGTCCTTCCACTCCTGGTTGCCTGCGGTCAGGAAGATCCTGCGACTTCATCTCCCAGCACTGAGGCCCCGAGCAGCGAGCAAGCCATGGCCAATGACATTGACGCGCACCTCGCGAAGTACACCTCGTTCACCCTCACCAGTGATCTGAGTGGATTGAGCGATGGACAGAAACAGATGATCCCGCTTTTGATCGATGCGGCGAAAGCCATGGACGAAGGGTTCTGGCGACAGGCCTACGGCGACCGCGAAGCCCTGCTGGCATCGATCGAGGACGAGGCGACGCGTCGTTTCGTGGAGATCAACTATGGACCGTGGGATCGCCTGGCTGGCAATGAGCCGTTCGTGGATGGAGTCGGTCCCAAGCCCAAGGGAGCCGCGTTCTATCCCACGGATATGACCGCTGAGGAGCTCGAGAAGGCGGCTGAGGATCAGCCGGAGCTGAAGAGCCTCTACACCGTGGTCGAGCGCGATGAGACCGGCGCCCTGAAGGCCGTCCCCTACAGTGAAGCCTATGCCGATCTCTACCAGGCTGCGGCTGACAAGCTGCTTGCGGCTGCCGATCTGGCTGAGGACCCTGGCTTCGAGAAGTACCTCCGCCTGCGCGCTCAGGCCTTGCTGACGGATCAGTACTTCGAAAGCGACATGGCCTGGATGGAGATGAAGGACAACGTCATCGACGTGGTGGTCGGGCCGATCGAGAACTACGAGGACGCGCTTTTCAATTACAAGACCGCCAACGAAGCCTACGTCCTGATCAAGGATCAGGCGTGGAGTCAAAAGCTTCAGAGGTACGCGGCGATGCTGCCGGCGCTTCAGGAAGGACTACCCGTCGATGACGCCTACAAACAGGAGAAGCCGGGCACTGACTCGGATCTGGGGGCCTACGACGCCATCTACTACGCGGGCGACTGCAACGCGGGCTCGAAGACGATCGCCATCAATCTGCCCAATGACGAAGAGGTCCAGCTGCGCAAGGGGAGCCGAAGGCTCCAGCTCAAGAACGCCATGCGAGCCAAGTTCGACAAGATCCTGGTGCCGATCGCTGGCTTGTTGATCGCGCCGGACCAGAGGTCGCTTGTCTCCTTCGACGCGTTCTTCGAGAACACGATGTTCCACGAAGTGGCGCACGGCCTCGGCATCAAGAACACGATTACCGGCCGCGGTACCGTTCGGAAGGCGCTCGCTGCTCATGCCTCGGCCCTGGAAGAAGGCAAGGCCGACGTGCTCGGGCTCTACATGGTGACGTCACTCCACGAGCAGGGCGAGCTCGAAGACACCGAGATCGTCGACAACTATGTCACCTTCATGGCCAGCATCTTCCGCTCGATCCGCTTCGGTGCGTCGAGCGCTCATGGCGTCGCCAACATGATCCGTTTCAACTTCTTCCAGGAGCTCGGTGCCTTCTCACGCGATCCCGAGACCGGCGTCTACCGGATCGACGTCGATCAGATCGCTAGCGCTTCCGACACGCTTTCCGGCCGCATCCTGCAGCTACAGGGCGATGGCGATATCGATGCCGTCGCGGCCTTCGTCGAGCAGTACGGCAAGATCGGAGAGACGCTTGCGGCTGATCTCGAGCGTCTTTCCGAGGCGGGAATCCCGGTCGACGTCGTGTTCGAGCAGGGAGTCGAGGTGCTGGGCCTCTAGGCCTGCGCTTCACGCGTCGGCTGCGTTACGCGCTGGCCTTCACTCTGGCGGCGGGCGATCTCGAACAGTACGATCGACGCCGCCACCGTCGCATTCAAGGACTCGACCGGCGGTTGGGTAGGAATGGTGATCGCCTGGGTCAGGTGGTCCTGCACGTTGACCGACAGGCCGCTAGCTTCCGCCCCCAAGGCGAGGACCAGGCAGCCGTCGAAATTTGCTTCATAGAGGCTTTGTCCGCCACGCTGGGTGAGCCCGAGCCAGCGCGGTCGATGGTCGGCCAACTGCGCCTCGAGCTGCTCGACCGGACAGTCCACGGCGATAGGCAGGCGTAGGAGGCTGCCTGCCGAAGCCCGCAACGCTCGCGGGTGATTGGGATGGACTGAGCTAGGGCTGAGACAGAGTGCCGCCGCGCCGGCGGCCTCAGCCGAGCGTGCCAGAGCCCCTAGATTGCCTGGATCCTGGAGCCCATCCGCATATACGATCACCGAGCGTGCGCTGAATCTCAGGGCGTCAGCCTGGGGCCGC
>JBCCEE010000320.1:0-9932 GCA_039030415.1 Acidobacteriota bacterium
CAGCGTGAAACCCGTGCCGAGCGACAGCAGGGTCGCGATGAGGATGATCCCGGCGACTTTGTAGCGGATCGACAGATTGGCGAGATACTTCAATACATCCCTTTCGCTTGGATCGACGCCACATGCTCTCACAAGGGCCGGCGGTCTGAGCGTGCGCCCAGTACTGATCGAAGTCGAGCGGAAGCTCCAAAGCCGGAGCACTTCCAGAGACAGACTTCGAGCAACAAGACATCATTCACTTGGCTGAGCGCTGGGGTATAACAAACTCACAATCAGAGGTGCAACTCGCCTGAGCTGCTGACACAAAGTTCGCGACTCCGGTGAGCCTGCGTATGGGGAGGCGCATCGATTCAGGCTAGAATGAAGTCACGGGTAGGATCGCCATTTATCAGTTGCGGATCCCAAGCCCTACGAGGCCCTATGTCTCGTAGGGTGATCTGGCCCGATGATGTGTACCTTTTCTCAGCTAGAGCCCTTGTGCGTTGAATGAAGTCATGCGATTCGGGCGCTTCGAAGTCCAGCGGGTGCTGGGGCGAGGCGGTATGGGTACCGTCTATTTGGCGGTCGATCCGCTCATTGGGCGTACCGTCGCGATCAAGGAGATTCGTGTCGACCCGAGCGACGACGAACGTGAGCGCCGTGAGCTCGAGGCGCGTTTCAAACTAGAGTTTCGTGCTGCTGGCAAGCTCTCACACCCAAATATCGTCACGATCTACGATGTCGGTCAGGGCGGTAACTCCTATTTCATCGCGATGGAGTATGTCGCGGGAATGAGCTTGGCTGATCGGCTTCGTAAGCAGCCAGAAGTGGCCCCCGAAGACCTGTGTCGCCTAGCGACCCAAATCGCCTCGGGACTGGACTACGCTCACCAGCGAGACATCGTCCACCGAGACATCAAGCCCGCCAATGTCTTGTTGACGCAGGACGATAGACCCAAGATCACAGACTTCGGCCTCGTCAAGATGCTCGCGTCCGAGCTGACGATGACCGGTACCGTACTTGGCACCCCTGCGTTCATGTCACCCGAGCAGGTCATGGGGGACGACGTCGACGGCGCATCAGATCAATTTTCGTTTGCCGTCATCCTCTACCTGATGCTGACCGGCACTCAGCCGTTTGCAGCCGATCACCCGTCGGCGATCCTCTACAAGATCGTCAACGAGGCTCCGACGCCTCCCGCCACCGTCAAAGGGGCGCTGCCGCTAGCGGTCGACAAAGTGATCCTGCGCGGCCTCAGCAAGCGGCCTGAAGATCGCTTCCCCACCTGCACCGCCTTGGCGGAAGCGCTTGCTGCGGCATTGGACGGCGACTCGCAGCAAACGATGGCAGCACAGCTCCTCGACGCCAGCCCGTCTGCCGGCGAGCCCGCGACCGACGAGCCTGCGACAGACGAGCCCGCAATCGACAATGCGCCCAGTGCATCGTCCGAGCTGGCGGTGACAGCGCCGCTCACGCCGGCAAGCTATCAGCTCGACAGTGGTCCGACGCTGACCAGCCGACCTCGCCGAAAATCGTCGCCGCCGGCACTCAAGGCGCTGGCCGTTCTGGCCTTGATCATCGCCATGGCGGGTCTCGGCTATATCGCCAGTACGATTTATCGACCGACACCGCCGGCTGAGGCTACGGCGCCAGAAGCCGTGCCGGTCGATCGCCAGCCAGTCGAGCAGGTTCTCAGGGTCGAGGCCGGCCCCGCCGGCGCGAACATTTCGATCAACGGACAGCCGACCCCTTCGACTGTGCCGGGGGATGTCACACTCAGCGGCCAGCTGGGAGACCGTTTCCTGATCGAGGTGATCGCGGACGGCGAGATCACAGCGAGTAAAGAGGTCGTATTGACCTCGGAGGCGCTCGAGGCGTGGATGCTTGAACCTGAAGTCGCCGAGGCCTTGACGCTCGAGATCACCAGCGTTCCGCCCGGCGCTAGGATTGCCCTAGACGGCAACGACAGTGGCTTGGTGACTCCGGCGAAACACGCGTTCGGCGGTGATCGCAAGCACTCGCTGGTGCTGACCCTCGACGGCTATGAGTCAGCCGGCTGGTCGTTCGCGCTGGCGGATCTCAGCGACGAACAGAAGCAGAGCGGGCGTATCCACTTCCCTCTGAGCTCCTCCGAGCCGCCGGGCTATCTCACCGCCAACGCATCGTTCCCGCTCGAGATTCGAGTCGGCAGTCAACTCCACGGGCCGTTCCCTTCGGGAAACGCTATCGAGCTGCCGGTTCCGCCAGGGCGCCACGAGGTGACGCTGGTTGCAGAAGACGTCTTCTTGAGTCAGACTATCTCGGTCGATATTGCAAGCCGTCAGCGTGTGCCGTTACGCCTGCCGAGAATCGTTCAACTCCGCATCACGGCCAATCCGGCCAACTGCCAAGTCAGCATCAATGGCAGAGAGGTCGACGTCACTCCGATCAACAACCTTCCGATAGCGGTCGGTCCCCACGATTTTACCTTCCACTGGCCCAATCTAGGAAAAACCAAAGAGGTCAGAAAGGTTGTCACGCGCTCGCTCAGAAGGATCTCTGAAACTCCTGATTGAGCCTGAACGCACCCCCTGGCGTCTCTACGCCGTTTCAAAACCGTGAGCCGACCCCGTGACCCCGTTCCCATGCATCGAGCTGCCACTTTCTTCTTTCTCGCCCTCTCACTACTAGCACTCTTCCCCACGCCAACCGCAGCTCAGGACCCCGCAGCTGAACGCCTCTTCGCTGAAGCTCTGCGCGTTCTCGAGGGCGGCGATCCCAGCAGCTCCTTGAAAGAGCTACAGCTGCTAGTGCAGCAGTTTCCAACGGACCGGCTGGCGCCGAAGGCTTTGCTTCAGATCGCCGATATCCAACGGGCTCTAGGACAGCGCGAAGCCACGGTTCGAGCGCTCGAACAGTTGAGGAGCGAATACGGACGAAGTCTCGAGTCAGCGGCGGCGTTCGTCCGTCAAGCCGAGATCGAGGCTGAAGAGGCCAGGCGCGTCAGCGATCTCGAGGCGGCCAGAGCTACATTCCGACGCGTTCCACTACTCTACGGTCGCGAGTCGTATCCCGAGCTCGAAGACCGCGTCCGGGCTCGTCTTAGAACCGGCGAGATCAGCCTGCAGCTAGGCGACAACGCCACCGCAGTAGCCGAGCTGTTGGCCGCGGTCGAAGACGAAGCCGCCAGCCACCTGACCGGACGCACCCGCCTATTACTGGCGACCGCGCTGACCCGTACCGGTGAATGGGTCGCCGCTGCCGAGGTGCTGCAGCGGCTCGCAGCCGAGGAAGGTGCCGCGACCTCCACGGAAGCCGAGCGTGCCGCCGCCATCCGCCAGCTCAGTCTGATCCACCGCCAAGTCATCAGGCCCCAGTCTGGGTTGCCACCGTGGCTGAGCGCCACCCGCTACCCTGCCTCCGGCCTGCAGCTCAAGGAGCCTACTGGCGTCGCAGCGGCCGAAGACGGCAGGCTGGTGATCGTCGATCAGCGTCTCCCGCTGGTGGCTCTGATCGGCGCTGACGGTGCCTTCTCAGAGAGCATCGCGCTACGTGATGCGGGACGTCCCGGCTGGAGCTCTGGCGCCGCCTACACAGTGACCGAAACCCGTATCCTGCTGCCGTTTGTGAGTCAGGAGTCACCGCGATTCCTCGAGCCGGTTCCGGGTAAGGAGAAACCGCTCAAGGGTCTACAGGCCGCGGAGCGCGGCCCGTTCGGCGATTGGTTCGTGCTCGCCAAGGGCTGGCGCAGTCTGCTGGCGTTTCAGTCGGCCCGTCAGGGCCAGGAGCTGCTGGCAACCAGCAAGCCGGAGCCGAAGGACATTGCCCAGGACTTCCTCGGGCGAATCTATGTACTCGACGGCAAAGGCAAACAGGTGCTCCGGCTGGGCGTCGATCGCCGCCAGGCCGACGTGCTGCTCGAGGGAGCGTGGCGGCGGCCGGTCGCGATCACTGTCGATCTGCTTGGCAACCTCTATGTACTCGATCGCGGCAACCGCACGATCGATCTGTACGATGCCAACGGTCGCAAACAATCGACCCTTGGGCCGGTACTCACCGGCGGCATCGAGCTGCGCAATCCCGTCGATCTGGCGGTGGATGGCAGCGGTCGACTGTTCATCGCTGACAGTAAGCTACCCTACGTGATCCTGCTGGACTGAGGAGACGAAAGCATGAATCCCTGGTTTCGCCCCCTTCTCTATGGCGCTCTGCTGACCCTGGGAGCGACACCCACACTCGCCCAAGGCACGGTGGGTACGCTCGAAGGAATAGTCGAGGAGGACCTCGAAGACACCGGATTCGAGACCCTGCCCTTGACACTGCCAGAGATTGATGAGGCAGCTCTCCTGCAAAGCTTCCAGGAAGCCGAGGCGATCTTTCACTCCCCCGAGCAAGACGCTTCCCTGCCGGCGTTCGGCGACCTCGTCGAAACCCTACAGCCGCGGGCCGACGCCAATCAGCTCAGCGCGCCGATGCGTGACATCCTGATCCGCAGTCTGGCCTACCGTGCCCAGCTCCATTTCAATTTCGAGGAGCTCGATCTGGTCGAGGAAGGCCTGACTCGGATGCTTCGGATCGATCCCCAATCAGATCTTGATCGCTCGCAAGCCTCTCCCAAGCTCGTCACTCAGTTCGACCGGCTGCGGCGCCGGCTGCTCGGCGAGATCACCTTCGTGCTCGAGCCCACGGATGCCAAGGTGCACATTGACGGCCGCCAGGTCGACGCGGCTCTGGGACCGGTTGCGGTGTTCGCCGGGCAGAGGCAAATCGACATCACGCTCCCCGGCTACGAGTCCATCGCTCGGCAGCTACAGGTCGAGCCTGATGTCTCGATCACGCTCGAGCTCGAGCTCGTGCGCGTCAGTGCCGTCGTGCGCCTCGCCACCCGTCCTGCAGGAGCGACCGTGCTGATCGGCGGGGTACCCCAGGGGCAGACTACGGGCGTTGCCCCTGAGGGATTTCTCCCTCAGGGACCTGCTTCCAGATACCGCCGCGAGGAATTCTCCGAAGAGCTCGTCATCGAGGGCATCGAGCTCGGTCTGGTGCTCCTCGAGGTTCAGTTGGCGGGCCACCGCACGCAGCGCTTCGAGCTCCCGATCAGTGAGCTACTCGACTATCCCTTACCGCCGATCGTATTCGAGCGCGAGCGCGGCAGCCTGCAGTTCAACAATTTCCCTAGCGACGCTGAGATCCGGGTCGACGGTGAGCTGAAGCGGCTGGACAATCCAGGCGCTCGCAAGCCCCAGCTGACCCTGGCTCCCGGTTCCTACCACGTGACCGTGGCGACGCGCTCATCGAAGATGTTCTCGACCCAGCTACAGGTGGCGGACCGCCAGCGCATCGAGGTCGACGTCGATCTCAGGCCCGGGCTGGCGTTTCTCGGCGTGCTCGGCGGCGATCGTGAGACCGCCCGCAATCTGGATCAATCCCTGCGCGTCGCGCTGGCGGATTCCGGTAAATGGACGCTCATCAACCGCGCATCGAAAGCCCCAACCGTGCTGGCGCAGGTCGGCATCACGGCCGAGAGCCTGAGGACCCTAGAATCCGAGTCAGCCGCGGGCTCACGCTCGTCGATCGACTGGCAGCAGGTGCAGGCGACCGTCGATCACCAGGTACCCGGCCTGGTCTATGTCGTTGCCGTACCGTCCAACGATTTGGTGGCGACGCACGCCACCGTCTGGATCTGGCCGCGAGCCCCGGGGCCGCGGGAGCCTGATCGCGTCCGCATCCCGCTGGGAGATCCGCAGGCCTTGGCCGATCTGAAGAGGTCATTCAACCGCACCATCCGACTTCAGCGTCCCTGGGTTGGAGCGCTGGTCATCGACACCAACGGCGCACCGCATCCTCTCGTCGTAGAGGTGACGCCGGCCAGTCCGGCAGAGAACGCGGGACTGCGGGTCGGAGATCTCATCGTCGGCGTGGCCGGCGTACCGGTGACCAGCCGTGCGGCGTTCGACGAACGCATCGACGCGGCTGAGATTGGTGAAACTCTAGAAGTCGGCGTCCAGTCTCCCGACGGTTCGCGCTCCCTGAATCTGCAGCTAGGCGCGAGCCCTGATCTGTTGGCCACTACCCGAGGCGACCTCTTCGATTCGGTCGCCTATACCGAGCTGGTTCTACTCAGCGAGCGTACTGCTCCCGAGCTCGCCTGGATCGTCGAGCTCGACCAGGCATTGATTCAGCTGCGCGCCAATGCCTGGACCGAAGCTGCTCGGCAGCTACGCTCCATCCGAGCGCCGCAGAACTCTCATGGTGTCGGCCAGGCGACGGTCGACTATCTGCTGGGCATCGCGCTCAGCGGAGCCGGATCCAGCTTCCGCGAGGGAGCTCGCCAGCATTTTGAGAAGGCCGCCGGTGTGGCAGGCGCTCGCCTGTTCCACAATGACGGCGCCTGGGTAGCGCCGCGAGCGCGGGCTCGCCTGCTAGCGATCGGCGGCTGAAGCCTGGCTGGCTATTCCTCGACTTCTCTAGCGATCGGGTACAGCCGGTGCTCGCGATCATAGAACGGCGTTTGTTCGTAGAACCACTGCAGCCTTTGCCGAGGGCTGCCCGCAAACTCCCGATCTGACAGCAGCTTGCTGCGAAATTCCGCGGCGAGCTGCGGATCTTCGGCCAGCATGCGGCGCGCCATGGGCTCCATGGCGTAGGCCTCAATGTACTCGGTACGGTTGAGAATCTCGAGCATGAAGCCCCATTGAAAGTAAGAGTCTGCCGACTCGGGCTCGAGTAGCAGCATCGCCAGCGTGCCAAGAGGCTGATCGGTTGAGACTCGAAACGTCCCGGCCGGCCAGGAACGCTGGGAACGTTCGACCACCAGTTCGCCAGGAGTGACCCGGGCATGACCCTCGAACGGATTACGACGCGTGGCCAGGGCCGCATCCGGCACGCGATACATCTCGACTTCGGCGGTACGTTCTGCCGTCAGCGCTTCTACCTCGATACCGTGAAGCTCGAGCCGCTGGACGATCTCTCGCCAGGCAGCGGGCACATAGTAGGCGGAAGGGCGGCTGGCCAGCGCTGTCGGTTGATCCATGCGAACGAACGGCACCTTCTCATCCACCGCTTCACCCGTCCAGCGCACGACCAGGTTGCCGGTGATTGGCGAGTGCTCCAGCTCTGAGCGAATCGCCTTGAATGGGATCAGCTCAGGCGCATCCTGCTGTGGCGCCCAACCCAGAGAGACCTCTGCAGGGCGGCTGGCACGATCCTGCTCGATCGCCTGGCGTAGCGCCGCAGCGGTGCGACCGACGGTCCGCAGCACGCTCTCGAAGAACACGTAGGTTCCCAGGACCCGCTGATCAAATGGCTTCAAGGAATGATTCTCGACCAGCACCGTCGGTAGATGGCGAGCGTCGCCATAGCCGTTGGAGAAACGCGGACCGGCGGTAAAGTCCGGGAAGCCGGCGCTCAAGTCGCGGCCGTTGTTAGCGAGAATCAGGGGGCCACCGATGTGCCCAGCCGCCTCCAGGTCGTCCAGCGCCGCTGGCGTCATCACTTCGTCCAGCCAGCGCGAGCCGTTCGGGGACCAGGCGTACTGGCCGTTGTTTCCGAACGTGATGTCGTACTGGTAGTCGACGCCGTCGGTGACGTGAAAGTCGAGGTATAGCACCGGCTGCCAGTCGTTGATCACTCGCACCACCGCACGCAGCTCGGGGGTATCGAGCTTGGCATAGTCGCGATTGAGATTCAGGTTGCGGCGGTTGGTTCGCCAGCCCATCTCTTCAGGGCCACGCTGATTGACTCGACTGAAGGCCGAAAACCGCTCGTGACCGTCGACGCTGAGAATCGGTATGAACAGGAGATTCACCGAGTCCAATATCTCGCCGCGCTTTCCGCCGACGGTCATGTCGCGCAGCAGCATCATGCCAGCGTCTTTGCCGTCGATCTCACCGGAGTGGATGCCTGCCTGTGCCAGCACCGTCGGTTTGCCGTTACCAGCCAGCTGCTCTGGGTTACGGTGGCCCTCGCGGCTGGCGACCACCATCCAGATTTCGCGTCCCTCATCGCTGCGGCCAATCGACGTCAGATGCAGCTGCGGCGCAGCCTCAGCGAGTCGTCGCAGCCAGGCGAAGGTCTCATCGTAGCGTGGGGTCGCGGTGAGCCCGCTGGCTTCCGCCGGGGTGATCCAAGGATCGTCGGGCTCGACCACCAGGGCTCGGCTGGCGCCGTCCCAGGGCTCGATCGGCGGCAAAATCGGCGTATGGCTGGCCGGTTGTCCTGCGCCGCTAGCAGTGCTCGTCACAGCGTAAGTGAGGAGGCTGCTCAGAAAGATCGCTGCGTAGGTTCTAGGGAGTCTGGAGGACGGCATGAAGGTCTCCTTGTGGCAGGGCTGACCGCGGGTGCTACGGAGTCAAGCGCTCGCCCATGGGCTGGATTCTAGTGGCGAAACCCCTACGATCCGCTGGCTCGCCAGCGCTCCTGCATCTCTCGCAGCTGGACTTCCATTCGCTCACGCTGTTCGGGGTCGGACGTCGCCGAGATCGCCTGATCGAAATAAGCCAGCCCCGATTCGACATCTTCACGCTCGAAGGCTTGGATCGACGCATGAATCAGACGTTGTCTCGCCACGGCCGAGCGGGCCTGCTCTACCGCTTCGGCCGGAGCTAGAAAAGCCAGCACGTCTTCGATCAGCGCTTCGGCCTCATCGAAGCGCTCGAGGTTCAGCAGCAGACGGGCCTCAGCATCGACCACGTCGGCGCGCTCAGGCATCAGCAAACGGGCTCGCTGAGTCGCTTTCAGACCAGCTTCTGGATCTTTCGAGCCAACCAGATGAGACCGTCCGAGCAGCGCCCAGGCTTCGCCGTAGTCAGCATTGAGCGCCACGGCTCGGTCGAGCTGGACGCGCGCTCGGCTAGCCAGCTCGTTTCGCTCGTCGAGCGGGCTGCCGGAGGTTCGCGCCAGCAGGTGCCGCCCAAAGAGCAGATAGGTCAGTGGATCGCGGCTACCGAGCCTCAACGCGTCTTGGTAGAACCACTCAGCCTCTTCGAAGCGACTCTGAAGATCGCGCACGAACGCCAGGCCCGCATGGCTCTCGGGGTGATCGCCCCAATGATCCAAGGCAAGCTGAAAATGCTGCTCCGCTGCATGCTCGCGACCCATGTGCGCGAGCAAATCCCCAAGATGAAAGAGCGCATCCTCCGGCGGCAGCTCGTGCACCTTGACCGGAGCCGACGGCAGCCGAGACAGCGGAATCGAAGCGGACGGCAGCTCGCCGGCGGCAATGTAGCTCGCGAGCTCTTGCTCGAGGGTGCCCACCCGTACGTCGAAAGCTCGTTCAAAGGCATCTTCCGCGGCTTCGCCGGTTCTCAGACGCACGAGAAAATCAATCGCGCGGTCCAGACGCTCACTGTCGCCCGACATCAAATAGTGCACCAGTGCCCAGGAAACGGCGTAGAAGCGTCCTACCTGGTGCCCGTCATGGCCACTCACAGACTGCTCGGTGGCGAGCACCTGATCGAGCGCCAGCTCGCCGTTGCGCCGCAGCCAGCGCACGTGACGCTCGACCGGCAGGCCGACGTGAGCCGATTCGCCATCGGTGGCGAAAGTACTGTAGTACTCGGCGAGTCCTTCATTGAACCAGAGCGGAATGCCGGGAAAGTTGTGGCGCACAAAGTAGTGGACGTACTCGTGGTAGATCACGGTGAACGAGCTCACTAGCTGGGTGCCGGCGTCCAGGGTAATGTAGTTGCCGTCCGGATGGCTCAAGAACTGTCCCAAAATACGGCTCGAGCCACGGTCCGGCGAAGTCTTGTAGGGCGCGTAAGCCTTTGCATCTCGAAAGGCCAGGATCTTCGTGGGAGCCGGCGACTGCAGCTCCAAAGCTGGCGAGAGCTGGGCGAAGACTGCACGGAATCGCTCGAGACTCGCAGTGATCTCGGCGACGCGGGCAGGTTCAGCGTTACCGTAGACCGTGAAGCTAGGCGACTTCGCCGCGATCCAGCCTTCACCGAGACCGGGCTGGGCCAGACCGGGAG
>JBCCEE010000321.1:0-9922 GCA_039030415.1 Acidobacteriota bacterium
GGGAACCTCCGCGATGTTGACGCATTCCGCACTCGATCGGCCAAATGAAAAGCTGCCGGCGGCTTCGTTCCAGAACGCCGCGCAGCTCATATCCGGCTGATTGGTGCGCGCCAGGAGCTGGAACGGCAAGAGCTCCTCGCCCAAACGGTCGAGCACCGCCTGGGTGCCCTGGGTGAGGTGATAGTAGGCGTCACGCGCCGCCTGGGTGTTGCCGGGGCCACCTACCGGCGCAGCCGCACAGTCGGAGCCAGCCGAACCGCCGAAATCCAGGTCGCCATCCCACGAGCTGAGGTAGGTTGGGCCACAGGCATCTTCCACCTCCACCAGCGCTCCGGCGAGTCCGGCGGCGGCTTCGCCCCCCTGGTAGGCGAAGACGCCCTCCGCGTCGGTCTCGACCGTGCCATAGTGATCGACCCAAAGCCTCGGCAGCGGCGCCGGCACGGGCTGCGCTACGAGCGGAAGATGGACCCGAGCCGTCGCCTGCCCAAACCTCCGTGGGTCGACGACCTCCAGGATCTCGCCTTGATGAGCGTCGAGACGCAGACGGTAGGCCGCACCGCCCGCTCCACCCAGCAGGCTCATCTCCCAAGCCAGGAGATGCTCGTACGAGCCGTCGCGGGTCACCGGCAAAAGGATCAGCCTAGGCGCGGCGGCCAGCGAGACCTCATCCGACGACAGGGCCAAGGCCTTCAACGCTCGAGCCAACGCTTCCTGGCGTGCAATCCCGGGCTCGACCGACAGATTCACCTCGGCGATCCGCTCGCTGCCGAACTGAATGACTCGGCCGTGGCTGAAGCGCAGGAAGACCCGCGCCCCCACAATCGGTACTCCCGCATGCGTCTGCTGAAACGTCACGACACCCAAGGGATGTCGCGCATCGGGCAGTCGACTGCGCTGCCGATCGAGCACCAGCTGCGAGGGATCGACCCGCAGCAGGTCGGACTGATCGCGCCAGAAGTCACGAGCCAAGACCTCGATACCTTCGAGGGTCAGGTCTGCGAGCGTCGCCTCTCGAAGCGAGGGCACCAGAGGCAGGCCGCGACCTTGAATGAGATGCGGCCGGTCGCTCGACTGATCCCACAGGATGTCCCATTCTCGCCCGTAGCGCGCCAGAAACCGATCGAGCGCGGGACTCTGCAGCGCTCCTCGAGCGGCGCCGCGATAGCGCTTCAGGATCGGAGTCGCCTCGAGCCGGGTCGAAGTGAATGACTCGAGCTGAATCCGTTCCAGCTCGGGTTCAGCTCGTGCAGTGATCGCCACGGCCAACCCACAGACCCCAACCAGCCAGCACCTCAAACATCGGCCAACCTTCTTCATCGATGAGCTCCTTTTGATGACACGGCCAGATTTTGGTGGCTTGCGCCGAAACCTTGCGCCAGAAGCACGTCTCGGCGAAACACGTCTCAGCGTGCACGACCCCAAAGAGGTTTATCGCAGTGCGTTCCGCGAGTCCCTCAAATTGGCCGAGTCGCTGGCGGCTCATTCCACTGCCGAGTCTCTGCCGAGCCACGGCCAAGCTTCAGGCAGCCCGCCAGAGTGTGAGCACGTCGCCAGGCTCGAAGTTCTTGAGCCAAGCCTGCATGGGTGAACCAAGGCTACGGTTCGAGCGATTCTGTTCGCACGAGCCGGAGTCCGACATCGTGGGTCGCCGCTTGGGGCACGTTGGCATCCCGCGCAGCGGATCGGCAGGCATTGACTCCAAACTTCCAGCTACCGCCACGAATTACGCGTTTCGATCCAGCCTCGGGGCCTATCGGATCCTCGGTTTGCTCGACCAAGAACTGAGGAGCGTAGACATCCCAGGTCCACTCGGCAACGCTTCCATGCATATCGAACAGTCCCCAGCTGTTGGATCTTCGCAAGCCGACTTCAGTCAGAGGCGAAGCATGAGCCTCAGCTGGGAATGGACTGGGGGAGGTGGCAAAGAGGGCGGATTCGGGGCCAAGGCTCTCACCTGTTGCGAAGGCCGTCGAAGTTCCAGCGCGAGCCGCATACTCCCACTCTGCCTCTGTGGGTAGCCGGTAGCCAAGACAGTCCAAGCCCTTGAAACGAACCTGCACCGATTCTTGGCCAGCACCTTCGAGCTCGTAGCACGGCTCGAGCTCGGCTCGTTGTGAGAGCCAGTTGGCGAAAGCGACCGCCTCGAACCACATTACGGTGTGAATGGGACAGGAGGGGCAGATACTGGGGTCGGACTCATTTGCTTTGAACGATTCCCACTGTCGTTGGGTGACTTCGGTCTCCGCGATCCAGAAGGCTCGCGTCAGTCGCACTTTGTGCCGTTGCTCGTCCGCTTTGCTACCCGGCTCCCCCTCGGGACTTCCCATGTAAAACGTGCCGGGCTTGATCAAACGAAAAGCGCCGCCAAGCATCGGGTCTTCGATTCGGGGCGGTCCTTCCGAGGGCTCGGGGTGCCAACCCAAGCCAGGAGGCGAATCACCTTGCTGACACTGCGGATTCCTGAACACAAACTCGCCGCCTTCGTGCCCAGGCAGGACCCCACTCCTGGGAGTTTGATAGTCGTTGTTCGCCTTCGCCTGGATATAAGCCTCGAGCTCGGAGAAGCCGATTAGACCGTTACAGTCACGATCCGCTTTGCCTTTGCCAATGGCCTCGAGGAAAGACTGGGTCAAGCCCTTCCGACCGCCATCGATCACAAGGTCCTTCTCACCACCCGCAGTGAGTACGTGTCGCGCTGAAATCAGACTTTGCTGCCCAAGATCGTTGTCAGCCGTCCGGAAACCCTTGATCAGGCGTCCGCCGAAGCAGGTATCCAAGATGAAGAGTTGATGCTCAGCAGTTCCGAGGATTCTAGAGAGAATCCGTAGCTCGGCCATGAGGATCCTCGAGGCGGGGTCATTCGTTGCATCGTGCGGGACGATCTGTCCCCACCGATCGTCGTCCCAAGCGCTTTGCCCAAGGCGAATGGTGCTGCCATGCCCTGCAAAGTAGAAGACGACGCGATCCCGTGAGCTCAGCCGACCTGCAAGCTGGTAAAGCTCGGAGAGGATATTCCTCCTGGTGGCCTGCTCGTCCAACAACCGTCGGACTTCGAAACCGCGTGCTTCCAAAAGGGCTGCAACGCTCTCAGCGTCAGATCTTGCAAAACACAGATCCCCGGCATTCCGCCGTACACAGGCGGAATCACTACCGCGAGATGCGATCCGCTCAGGTGCTGGTGAAAACCTGGGGTACTCGTTGATGCCCACCACTACCGCGTAGCTTTCCGCATAGATCGGCTCGCGGACGCCGTCGACCGAGGTGACTCGGGAGACACCGCGCTGGGCAGCCGCTCGGCCGTCACATCCCAGCGTGAAGACCAGAACGATCGCGGCGAAGCAGAGCCTCACGGCCGATTTCGCCTGCTACCCGCCCCAGTTGTCCAACGGTAGCCGAGCCCGACTTCCCAGGCTTCGCCGCTCGAGTCCTCGAGCGATGCAGCATCGTAAGAGAGCTCCAAGAATCGATAAGCCAGCAGCAGCTCGAGACGATGAGCGCGGGTTCCAAAGCTCAGCTCGGCCTGGGGCGCAAGACTCAGCCCGGTAGCCCGAGCTGAGAGAGCCGGCTGCCGTTGACTGAAGCGATCCCATCCCTTTTCGAAAGCAAGATCCCAATATCCCACCGAGGCGAGCACGGTGAGCACAGCGCGTTGATTCTGGCGCAGAGGGAACGACACTCCAACCCCAAGCTCTTGGGCGAGCTCGGTTTCCGAGTGCTCCGTATAGATGAAGCTCCCTTCGGTTGGTAGCCGAAAATCGTTCTCGTTTTGCCTGACCTCGCGGACCTCATTCGACTCGGGAATCCTCAAAGTGTAGCGGACGAGCCAGTTGCGATCCGGATGGCCAGGCAGACTACGCTGATAGGTCACAGCAAGGTTGGCGAACTTGATTTCGGTCGTTGTCAGCCTCGTCGCTCCAGCAGGCCCGAAGAGGAACGGACGGTCATCCGGATGCGTCTCGTGGGTCACGAGATCGCGCGGCAAGTCCGGGTCGAGTGACATGAAGGAGAGGCTCAACGACACTGACCAGCGATCAATGGTCCGGACACAAGCATCGATGCCGGGAACAATGCTGGCGAGGCGGACTACCTGGCCAACACCGCCTTGGGTGACCGCGACCAGAACACCAGCATCAGCTGGGCCGGCTGTGAAGATCGAACCCTGGAGATCGAGCGTGATTCGGCTGGCAAGCTCAGGCTTCGGCGAGATATCGATCCAACGGTTGATACGTTCGCTGAACTTCACCTGTAGATCGTCGAGCGTGCCGTCAGCCAAGCGTGACCTAAGCGCTCCCTCCTTTGGCCAAACGAGGCTCAAGTCAGGGCTTCTCTCGCGCCAGCTGCGTCGAATCGCCGACCACTCTCCGCCTGTGCAGACCGAGGAATCCGTCTCGAGCAGAGCGAGACCGGTTCCCGGAACACAGTCGACCCTGCGGGCCGAGGCCTGATGCGCTCCACCCGTCGAGACCCAGAGGCGGGAAGCCTTGGTCATCAGCCGGGAAGTCGACAAGACATAACAGGCGGTACCCTGGGAGAATGCGACGCCCTGCCCTTCGAGACCGTCCTCAGTGCGGACAATCACGCGCTCGGGCTCCTGTGCGTACACGCCCCCGCAAAGTGCGATAACGACGATAGCCAACGTAAGATGTCGAGACATGTCTTGCGACCTCCTCTTTGTCAGCAGTGGAGAGGTAAGCAGCCCCACTGTTAAAGACACGCCCGGATCAACATTTAGGGACTTTAAATAAAAGTTTTGTAGGGCAACCCTTCTTGAGAGCCCAAGAAATCAGCTTTTCGACAAGTCGAGACTGCAGAATCGACACGACGAGCTCTCGCGATGCAGCCATCAGCCGGGGCCGTCCCGATAGCTCACTCGAGCCTCGAGCTCCCTACCCTGCTGCTGCCGACCGCGTGATCTCGCGTCGAGCCCGGTCGGCGAGCGCGCTGGAACGCGGTATCGAACCGAGATCGGACTCAGGCGGGGCGGCAGAACATGTCTTCGAGCAGAGATAGCCCTTCTGCACGGGTTCCGAGAGCGTTGT
Source organism: Acidobacteriota bacterium (assembly GCA_039030415.1). Lineage (GTDB taxonomy): Bacteria > Acidobacteriota > Thermoanaerobaculia > Multivoradales > J023 > JAAELT01. The sequence goes on from JBCCEE010000321.1 coordinate 5,040, forward strand.
CGAGCCCGGAATGGCCTCGGCGGGCGGTCAGAACCCTGGCTCGAGGCGATGCAGAGGGCATTCGCGCGTCCTAAATAGCCGCTGCATCGGATGTTGCGGGCATTTGCGCGTCCGAAATCGCCGCTGCATCGGATGTTTCGAGCATTTGCGCGTCCAAAATCGTCGCTGCATCGGATGTTGCGAGCATTTGCGCGTCCGAAATCGTCGCTGCATCGGATGTTGCGAGGATTTGCGCGTCCAAAACCGTCGCTGCATCTGTTGCTGCGGGATTCTCGGAGTCCAGATCGCCGGTGCAACAGCAGCCGACGCAGCCGAGTCGACGCAGCCGAGTCGACGCAGCCGAGTCGACGCAGCCGAGCCGACGCACCTCGCAGACTTCAGGCGGCTCTGATTCGCATCAAACGAGCTCGGCTCAGCTCGCCCTTTATTCTAGCTGAGCTTCCCGGCGTCCCTGGGTTACCGAGTGTCTGAATTCGATGCTTCGCCGGGCAGCTCTGCCGGCTTCTCTAAACCCAGCAGCCGACGGGACCGCGGGTACGCTTCCACCAGGATCTCGCGCAGGGTGGTGTCGAGCAGCTGCCGCAGATCTTCGACGCTGCGGCCGGTGACGGGCTCTTCTTTCATCTGCTCGAGGATCTGTCGCCCGGTTTTGCTGTGCTGGTGGAGCGCGGCCTGGACGCGATCTCGCCAGCGCTGGGAGGCTTCGCGCTCCTGGAACTCACCGCGACCGCGGCCGAAATGAGCGACCGCCAGGTAGCGCAGCAGCGCTTGGTGGACGAGACCCTCGAGGAAAGGAGGCGTCCAGGTGACGGCAGGCAGTCGCTCCCCTTTGATGAGCTGGAACCCCCGCGCCAGGCCAGCGCCGCCAAGTGCACCGAGGATGGCACCGGCCAGCATGCCGCCGCCGAAGCTCAAGCCGCCGGACAAAAGGTCGGCAGACAGACCGCCGAGGGCACCCGAAACCACACTCCCCCACACCGCACCCTTCTCGGGATCGATCAGATCCTCGTCCGCGATCGCGAAGGCATCGAGCTGACGGTCGATCTCGGTGACGGCGGTGCCTTCGAGGCCGTGGACCTCGAGCAGGGTCGCCATCAGCTCAGAAGACGCCCGCTCCAACCGGCCGGCGAGAACCTCCATGCCGCGCTGTTTGTCGGCCCGACTGGGCCGGCGCTCGGGCAGCTCTTCGCGGTCGATCGCGGCGGCGTGCAGGGTACGCGCCATGGCTTCGACGGAACGCTCGAAGACCGCCAGGTTACGGTGGTTCCACGCTTCCTCGAGCTCACTCATCAGCGGCTGAAGTTCGGCCGGCAAGAGATCCACGATACGCTCGAGCAGCACGCTCTCCTGGACCCAGCAGCGGCTGAAGGCATCGAGTGCGAGGACGTCTCGAACCACCGGCCAGCGCTCGGCGAACTGCCGCCAGCGCTCGACGCTCAGCGACCTGGCGGCGGAAGACGCGTCGCCGCCGCCCGTCTGGTTGAGCAGCAGCACGATCGGCCGCCCGATCCAGCTCAGGACCTCGAGCTCCGGTACTAGGTAACCCGCGTCCTCGGGCTCTTCGCTGGCGTTGACCAGATAGAGCACCAGATCGGACTCGTCCCGGATGTTGAGCGCCGCCTGCTGCGAGCACCACAGCGGGCGGTCGGCGAAGCGATCCCAGGTCTGCCGCACCAGCCACAGGATGGGATTGTTGTGCTGCACCAGGCGCTTGAGCAGACGCACCGAATCGCCGAACCCCGGCGTGTCCCAGAGCTTCAGCTCAGCCGTCGGAGTGTCGATCAAGGTGTAGCCCACCGCCACTTCGGTGACGTGAGCCTGATCGAGCACCTCACCGACGTCGCGCCGCAGCAGGGTGCGGGCCAGGGTCGTCTTGCCGACATTGGTATGCGAGACCAGGCTGAGATTGATCCGGCGGACCTCCGCCTGCGGCTCGCTCCCACTCATGCCGAAGCTCCGGGCTCGAGGGCCAGCGATCCCTGCGGCCAAACGGCGGCGACGGCTTGGGTCAAGACCTCGTCCGGCAGCGGCTGACGCAGATCGACGTGCAGCGCCAACAGCGCCGCGTCGCGCACCACGCGGTCCCAGGCCCGGCGGCGCTCCGCCAGGCGCTTCACGGACCGCTCGTCCAGCTGCCCCTCGTGCTCCAGCTTACGGCGATAGGCCGAGCCGTCTACGACGAGCAGCAGGGCTTGCCCGTCCGGGAGCCGCTCGCGAAACTGCTGCAGAAGCTCGCCGTGGACTTCGACTTCCGGAGTCTGGGAAAGACTGCACAGCACCACCCGCAGCCGACCGCTGCCCGCTTCGATGTCTGACGGCTCGCTGCCGTAGTCGAGCGTCTCCCGAATCCGGATCTCGGACCGCGCGCCGAACAGATCCAGCAGCAGCTGCCGCAAGGCAGTGGTCACCGGCGCCGCGGGACGGTAGCTGTAGGGCAACACTTCGATGCGATGCTGAGCGGTCTCGACCGCCGCCAGGAGCCGCCGCAGGTAGCCGTCCGGAAGCGTGATCGCCACGCTTCTTCGGCGACGCGCACAGCGCACGCTCTCGTACAGCGCCAGCAGCAGCCGGGGCAGGCCGACGAGCAGCGCCGCAGTCACCGCATAGAGGTGAATCCACGGCGCGCCATCGCCGGTTGCCGGGCTCTCGATCGCGGCCGCCCGCGGCACGTCGGTATCGAGCAGCGCAGCGGCCGGCGCCAGCACGACGCCCAGGAAACGATCGACCGTCGCGCCGCTCAAGAAGGTGCTCTCCCAGGTGGCCAGGTATTGGTAGGCGATGCCGCGAGCGTACATGCCGGCCACCACGCCGCCGATCAACAGCAGCGAGCCGGCGTGCAGCAAGCGCTGACTGCGGGCGATGGCAAGAGGCGTGACCGCCGGCAGCCAGGCCCTCAGGTAGCTCTCGAGCGCGCCGCGCAGACGTTTCTGGGTCGCCTCACCGCGATCGTCGCTCGGCAGTCTCGCGATCAACCGGCGTACGATGGCCCTCAGCCGATGGATAAAGGCCGGGACTCTAGCGTCCAGCGACAGCGGCAGGAAGGCTCTCAACGCCAGCAGGACCAGCACCGCCAGGTTCCAGGCGATCAGCCCGAGCAGCGGCAGCGCCAGGACGTTGACGTGCTGCTGAGGCCCCAGGGCATTGGTGCCGACGCCGAGCACGAAGGCGACCACCGCCGCCGGCACCAGCAGGCCACGCAGAGGCCGGGTCCAGCTCCGCAGCCGCGGCAGGAAGGTCAGCTCGCGGTCCAGCTGAGAGCTCAGATCGAGCGCTCGCTCCGCCAGCCAAGCCGCCTCGTCGTCGGAGTTCTGCTGCCGGGCCGACCGGGTAGCCTCGCGCCGGGTCTCGAGCGCTAGCAGCTCCCCCGTGCGATCGGCCTCCTCGAGCGCCTGCACGAGGAGCACGGCCTGAGCTTCAGCTTCCGGCAGCACCAGCTCGCGACGCGACGCGTCGGCGCTCATGGCACACGCGCCCGCTCGACGATGCCGCGGTCGCCCGGCCCGCCGCTGCTGCTACGTCGAACGATCATCTCCCAGCGGCCGCGACACCACGCACGCGTTGATGCCGCCCACTCCCATCGACAGTTTGCCGACCGGACCGCGCGGTGCCTTGCAGCCGGTGTCGAAGACGAAGTTCTGGTGTACGCCACCGATCTCCGCGTTGAGCTCTTCGCGACTCAGGCCGGTGGGATGGATCTCACCGCGCTCGTACCCCAGGTATTGGGCGGTCAGCTCCCAGCCGCCACCCGCCGACATACCGTGGCCGAAGATTCCCTTGCGCGCCGTCACCAGCACGTCTTCGGACATCAGATCCCGCACCATCTCGACCTCGTTGAAGTCGCCCGGAGTCGCCGTCGCGTGAAGATCCCACGACGCGATCTCGGCCCCCGAGCTGCCGGCCCGGTCGAGCGCCATCTGCATCGCTTGCGTGGGTCCGTCCTTCGACGGCGTGATGATGTGGTCGGCGTCGGAGGTGACGCCGACCGACAGCGGCTCCATGCCGAGGGGCTTGAATCCCTTGGCGACCATGTGGTCGTAGTCGCCGACGATCCACACCACCGAGCCGCCGGCGATGTGCGTGCCGCGCAGCTCGGTCAGAGGCTTCGAGACCTGTGCGTCGGCGGAGATGACCCGCGCGTTGTAGAACGCTCCGACCAGCAGCGGGCTCGGCGGCGGATCGGTGGCGCCGATCACCACCGCCTTCGCGTCGCCGGAGCGGATGGCATCGAGCGCCAGCTTGAGGGTGACGCCAAAGGTCGAGCACGCCGCACCGACCGCCATCGACATGCCGGTGATCTGGCCGAGCATCGATATCTGGGCGGCGGCGATGTTGTCGATGTTCCAGATGAAGTTCGACGACACCGCCTGCCACGGCGGCTGCGGCGTGCCCCACTTCTCCCCCAACCGACGCAGGGCTCGGCGCTTGTCTTTGATCGCCTTGAGCTTGCCGGACTCGACGTTGCCTTCGACCGCGATCGACTCGATGGCGCGCATCTCCTCCAGATAGGTCTTGAGCTGGGGTGAGCGCGTGCTCCAGAAGTTCCACCAGGTCTCTTCCGCCAGGTCGCGATCCTGCTCCGAAAGCGACTCGGGACGGGGCGGGATCGGCGCGCCGTCGTCGGTGTGGGTGGGGCAGGCGCCGTCCCGCGCGGCGCAGCGCTCCTCGAAGATCCGCCGCTCGCTGTTGCGCTCGGGTGCCGCCCAGAAACGCTCCCAGCGGCGTTGAGCGCGATGGAACGCCAGCGACTGTTCGTACTGCGTCACGATGTCGCCCAGCCCGGTGCCGATGTAGATGTGGGCCTGGGTGCCCAGCGCCTGCAGCTCCTGCTCGATGCCCGGATTCTGCTCCAGCGCCTGGATGAAGGAGCCGATGGCATACTTCAC
>JBCCEE010000322.1:0-9867 GCA_039030415.1 Acidobacteriota bacterium
CCCCTTTGTCAAAGGGGGGGATAGGGGGGATTCTCTTCGATCTCTACCGAGCCTCCAGAAATCCCCCTCGGTCCCCCTTTTTCAAAGGGGGAAGTTTTTCAGTCCCAGGCCGAGGTATCGCCGGATTCGAAGCCGTCTTGAAAGATCGTGCTCTGGAACGTCGTGAGGTCCCCGGTGGCCACCAGCGCGAACCGCTGTGGGCCATTGGGGACGGTGAACGAGCGGACTGTCACGGTGTAGAGGCCGGGAGTCGGGCTGGCGACCAACACCTGCTCCAACGGGTTGAGGCGATCGGCCGTGCCGCCGGGGGTCGAGACACCGCTCGCGAAGACGTTGCCGAGGAAGGTTCCGCTCGGCCCGCTCACTTCCAGGTCGAGATCGTTGATGAGGTGGATGCCGGCCGCCGGGGTCGACGGAAAGTCGGTCCAGGCGAGAGTGACCTTGAGCGGCTCCGAGCTGCTGTTGACGGTGAGCTCGAAGGTCCGTGTCTCGTTCGATGAGCCGGCTGCGAAGCCGGTCGCGTCGTCTTCGAGAAACAGGCTGCGATCCTCACCCGTGAAGTGCAGAGTATCGTCGAGCAGCACTCGTCCCCACCCCTGACAGCCGCCGGGAATCGCCGAGCTACCGGTCATGTTGCGACCGGAGTTGACCAGCGTCGCCTTGAGCAGGGCGCCGGACGGCACGAAGCTGTCCGCGGCGTTGGCCGCACCCGAGGGGTACCAGCCGTCGACGAAGTACTGGCGGATCAGGGCCAGGTTACCGGCCGCGCCAGGTGCCGCCATGCTGGTGCCGCTGGTGCTCCTGGTGTTGCAGTTGTTGCTGCCGGTGTTGTTGTCCGAATTGGCCGAGATGATGCTCGAGCCCGGAATGGTGATATCGGGCTTGATGCGGCCGTCGTCGGTGGGTCCACAGCTCGAGAACGAAGCCATCGAATTGGCGCTCGAGCCGCGTCGGGTCGCGCCGACGGCCACCACGTTCTTACCCGTGGACGGACTGCCGACGGAGGTCGGGCCAGGTCCGGAGTTTCCCGCCGCAAAAACCAGCAGGAAGTCCGGATGGTTCCACATGAACTCGTCTGCGTCTTCACTGCCCGCCGAGTACAGGCCCTGAATCGGGTTGTTCTCATCGTCGCCCCACGAATTGGTGTGGATGCGGGCGCCCTGGTCGTAGGCCTGTTGGAAGACCGGATTGAGATCGATGATCGGGCAGTTGCCAATACCCGGGCAATCCGCGCAGTTGTCGGTCTGGAAGCCGCAGTCCTGCACCACCAGCTTGGCCCCCGGCGCCATGCCGTCGCCCGGATCGTGGGTCAGAGGGTTGGCCAAATCATCTCCCGCCACCGTCCCGGCGACGTGGGTGCCGTGGTCTTGGGTGTCCCATTCGTTACTGCCGATACCGCCGGCGCATTCGTTGTCCCACAGGAAGTCGACCGCGATCACTTTGCGCTGATTCATATCGACCACGGTACCGCCGTCGCACGGGTTCTGCGGCGGCAGGCCGAGGGTATCGTCACGGAAGTAGCACATGTCGGGATCGATGCCGGTATCCAGCACGGCAACGATCTGCCCTTCGCCGAAGATGCCGGCATCGAAAACCGGCGTCTGCTGTCCGCCATCGACCCCCGACTGCCCTACCCACACCGAGGTGTCGTTGAGCAGCACGCGCCGCGGTTCGACGCCGATCCAGAAGACTTCGGAGAGACGCGCCAGCGGCTCGCGGACGCTCGCGAGCTCGGGTGTCTCCAGCAATAGGCGCACCCGCGAGAAGCGCTTGCCCGATTCGGCAGCGACCACCTTGCCCGGCGCCAGCTGCTCGATCCGGGCAAGCGTCGCGTCGAGGTCAGCGTCGGGGAATACCCGCAGCATCACAATCCACGGGCGCTCGTCGGGACCGTTGCGGTCGGATCGCGACACGACCTCTTCGACCGCTGACGCGATCTTGTAGGCCGGATGGTAGGGCCCACTCCAGCTCGCCCCCAGCTCGGGCTCGCCCAACCGATGCTGCTTCTCTTCGGCGAGTCGCACCAAGAAGGTGTCGGGGGGCAGGTAGGCATACAGGCGGTCGACCCGCGCTTCGAGGGCGCTGAGCTGGCGAGCCGTCACCGGCCCTGGAAACTTGACCAGCACATAGTCGAGACCGGCACCTGAGGGCAGAGCCTTCAAGGCGGCGGGAATATCACGCTCCGCAGCGGTGACTTCGATCGTTCCGGAATGCAAAAAGATCGAGCGAGAGCGGTCGTTCTGATCCTGGGCAAACGAAGGCGTGCACAAAGCACAGGCCAGCAGAACGGAAAGGACACTTTGGATTCGCATAGCGTCATCCCTAGGGAAGCAGAGCTCGTTTTGGTGTGTGAAAGGCATCGAGTGAGACAGGCGAGCACCGCCTACCTTTGGGTGCTCTTCACCTGTGCCGCAAGAGAGCGGCTCTGAACTGTATCAGTAGGGCTAGATCCCGCCCAAGAACGATCTATGGACGGTCACGCTCGGTGGACTGCGCGCGACCTCGCAAACTTTCAGGACCCGCTGCAAACTGCATAAACCTCTGATCTTCAGGCGTTTATGAGCTCCAAATACGCCCCACGCTCAAACAGTCCTCGGACGTGCTCGTTCCACCGAGCGCGACTTAACAGCTCACTACGTCCTTTCGGGACGGGAGCTAGGCTAGCCACTCCCTCTCCCAGCAGGGAGAGGGAGGGAATGGGCGTCAGTTCGATGGGCAGATCGCCAGGTCGTCGATTCCGCCCTCCACGATGTCACCGGCACCGGCGCCGTCGGAGACCTGCACGCGCAGGCGGACGTTGGAGCCGGCTCCGACTGACGTGGTGGCCTCGGTCCAGGCGGCGACGTTCTGGACGTCGCCCAGGGAGACCAGCGGCGTGTAGCTGCTGCCGCCGTCGGTGGAGACTTCCAGCAGGAAGAAATCACCCGTGGCGTCGTCCCCGGCGTCGCGCTGGCCATGGAAGTACCAGACCGAGAGGTCCGACGCTTGGCTCACGCTGAACACCGGCGACTCGACGACGCAGACGCCACCATCGACGTCAGCGTTGCCGGCGCTGCTGTTGGTGGCGGTGAACAGGGCGTTGCCGCTGCCGCTGGTGTGGTCGCCGCCGACCTGGGTAACCACGGTCGAGGTCTGCTGGGTCGGCACGGCGGTGACGAAGGTGCCGGTCGAGCACGAACCGCTGGTCGTCCAGCTGCCGATGCCGGCCGAGAAGTCCTCCTCGACCGAGCACGGCGGCGGCGGGGTCGTCGGGCAGATCTGAACGTTGTCGATACCTCCCTCGACGATGTCACCGCCACCCGCCGCGTCGCTGGCACGCACTCGCAGCTGGACGTTGCCCGGGTTGTTGACGGTCGTCGAGACGTTCGACCACGCCGCGGTGCTGGTGACATCGCCGACCGACACCAGGGTGTCCACCACCGTGCCGTTGTTCAGCACCTCGATGGTGAAGCCATCACCGGCGTCATCGCCCGCGTCGCGCTGACCGTGGTAGTAGTCGAGCGACACCGAGACCGCCGACTCACCGCTGGCGTTGACGCTCGGTGACAGCGCTTCGCAGGTGCCTCCATCGACGTCGTCCCCGCCGATGCCGTTCGGGTTGTTGGCGGTGAAGAACGCCTGGCCGGGATTGCCCGAGCCGACCTGCCAGGCCGTGCTGTCCGGCGTGCCGACGATGAAGGCGCCGGTCGAGCAGGTGTCCGCGCCCTGGCTCCAGCCCCCGGCACCCGACTCGAAGTCGACGTCGTGCAGGCAGCCGCCGGTGCCCTCGCAGATGTCGGTGGTCTCGTTGCAGGTCTGAGAGCCCGAGCAGGGCGCGCTGCCCACCTGACAGCCGAGGCTGGCGCTACAGGTCTCGCTGCCGTCGCAGAACAGACCGTTGTCGCAGGCAGAGTCGTCGGGCGCGTTGTCGCAGGCGTCGGTCGACTCGTTGCAGCTGTCGACGGTGCAGCTGATGCCGTCACCGCAGCTCGGCGGCGTGCCGGCCTCGCAGCCCAGGGTGGCGCTGCAGGTCTCCGAGCCGTCGCAGAACAGGCCGTTGTCGCACAGGCTGTCTTGCGGCGCGTTGTCGCAGGAGTCGGTCGACTCGTTGCAGCTGTCGACGGTGCAGCTGATGCCGTCACCACAGCTCGGCGGCGTGCCGGCCTCGCAGGCGCCGGTGCCGGTGTTGCAGGTTTCTGATCCGTCGCAGAACAGACCGTTGTCGCAGTCCGCGTCGACACTGCAGGCCGGTGGTGGGCCGCTCGGACACACCAGCACGTTGTCGATGCCGGCCTCGACAATGTCACCGCCGTTCGGCGCATCGCTGGCACGCACCCGCAGCTGCAGGGTACCGGGATTGGCCACCGTGGTCGACAGGTTGGTCCAGGCCGGACTGCTGGTGACATCGCCGATCGCCACTAGGGTGTCGACCACACTACCGTTGTTCAGCACTTCGATCGAGAAGCCGTCGCCAGCGTCGTCGCCGGCATCGCGCTGACCGTGGAAGTAGTCGAGGGAGACGGTGACTTCAGACGCGCTGCTGGCGTCGAAGCTCGGTGAGAGCGTTTCGCAGGTGCCGCCGTCGACGTCATCGGTGCCTATGCCGCCCGGGTTGGGCTGGGTGAACAGCGCGCCCGAGGAGCCGCCGGCACCGCTGCCGAGCTGCCAGTCCGTAGCGTCCGGTGTGCCGGAGACAAAGGTGCCGGTGGTGCAGCTGCTGGCGCCGTTGGTCCAGCCGCCGGCTCCCGACTCGAAGTCGTTGTCCAGGAAGCAGCCGGGATCGCCAACGCACTGGTCTGCCGCTTCGTCGCAGGTCTGAGCCCCCAAGCAGGGCGAGGTACCGGGCTGACACGAGCCGGCGACGCAGGTCTCGACGCCGTTGCAGAACAGGCCGTCGTCACACGCTGGATCGCACGGCGCCGAGAAATCGGCGGTGGCGACCAGGGCGAACGGCTGCGGACCGTTGGGGACGGTGAACGAGCGCACCGTCACCGTGTAAGTACCGGGCGTCGGGCTGGCGATCAGCACCTGCTCCAGGGAGTTGAGGCGGTCGGCGCTACCCCCCGAGGTCGACGTGCCGCCTGAGAAGACGTTGCCGCGGAAGGTTCCGCTCGGGCCGCTGACCTCGAGATCGAGGTCGTTGTTGATGTGCGGGCTGGCCGCCGGAGTCGACGGGAAGTCGGTCCAGGCCAGGGTGACCTTGAGCGGCTCCGAGCTGCTGCTGACCGTGAGGTCGAAGGTGCGAGTCTCGTTCGACGAGCCGGCGCCGAAGCCGGTGGCGTCGTCTTCTAAGAACAGGCCGCGGCCCTCACCAGCAAAATGCAGCGTGTCGTCGAGCAGGACTCTACCCCATCCCTGACAGCCGCCGGGAATGGCCGAGGTATTGGTCATGTTGCGGCCGGAGTTGACCAGGGTCGCCTTGAGCAGAGCGCCAGAAGGCACGAAGCTGTCGGCGGCGTTGGCCGCACCGCTCGGGTACCAGCCGTCGATGAAGTACTGCCGGATAAGAGCCAGATTGCCGGCCGCTCCCGGCGCCGCCATGCTGGTGCCGCTCGAGCTCTTGGTATTGCAGTTGTTGCTGTTGGTGTTGTTGTCCGAGTTGGCCGAGATGATGCCCGAGCCCGGCATGGTGATGTCGGGCTTGATGCGGCCGTCGTCGGTCGGTCCACAGCTCGAGAACGACGCCATCGAGTTGGCGCTGGTGCCGCGCAGGGTGGCGCCGACGGAGACGACATTCTTACCCGTCGACGGGCTGCCGACGGTGGTCGAGCCCGGCCCGGAGTTGCCGGCGGCAAATACCAGCAGGAAGTCTGGGTGGTTCCACATGAACTCGTCGGCGTCTTCACTGCCGGCCGAGTACAGGCCCTGCACCGGGTTGTTCTCGTCATCACCCCAGGAGTTGGTGTGGATGCGGGCGCCTTGATCATAGGCCTGCTGGAAGACCGGATTGAGGTCGACGATCGGGCAGTTGCCGATGCCCGGGCAGTCCGCGCAGTTGTCGGTCTGGAAGCCGCAGTCCTGCACCACCAGCTTGGCGCCTGGCGCCATGCCGTCTCCCGGATCGTGGGTCAGCGGATTGGCCAGGTCGTCACCGGCCACGGTGCCGGCGACGTGGGTGCCGTGATCCTGGGTGTCCCATTCGTTGCTGCCGATGCCGCCGGCGCATTCGTTGCCCCACAGGAAGTCGACCGCGATCACCTTGCGCTGATTCAGATCGACGACGGTGCCGCCGTTGCACGGATTCTGCGGCGGCAGACCGAGGGTGCCGTCGCGGAAATAGCACATGTCAGGGTCGATACCGGTATCCAGCACGCCGACGATCTGGCCCTCGCCATAGATGCCGGCGTCGAAGATCGGCGTCTGCTGGCCACCGCTGAGTCCGGATTGACCGACCCAAACCGAGGTGTCGTTGAGCAGCACGCGTCGCGGCTCGACGCCAATCCAGAACACCTCGGCGAGGCGCGCCAGCGGCTCGCGGACGCTGGCGAGCTCGTCCGCCTCGAGCAGTAGACGCACGCGCGAGAAGCGCTTGCCGGGTTCCGCTCCAACGACCTTGCCCGGCATCAGCTGTTCGATGCGAGCCAGGGTCGCGTCGAGATCGGCGTCCGGGAACACCCGCAGCATCACGATCCACGGCTTGCGATCAGCCTCGAGGTCGCCCCTCTTTGCCAGCGCCGCCACTCCGTCGATCGCAGGCGCGATCTTGTAAGCCGGGTGGTAGGTCCCGACCCAGCTCGCGCCGAGCTCGGGCTCGTCGATCCGGTGCTGCTTCTCCAGCGCCAGCCGCACCAGGAAAGTGTCGTGCGGGAGGTAGGTGTAGATGCGCTCGGTACGCGCTTCGAGAGCGCTCAGCTGCGCCGCCGTAACCGGCCCCGGAAACTTGACCAGCACATAGTCCTGGCTGCCGTCGCCAGGCAGAGCCTTGAGGGCTACCGGCAGGTCGCGCTCGGTGGAGTCGATATCGATCGTTCCGGACTGCAGCGAGACGGTGCGAGCGCGCTCACTCAAATCCTCGGCAAACGCCGTCCCACACCAACCAATCGTCGTACCAGCAATCGTCGTCAATAAAGCAAGGGTCATCGAGGCCGACCGGACACTTCGGGTTCGCATGGCTCCTCCTGGTGGTTGAACGAAAACCGACAGAGAAAGCACGGATCGTGCCATCTCCCAGCCAAGCTTCAGCCCATCCAAGGAACATCGATCAGAGGGCCTAATTCTGTTTTACAGAGATCCCTATGCCTGAGCGGTGGATCACGAGCACAACTCAGCGATTCATCTCATGTTCGCTTCTCAACTCTGATAACCGAGTTATCAGGCGTGAGAAGGCCCGCGCTATGAATTTCAGCCGGCGCTCTCTCGAGCCAACGCCAATCGGGCTCGACGCAAGGCCGCGATGGCGAAGGTGATGGGATACAGCTGCTCGTAGTACCAGAGGTTGGCGAAGTAGAAGCCGATCGGCGTCGGAGATTCCAGATCACCGGCCTGAATTCGAGCCGCCAGGTATTCGGTTCCGCGCTCCAGTGCAGCACGCGCGGCAGCCGGTTTCGCCGCCAGTGCCTCGACCGCGACCGCGGTCTCTTCGATCGAGCCGTCCACCCCCACGTCCCCCCCCCAGCTGCCGTCAGAGTTCTGGGCCGCCAGCAGCCAGGCCTCGGCGCGCTCGGCCGGTCCACGTAGCGCCTCGGGCTGCTCCTGCTGCAGGGCGCGCAGGGCTAGGAGGACGCGGCCGGTGCCGTAGGTGGGATTCACAAACTCCCCGGCCGCTTCATTGCCGAACCAAAGCGGCAGCCAGGCGCCGTCCGCCCGCTGTTGACGCCGCAAGAATTCGAGCGCCCGCAGCGTGCCGCGGTCGAGGCGGCGTCGCAGGTCACTCGAGACCTCGCCGCGCCAGACGGTGAAGGCGCGCAGGGCATGGGCGGTGAGATCGCACGAGCTGCGGTCGAACGGCAGCTTGCCCCAGCCGCGGCAAAACGTCGGCAGGCCCCCGTCCCGGTTCTGCAGATCAAGCAGCCAGCTGATTCCAGCCTCGGCTGCCGCCACAACGCTGGCGTCGCACTCGCCGAGATGGTAGAGCGCGAGCAGGGCCCCTGGAGTGTCGTCCGCGTCGGGGACGCCTCCCGGCAGATCGGTCCACGCCCAGGCGCCCGGCGCCGCGCCGGTGAAAGGATGGACATCACGGTACTGCTGGTCCAGCAGCCACCGCCGGAGCGTGGCGCGACGCTCGGCGTCGAGCGCCGGCGCCGGGCGCTTGCCGGCGCTCAGCGCCTGGATCGACAGGGTCGTCACCCACGTCGCCAGGTCGATATCGATCGGCCAGCTGCCGTCCGGCCGCACGGCGTCAGCGAGAAAGCTCAGGCTGCGGTCGACCACCGGGTGATCCGCTTCACCGGCCCCGACCAAGCTCAGGGTCACGAACGAGGTCAGCGGAATGGCCTCGAGGAACCCTCCGGACGCCGGTTGGATGGCGTCCAGACGACGCAACGTTGGCCCACGCATGCGGTCCCGAAGCCATCGGTGCATTGGATTCCTCGTCGGAAGCTGGCGGTGCTGCGCCTGGCCGACCGCGATCAGCGCCGGCAGCGCGTAGCTCACCACCGGCAGGCCGAGGTAGCGGAACCAGCTCTGCGGCAGCGCCGCCAGCTCGAACGGCAGCGCCGTGACGCCGCGGAACGCCTCGCGCGGTGGGCCGAGGATGCCGGCCAGGGCGCACAGGCTGAGGATCGGGATCGAAAACGTGCGATCGTCTCCGTAGAGATTCTCGATCGCGACCTTGAGGGCCATCGGCTCGAGGTCGCCCAGGTGCTGCTCGAGCCAAGTCTTGGCACGCTCGATGGCGGGTGCGTGACGCTCCTCCCCCGCCGCCTGCAGAGCCGCCCAGGCCAGCAGCGTGGTGCTGGGGTTGCTGCGGCTGCGCACCGTATCCCCCCAGCCACCGTCCGCGTTGGCGTGCTCGACCAGCCAGTCGAGCCCCCCCCCTACGAGCTGGCGCCACGCAGGCGCCACGCCCGCCCGAGATTCAGTGACCATATGGATGGCGAACGCCGCGGTAGCGGTCGACAGGGCGCTCGCCGACAGCTCGCCACGCCAGTGGCCCTGCGGACCGAGGTGGCTCCAAAGGCGAGACTCGGCCTGTTTCAGAGCGCCGTCTAGGATCGTTTCGAGACGCTCGGAGCTCGTCGCCTCGGCAGCGACCGGTTGCGGGATCATCGCGTCCAGATACTCAGGTGACCGAGCGCCAGCAGGCCGTAGAAGGTGTATTCACAATCCAGATCGTCGTCAGCCCAATGGCCGTGGAAGCCGCCGCGATTGGTCCACAGGGTGTCGATGTAGTCGAGGCAGGGCTCGACCAAATCGTCGAACGGATGCTGCAAACCGGCCAGCGCGTGGAGGGCGGTAGCGGTCGACAGCAGATCCGGCATCGGCACGTCGGGGGTGGCGAGAAAGCCGCCCGAGGCGTGGCGCTGCCGGGCCAGCCAGCGCTCTGTCTCAGGCGCCACCGGCCGCCCGAGGTTGCGCAGCAAGGTGACCGCGGCGGCGGTCACCGGCAGAGTGCCGACCGCCATGTCAGTGTCATTGGCGTAGCCGCCGTCCTCGGTGCGCATCGACTCCACGAAGGCTGCGACCTCTTCGGCCTCCGGCAGGCTGGCACCGAGATCCTGACAGGTGCCGAGCGCCATGAAGCAGCCGTAGACGTTGCCGGCCGTGTCCCCCACTTCGTTGCCATAGCCCTGGCCGGCGACCCGGAAGTCGGCCAGGCGCTCGAGCATGGCGGCTCGATTTTCCGACGCCGGCTCGGCCCCAGGCAGCGCCGACCAGCAGCGCGCCAGGCACGACAGGTGCACTAGGTCGAGCTCCTGGCCACCGCCGAAACTGCCCAGGAACCCGGCG
>JBCCEE010000323.1:0-9834 GCA_039030415.1 Acidobacteriota bacterium
GGCGCCACGCGAGACGTGGCGCGTAGCGTGCGGACGATCGGCAGGTCGGGCTGGTCGGCGAGGAAGACCTTCGATTCGGGGTCCCACAGGGCCTCCCACGGCAGCACGCTCAGCTCCGCCGCTTCGTCCAGCTTGAGGCAGATCCGTAGCCCCTTGCCGCGCCCACGAGCATGCTCGATCGCTCCTCGGTAGGCGGCGACCACCTCGCCGACGAATACGGTTCGGAAGAGGCGTTCACCCTGGGCGCGCAGATCGTTTCTGTCGATCCCCTGGCGTTCGACGTCGCGGGTGTCTTCGCTCGAATCATGCGTCGCGGCCGGCTCTAGCGTCAGCCCCGATGGGTCGATCTTGATCGGGCGGGTCTCGGCGACCGGTGACGTCGTGACGCTGGCGCGATAGATCTCGTCGATACGCTGGATCGAGATCTCGAAGGTCTCGAACTCGGCGGGCACGGCACGTTCGGACACGGCACGTTCGGACACGGCGCGTTCAGACACGTCACGTTCGGATGCATCACGGTGCGGTGGTGAATCCATGAGGCTCCCTCCAGGCAGGATCAGGGGTATCTCGAATTTCGGCCCATTGTACGCTGTGCGCGAAAGGCCCACGGTGGCTCGGGTTCGCTGGCGCTCCATAGCCCGAGCGCCAGCTGACGGGCGGTGGCCTGCAGCTGGCGCATGGCGTCGCTCGCCTCGGCATTGGCCCAGACCAGCCCTTCGGCGAGCAGCCAGCCGCCGAGGTCCTGGCCGCCGACCAGGGCGCGCACCGCGATCAGGCAGTCGCTGGACGCCTCGGCGTCGACCCACAGTCGCTGGCCGACGATCTTGGACTCGAGGGCGGCGCGGGCGCGGAAGCCGTCGGCCTGCTCGAGCTCGGGGGCCTCGACGCCGCGTACCGTCATCAGCAACAGCTGCTCGCCGGCGCGGGCGACGAACGTATCGCCGTCGACCACCGCCAGCACCTCGACCGCCTGGCGGTCGAGCCGGGTGCTCCGCGCGCCCGGGCGCTTGCCGAGGCGGATGATCGAGTTTTGCGGCGCCGGCGCGCTCTCCGGAACCTCGTCTCGCTGCCAGATGCGAATTGGCGGCGGTGGCGGCGACGGCGGTGGCGGCGACGGCGGTGGTGGCTTCCGGTAGGTCCGGGTGGACGGCGCCGAGCGCTTGCGGCTGCCGTGGCAGTGGTACTCGCCGGTCTTAAGGCCGTACGCGGCGCAGTTCGTTCGGCAGGTGTGGCAGCCGTGGGCGTCGGTGCCACCCGAGTGGGCGGAGCTGTCTCCGGCGAGGATCGCGAGGAGCACTGAGAGACACAGCGGTGTGAGGTAGCGTTTCATGGGGAGACGTCGTTCTACGGCGTTTGCCCCATAGGACCCGAACCCTTCGAAAGGGTTGAGGATCAGAGTCGCGAAAGGTGATACGACCGGGTGATGGCGGAGGCCAGGGCCAGGCCCTCGTGGCCGAGGTCGACCGAGCCGGCGAGCAGGCGGGCGGTCGACAGGCGGGCGCCGGAGGCGATGAGCAGCAGGTGGCCGGTGCCGGCTGGAACGTTGCTCGGCAAGCGGTGCGTCATGCGGTCGCCGCGGCGAGCGCCGACGGTCAGGCGCTTGCCGGGATCGAGGGCCTCGTGGCCGTCGAGATCGGGGAAGAGCAGGCTCACCCGGCCGGTGAGGCCGAGGTCGAAGAGGTAGACGAAGAGCTCGCGCGGGTGATGGTGGCTGAGATCGACCCGCATCCTGTCGCCGGCGGTGAAGCGACCGTCCGGCGCCGGCAGCCAGGCGCCGCCGGGGGAGCGGTAGAGGTCGATCGCCAGGCCGAAGGGGTCGGGACGCTCGCCCAGCTTCAGCAGGGCGCGACCCGGATCGAGACCGTGCAGGGAGGAGCGCGCGTCGCCGAAGATCGGGGCGTCCAGGCCGTCGCCGGAGAGCTGGGGGTGCTGCTCGTCGCAGTCGGCCAGGCAGGCCTCCTCGATATCGACGAACAGCTGCCGCCAGGTGGTGCCGGGTCGGCAGGAGCGCAGCGCCGCGGTGAGGTGCATGCTGAGGATGCCGCGGGCGTGACGCTGCCGGGTCGGGGGTAGCTCGTAGGCCAGCTGCTGATCCTTGCAGGCGGCGACCACCAGTGGCTTGGGCCCGGTCTCGATGTCGCGCCAGCCCGGCACCGGCGTGGGCGGCAGCTGGTCGACGGGCCGGCGATCGGCGGGCACCCGCCGCTTCCGCCAGCGCGGGCGATGCTGGGTGGCGGCGTGGCAGCAGTCGAAGATCAGGGTCAGGTGCGGCGTCTTGGCCAGGACGCCGGCGGCCCAGTGGTTGAGCTCGTCGTCGGTGAGATCGCGGTTCTGGTCGCGCTCGCGGCCGCTGTCGCAGGGCACGAGGGTCTCGTCGAGCCCGTCCCCCTCGTCGCCCTCGCGATCCGTCATCTGCGAGCCGTGGCCGGAGAAGAAGAACACGACGTGGTCGCCTCGGCGGACGCGGCGCGAGAGGTCGGCCAGGGCGTCGCGAATGGCCTGCTGGGTCGCCTGCTCGCCGAGCAGACAGCGCGTGGTCTCGGGCGGGAAACCGAAGCGCTCTTGCAGCACTGCGGCCATGGCCTCGGCGTCGCGCTCGGCGCCGAACAGCTGGGTCTCGGGCCCGAAGCCCGAATAGCGGTTGATTCCGACGATCAGGGCGTGCCGGTTCATCCCGTCGCCGTATTCCCGTTCGTCGTGTTCCCGTTCGTCGTGTTCCCGTTCGTCGTGTTCCCGTTCGTCGTCTTCCCGCGCGCCGTCTTCCCGTTAGCTGCCGGCAGCCGCACCGCGGGGTCGCCGATCAGCGACCAGCTGTGGGCGTCGTTGTAGGCGCGCCACAGGTCGAGCGGATCGGGGGCTGGCGAGGCCCCGTCCAGGCGCGACTGATTCCAGGCCAATCCCAGCTCGGCGTAGCGCTGTCCGAAACCATCGAGCGCTTCGCCCAGGCGGCAGCCGTCGAGCAGCGCGTGGAGCGTGTCCTCGAACGGGTTGATCTGCGGCACGCCCCGCCACACGAACGAGGCTTCGAACGCCCGCCCGACGTGGCCGATCACCGCCAGCGCACCGCCTTCACGCCCCAGCAGACGCTGGGCGATGGCCGAGACGAACGCGCGGCTGGCGAGCGGGTGTGATTTTTCGACGCTGTCGAAGATGTCGTAGCGAGGCGTGCCGACGGTGTGGCAGCCGAACAGAATGGCGATGCCGCCGGGCAGGGCGCCGGGCTGCAGATCGGCAGCGGTGACGGTGTACTCGGCCGGAATGGCGTCCTGCCCGGGCCAGTCTGCGCACACCAGCGAACCCTGCAGGGCGAGCTGACTCGGGCTGTCGTAGCCGAAGGCGGTGCCGTGGCCGGCGAAGATCAGCAGGTCGGGAGCACCGTGGATCAGCTCCAGCAGACTGTCGCGCCTCGCCGCTTCGCCGATCAGGTGGGTGCACGGGATACGCCGGTCGAGCAGCTCCAGAAGCGGCTGGGCGAGATACTCGATGCATTGCCGCGTCGACGTATCGCCGGGGTGGGACGGAGCGCACAGCGCGGCCCTGGGGACGCGGTCCAGCTGCTGTCTTTCAGCGGCCACGACCCGCTCGGCGTAGGCCGCCAGATCGTTGGGGTCGTCGAAGGCCAGGCGGCCGATGGCGTGGGGCAAGCTGAGATCGAGCTCGAAGCCGTGGGGAATCTCGTCGGGGCTTCCCACCAGCAGCAGGTACCACGGCACCTGGCGAGGATCGACTCGGCCAAAGCTGGCCCGCAGTCGACTGCGGAAGGTGGCGGCGTCCTCGCCGGCGCGGTAGGTCAGCTGCTGGTAGAGCTCGCCAGCCTGACGCTGGCGGTGCTCGAGCAGCGGCTCGAGGGCGTCGAGCACTTCGGCATCGACGCCCTCGGGCACGACCACCCCCCAGGCGGCACTGCTCAGATCGCCGGTAGCGACGCCGTAGCGCGGTGGCCGGGGACGAGCGCGCTCGACCCACCGTCGCGCCTCGCTCTCGGGCACCGGATCGAGGGGTCGACCGGTGGTACCGTCGACGCCCAGGACCCGCAGGAGGTGGTCTTCAGTCATCTAGGGCTATCTGGTAAGTCAGCGGCCGTCTATCGCTCCTTGCCGGTACCCTGCATGCCTCCCGGCTTGGGATCTGAGGACGTGGGGTCGCCGTTGTCTTTACCGGTGCCCTGCATGCCTCCCGGCTTGGGGTCGGACGAGGTCGGGTCGCCATTGTCTTTGCCGGTACCCTGCATGCCTCCCGGCTTGGGATCGGATGACGTGGGGTCGCCGTTGTCTTTGGTTGCGTCGATGTCAGTCGTCATGAATCTTCCTCCTTCGATGTTAAGGATCTTGCGATCCGCCATTTGATTCATGGGACCCGACCCCCACAGAAAGGTTGAAAGCCGGCGAAGATTTGTTGTCTCCGAGGACCACGAACGCCGCCCAGTCCGACGCCTGGACGCCCTCCGCGATGCGCTCGAGCTTGGCGTGACGCAGGGCTGCCGCTGGCCCATGGCCCCGCCGCAGGTGACGATGAAACGCCGTCATGAGCTCGGCGGTTGGCCCGTCCGTGACGTCCCATCGGCTGGCGATCACCGTCGAAGCACCGGCTCTCAAAAAGGCGCGCGGCAAGCCCAGGATGCCCTCGCCGAAGACGGCGGGTCCTTCAGCCGAGCTGCAGGCGCTCAGCACGACGAGCTGACCGCAGAGCTCGAGGGACGACAGCTCGGCAACGTAGAGATCGCAGCTCGCCTCGACCCTGCCGTCCGGACCCAGGCACGAGAGGGCGATCTTGGAGCGCTCCGCCACTTCGAGATCGCTGGTGGCGTGGGAGGCGATGTGGACGATGCCGTGCCGAGGCGCCTCGTCGAGTAAGAGTCGTCGCGTCGCATCACGGCGCAGCAGGAGGGTGGCTGCGTCCTCGGAGTAGAGCTCGGCGAGGCGTCTCACCTCCTCGCCGCTGTCCCGGAGGCGGGTTAGCAAGAAGTCCTCGTTGTTGGCGCGAGGAGACCCGAGGCCTTCTGGCCAGTCCGCCTCGTGCTGGCCGAAGATGGGATCGCCGACGGCCAGCAGATGTCGCTGCGGCCGAGTGCAGCTCGGCGTGCGGTCTCTCAGGAACGCGAGCACCGAAAGCGACGGTACGTAAGACGTCTCGTGGCTCTCGATGAGGCGCCGGCCGGTCCGCGGGTGGATCAGCAGGCCGAACGGCAGGCGAATGAGCGAGGCGTCGGCGACGAGGATCAGGCGATCCGCCTGCTCGAGGCGCTCGGCGATGGGGCGCAGCAGCGCGTCGCCGAGCCACGCCAGGTCGTCTCGCAGCGCCTCATCTTGCTGGGGCCCCGTCTTCAAGAGCTTTGCGACATCTCGCACCCGCTCTTGGATGTCGTCGAGGTTCGCAGGGAGGGTCGAGAGGCTGAGGTTGCCCTGATCGTCGAGACTCAGGACATAGATCGCCTTCTTACCCGCGGCGAAATGCAGCGCCAACGTCCCCGCTTCGAGCCGCCGCGCGGCCGCTTCTGGGCTCAGGCTCGGGGCCGCCGCGGCGCCGCCCAGCGCGAGCTGATTGATCTGCAGCTGCTTCAGGCGTTGGCTGCGGAAGACGGTCTCGCGGAAGACTTTGGCTTGCGGGGCGGTATCGGGCTCCAGGCGGTCGAGCTGCTGGAGGGCCTCGATGAGCTCGTGGCTAGACGCTTCAGGCGTTGCTCGGCCGAGTCCGAGCGTGAACGTCCTGGCGTGAATGCGCTGGAGCGTCGCCCACACGTCGTGGACGTCGCGCGAGCCGGCGGCGACGTCGAGCCGGTGACGGTAGTATTTGTCGCCTAGATCGAAGAAGTGGAGGCCTATGTCGGCCCAGGATTCGCTCAGGGTCGCCAGCACGGTCAGCGCCTTGTCCGCCGCCTGCCTCGCCTCGTGTATGAGGCCCAGCTCATTGAGCGCGACCGATTTGACGTAGAGGCTGTGGCTTCGGGTGATAGGGCTTGGGGATTCGATCTTCGTCAGCAGCTCGAGTCCCCGATTCGCCGTATTCACCGCTTCGACCCATTGCCCTCGGTGCACCTCCAGGTCGGCGAAGTCGGTCAGGACTGCGGCCTGCCAGCCCGGCTGTTCTCCGGCAGTCCGCAAAGCCCGTTCGAGCGCCGCCTCGGCGTCTTCGAAGCGCTCGACGTGGATGAACAGGCGTGCCAGCTCCATCTCGAGGGAAACGCGGGTTTGCTTCTTGCGGGCCGCGCGCAGCCCTCGGTCGATCGAATCCCGCGCCGCCTCGGGGTCCTCCAGCATCCGCTGGGCCCGCGCCATCTGCAGAAACGTATCGGCCCGCACGCTGGCGGTATCTTCAGTCGTTGCCGGATCAGGGATCTCCTCCAGCTTGTCGAGCAAGACGTGCGCTCGCCGCAGTCGATCGAGGGCCAGCTCCGGCAAGCCGAGCGGTATCAGCAGCGCGGAAAAGTTCTGCTGCAGCTTGGATTCGGGCTGCCAGGCGCTAGGCGAGTCGTTGCCAGCGGACAGGCGGTTCGCGGCCTGCCAGCCCTTGACGAGGCAATCCAGGCTGTCGGTCCAACGGTTCGCCAACCGGTACGCTCGGCCAAGCATGCTGCGGATCCGGACTTCTTCCCGCACGCACGGGATGGCGAGCGACTCGGCCAGCAGGCCCTCCAGAGCGCTCGTACCCTTCTCGGCCGATTTCTTTAGCAGCTCGACCGACCGATCCACGTCGGCGTTGAGCGCCGCACAGCGACGAGGTGGATCCTCGAGCTCCGCGCCGGCAGCGCTCGACGAAATCGCGGCCCGGTCGGAGGCCAGGAGCACGCTCGCGACGAGCAAGGTCCCGACGACCCTACTGGCTGCGAGACTCAGGGTCCCCCAAACCGCCCGCCGCCCTCGCCGCTTCCCGAGCACGCTAATCTACGAGCTCAACCTGGAAGACGAACGGTGCATCGTCCGGTCCATCTGCCGGTGTATAGCGCAGCTCATAGGCGGCGCCGTCCATCAGATCGGCTTTGGCGACCCTGAAGACGACCCCCTCTTGATTCGCCGCAAACGCGATCGTCTGGGCTCGAATCGTCCGGCCGTTCGCGTCCACCAGCATGACGTCGAGCTCACCGTCGCTGTCGGACGCGGCGAGCTCGATGGCGAGCTCGATCCCGACATCCCCAGCCGGCACGGTGACGGTGAGGCCGCGGTAGGCCTCGCCGGTGACGGCGACTCGCGTGTACGAGCCGGTGGGCAAAGCATCCTGCTGGGCCTGCCACCAGCCGAGCCCGAGCGCGACGAGTGCCAGCGCCGCCAGGGCGAGCGCCGCTCGAACCACGGGTCGACGCGTGAACGGCGTCACCGTGGCGTATTCGGTAGGGTCTGTTGACGGGACTGCTGCTGTTGGAACTGCTGCTGGCGGAGCTGCCGCTGGCGGAGCAGCCGCGGGCGATTCCGAGGCCGGCGTCGAGTCCGGCTTCGCTGGCGGATCGAGCCTGGCGGACAGCTCGCGCCAGGCGGCGTCAGCGTCGACGTCGAACGCTGGAGCGGCGGGCTCCGGCGAGCGCTGTAGCTCCAGGTAGGTGGCGGCGAGCTCGGGGTCGACGCTCAGCCACTCGCGTATCCGTTCGGCCTCCTCTTCCGGTAGCGCGCCGTCGTGCAGGGCCGCCAAAGCTTCCGGATCCGGGCGTTTGCCGAGCCCAGCGCGCTCGCGCTCGGTGAGCCGTGCGAGGTCTTCTGCGAAGGTTGCATTGCGTGCCATGGCCTCAATCCCCCAGGCGTTTGAGATCGGCGTCGAGATCGGGATAGTGCTCGGCCAGGGCCGAGCGCAGACGCTTGCGCGCCAGGGAGAGCTGTGACTTTGCCGTCTCTATCGAAATCCCCACCAACTCCGCGATCTCACGATACTTCATATCTTGGTAGACCCGGAGACGGACACAACGTTGCATTTTTGGTGGCAGATCGGCGATCGCCGCCTGCAGCAGCTCGAGCTTCTCCTCCCGGATGGCGTCGTCGAGCGGATGGACTTCCGGGTCCCGCGGCGCGTGCTCCACCTCCGGCAGCGGCACCTCGTCGGCCGAGCGCTTGGCGGTGTCCTTGGCGCGGCGCTGATTGAGCCAGACGTTGGCGGCGATGGTGAACAGCCAGGTCGAGCGCTTGGCCTCGCCGCGGAAAGAATCGAAGGCGCGGTGGGCGCGCAGGAAGGTCTCCTGAGCCAGGTCGCGACACTCCTCCTGCGAGCAGCCGCGCTGGGAGAAGAAGCCCAGCACCGGACCGTACAGCTCACGGAACAGCTCTTCCAAGGTTCCCCTCCGTCCCAGAAAAGCGCTCCCGCGCTGGAGCGCTCGCGATCGGTCAGACGTGTTGCAGGCGTGATTCAGGCCGCTCGAACGGAATTTGAGCCTTATTGTAGCGGAGGCCCTGCGGGGGTTTTTCTTGGTCTTTTTGCCTGATGCTCAAGATCGCGGACGCACTTTCCGTCTTCACAGGGGTGAAGACGAGCTCGCACGGACGGGCTCTCCCTCACAACCCGAATCGAGGAGACGAAGATGAAGATGACCGTTGCAGAGATCATTGCCGCGATCGACGCCCAGAACGACGACCTGCCGCGCCGCGCGCTCGAGGAGGCGATGGCCCGCCCCTCGGAGGTGACGCAGCCGCTGCTCGACATGGTGCAGGACATCTGCCGCGATACCACCACCGTCATGGACCCCAACAACCGCTCGATCGGCTACGTCATCGCGCTCTATCTGCTGGCCCAGTTCCGCGAGCCCCGCGCCTATCCGCTGGCGATCCAGGCGCTGGCGCTGGTGGAGGTCGACATGGATGCGCTGTTCGGCGACATGCTGGTGGAAGACATGGCGCGGATTCTGGCGTCGGTCTCGGGCGGCGATCTGCGCGGCATCCGCTACCTGATCGAAGATCCGGGCGTCGATCCGCGCGTGCGGTCCCTGGCGCTGGACGCTCTCTACTGCCTGGTGACGAGCGGCGTGTGCGAGCGCGAGACCATCGTCGAGTACCTGACCGGGCTGTACTGCGGCGCCCTCGAGCGTCTGCCGGCGCCGGTGTGGACGGCGCTGGTGCGGGTGACGTCGTGGCTGGGGCCGGAGGAGCTCTACCTCGAGATCCAGCGCGTCTACCAGGAAGGTCTGCTGGTGGGCGACCATATCGACTCGCTGATGGAGCAGGTCGAGTCGAACTACATCTACGGCCTGGAGCTGGGCGAGCCCTACGTTTCGGACACCGGCGCCCATGGCCTGGTGGGCAACACGCTGTTCGAGATCGGCGGCTACGCGCTGTTCAACCCCACGACCCGCCTGAGCCCCGAGGACTATCAGGGTCGGCCCTACTGAGGGTTGGCGGGGAAAGCGACTGTCGCAACTGGCGACTAGTGGAGTGCTTCCTGATCGAGCGAGCAGATCCAGAGGCAGAGAATCCCCCTCCAGCTCCCCCTTTTCCAAAGGGGGAGGGCCAGAAGACTCTGAGAAAATCTGACTTCCCCCCTTTGCAAAAGGGGGGATCGAGGGGGGATTTCTCCCCAGCTCCACAAGAAAGTGCTTGACCCGTCTACCGCTTCACAGTGCAGCATAGTCCGGGTCGCGCGACCCCAATAACTGAGCAACAAACCGATCACTTAGAGGAGATACATCATGACGACCGACCACGTTACCGTCGATCAATGGACTGACATGTTTCGCGCCATCGGGCTGAAGGACGCCGAGATGCTGCAGTGGCACGCCGAGTTCGAGCGTCGCCACCCGCAGGGCCACCAGGGCTTCCTGGAGTGGCTGCGTCTGCCGGAAGACCGCATCGCCGACATCCGCCGGCGTTCGGAGGAGGCGGCGTCCTAATCTACGGGAGGGGGGGGGGGGAGGGGCCGCCCCCC
>JBCCEE010000324.1:0-9815 GCA_039030415.1 Acidobacteriota bacterium
GGCATCTCGTCCATCGGCATGGTCTCGGTGACCATCGAGACCATCGGCATCTCGGGGCTGGGGGTGTCTTCGCTGCGCTGCTGGACGTGCTGGATGAAGGTGACGCCTTCCACCAGCTCCATGGTGAAGAACCAGCGATCGTCGTCGGCGATCAGCTCATAGAGCGACACCAGGTTGGGGTGCGCGACGTCGGAGAGGGTGCGGAATTCCTTCTTGAAGGCATAGAGGGCCGCGGCGTTGCGGCGGTGCAGCGTCTTGAGTGCAACCAGCTCGTCGCGCTCGAGATCTTGCGCCGCGTAGACGACTCCCATGCCTCCGGCTCCGAGTCGAGCCTTGAGGACGAATCGTTCATGAAAGGGAGCGTCTTGCTCGGAGTCCGTCGGCCCGGCTTCCGTCAAGGATCCTCACTCGCGCCGGTCAGTGCTCGGTAGGCTTTCAGACTGCGAATCGCCGCCGCCGCTTCGCCGAGCTCCTGGTACAGCCCGGCGAGGTTGTAGAAGGCATCGGCGGCGCTCGGATCGGCGTCGACCGCCTGCCGGTAGGCTGCGATCGCCTCCCGGCTTCGCCCCTGATCCTGCAGCACGACGCCGAGATTGAAGGCCGCGGTGGCGTCGGCCGGGCGAGAGGCGAGCGCGCGACGATAGTGGCGTTCCGCTTTGGCGAAGCGCTTCTCCTCGTGCAGCAGACGGCCCAGGTTGAGGTGGGCGTCGGGGTGCTCGGCGGCCAGAGCGATGGCTTGCGCATAGGCTGCCTGGGCTTCGTGCGAGGCGGTGCTCTCGAGCTCGACGCCGAGCTCGTACCAATCCTCGGCGGTGCGCGCTGCGTCCTCAGGCGCTTCTGCCGCTGGCGCGGCAGCGTCCGCCACGGATTCCAACGCCTGCGGCCTGCTTTGGCGGGCTGCCCCGGCACCCTCGAAATCGAGAACCCGCTGGCCGGAGAGCGGCTCCCAGGCCTCGTTGCCCGCCCGCGCGACGATGTGCTTGCCCTCGGCGCGGAGGCGCACCGCGGCCAGGTTACGCCCATGGGGCAGCTGGCGCTGAAGATTGCGCAGGCTCTGGCGGACCCTCCGGGTCGGGATGCGGGACGCTTCGAGCCCTTTGGCGGCTCGCAGGATCACCAGATCCTGAAACGAAAACCTGAGCTCGTTTTGGCTGCCGCGCTGTGGCTCCAGGTAGCCGGAGCGAACGTGAGAGCGCACCTGGTCTTCTGACAAATCGAGCAACCCGGCGACTTCGCGGGTCGAGTATCCGGGGGGCGGGGAAGGCCGGGACATCGGCGACGAAGCGTCTACTTGCCGCTCGCCTCGCGCTGGGGCGCTTCGTCTTCGTCGTCCACAGAGCTCTTGCCCGAGCGCTTCGGCGGCTTGCGCTCACCGGCGGAAGCTTCGCCCAGGCTCGCTTTCAGGGCCTCCATCAGGTCGATGACCTGGGCCTTCGGAGCCTCCTCAGGCGTCGCCACGATGTCCTCGCCCTGAATCTTGCGCTCGATCAGCTCCCAGACCTGATTGCGGACGGTGTCTTCGTATTTCTCCGGCTGAAATTCGTCCGAAGCGGTCTGGTCGATCAGCTGCAGGGCCAGCTGCACTTCGCCGTCTTTGACCTCGGCGTCGCCCAGCGGCACTTCGGAGAACGCGCGCAGCTCGTCGGCGTAGTGTAGCTGCTGCATGATCAGGCCGTCCTGGAACGGACGCAGCAGCACCAGATAGTTCTTGCCGCGCGCGGCGTATTTGGCGAGGGCCGCGCGTCCCGTCTTCCGCATCGCCGCCGCCAACAGGCGGTAGGGCTTGGCGCCGCCTTTGTCCGGCCCAAGATAGTAGGGCTTGCTGAAGTAAATGGGATCGATCTCGGTGAGCGGAATGAACTCACTGATCTCGATCGCATTGGTCGCCTCGGGCTGCAGTGCCTTGAGCTCTTCGGGCGAGAACAGCACGAACTGACCCTTGGCGAACTCGTAGCCTTTGGTGAGCTCGCTGCGCTCCATCATCTTGTCGCAGGCCGGACAGTGAGTCTTGTTCTTGACCCGCGTGCCGCAGGGCTCGCACACGTTATTGAAGCGCACGGTCTTGGCCGACTCGATCGGGCTGAACAGCTTGACGGGAATGGCGACAAGGCCGAACGAAATGGTTCCAGAAGCGATAGGTCGGGCTGCCATAATGCGTGGATGTTACACCATCCGACCGGACGCTCTTGAAGAAGGCCAGCCCGGAGCAGCCTGGCTCGCAGCCTGGCTCGCAGCCCACCTCGCAGAGCGGTCGACTGGCGGCTTACCGGGCCAAGCGCTCGGCCGGCGAGACGCCCGAGCCCCTCGGGCACGACTCGGCGGCGCGCCCCGGGCTATTCGTGGTGCAGAAACACGCGGCGCGCAACCTGCACTATGACCTGCGCATCGAGGTCGACGGCGTGCTGCGCTCTTGGGCGGTTCCCAAGGGGCCGTCCTTCGATCCCCAAGACAAGCGATTCGCCGTCGAAACCGAGGATCATCCCCTGGAGTACGCCGACTTCGAGGGCATCATTCCGGAAGGCAACTACGGCGCCGGGGCGATGATCGTCTGGGATCGTGGCCTGTGCATCCCGAAGATTCCGCACCTCGAGGGATTCGAGAAGGGCAAGCTGCTGTTCGAGCTCAAGGGCTACAAGCTGCACGGCATGTGGACCCTGGTCAAGACCAAGGGCGACAAGCAGTGGCTGATGATCAAGGAGCGCGACGGCTGGGTGGCCGAGAAGCGGGTCGACGATCTGGGCCCGGAATCGGTGTTCTCGGGGCTCACCGTCGAGGAGCTGGCGCAGGGTAGCTCACGCGCGGACGAGATTCGGCAGCAGCTGGAGGAGCTCGGAGCACCGCGGCGACCGGTCGATCCCCTCGACGTCAAGGTGATGCTGGCGGAGCTGCGGCGCGAGGCGTTCTCGAAGCCGGGTTGGATCTTCGAGCTCAAATACGACGGCTATCGGCTGCTCGGCTCCAAGGCGGAGTCGAGCGCGGGCCGGCGCGGCGGCGCGGCGCGGTTCTTCTTTCGCAGCGGCATGGAGTCGACGGTGGCGTTCCCGGATCTGGAGCGCGCGCTGCGCTCGCTGCCGTTCAAGTCGCTGCTGCTCGACGGCGAGGTCGTGGTGCTCGACGAGGAGGCCAAGCCGAGCTTCGAGCGTCTGCAGAAGCGCGGGCGGTTGACGCGTCCGCGCGATGCCGAGCGCGCGGCGATCCAGCTGCCGGCGGTCTACTATGTGTTCGACCTGCTGGCGTTCGAAGACTTCGACCTTCGGCCGCTGCCGCTGCTGCGCCGCAAGCAGATTCTGCGTCGCGTGCTGCCGCGAGCCGGTCCGCTGCGCTACACCGATCACATCGAGGAGCGCGGAGAGGCCTTCTACGAGGCGGTGCGCGCTCAGGGCCTGGAAGGCGTGATGGCCAAGAAGGCCGATGCGCCCTACGCGGCGGGTCGCTCTGCGTCGTGGCTGAAGCTGCGCGCGGAGCGCACCGGAGACTATGCGGTGATCGGCTTCACCCAGCCGAAAGGGGGGCGCAGCGGATTCGGCGCGCTGCATCTGGGCGTGATGGAGGGGCCGCGATTCGTCTACGCCGGCCGCGTCGGCTCGGGCTTCTCAGACGCTCAGCTGAGCGAGCTGCACCGGCGGCTGGAGGCCGAGCGCCAGGCCGAGCCGCCGGTAGCTGATGCGGTGTCGACCGGCGCCGACGTGTGGGTAGCGCCCAAGCTCGTCGTCGAAGTGCGTTACACCGAGATCACCGAATCGGGCCAGCTGCGTCACCCAGTCTTCGTGCGCGAGCGCACCGACAAAGAGGTCGCGGACTGTCTGCGCCTGGACATGCCGCCGGCGCCGGCCGAGCTGGCCGACGACGAGCTCGAGGCCACGGCCCCCCAAGAGCTGCCTCGCGACGTGCCCTTCACCCGGCTCGAGAAAGTCTTCTGGCCCGAAGAGGGCTACACCACGGGGGACCTGGTCGACTTCTATCGCGCCGTGGCGGAGTGGCTGCTGCGCTATCTGCGCGATCGTCCGGTGGTGCTCGATCGCTATCCAGACGGCATCACGGGTAAGAACTTCTATCAGAAGCACGCTCCGGACTTCGCTCCGGACTGGATCCGTCGCGAGAGCATCTGGTCGGAAGAGGGCGCTCAGGAGACCGAATACTTCGTCTGCGATCATCCGGAGTCGCTGCTCTATCTGGCCAACCTCGGAGCCATTCCGCTGCACGTCTGGTCGAGTCGCTTCGCCACCCTGCAGGCGCCGGACTGGTCGATCCTCGACCTCGACGCCAAGGACGCTCCGTTTGCGAGCGTCATCGAGGTCGCCCGCGCCATTCATCGGCTGTGTAGCGCCATCGACCTGCCCTGTTTCGCCAAGACCAGCGGCGCCACCGGCATGCACGTGCTGATTCCCCTGGGCGGCAGCTGCACCTACGCCCAATCGCGCCAGCTCGCCCAGGTGCTGGCCCAGATCATCTCGGCCGAGCTGAAGGATATCGCCACCGTCGCCCGCACCAAGGCGGTGCGCAAAGGCCGGGTCTATGTCGACGCGCTGCAGAACGGCTACGGCAAGCTGCTGGTGGCGCCGTTCTCGGTGCGACCGCGACCTGGCGCCACCGTCTCGACGCCGCTTCTCTGGGACGAAGTCGAAAGCGGTCTCGATCCGCGCGACTTCACCATCAAGACGGTGCCCGAACGCTTCCAAAAGCTCGGGAGCGATCCCTTGGTGCCGGTCTTGACCACCGCTCCGGAGCTGCCGCGCATTCTGGAGCGTCTGGCCGAACGGCTCTAGAATCAGCAGAATGGCTGAGGGATCCAAGGATTTCGAGCGCGAGCTGCGCGAGCAGGTGCGTGGCGACGTGCTTTTCGACGAAGCGAGTCGCGGCATTTACGCCACCGACGCCAGCAACTACATGATCCAGCCGATCGCGGTGGTGGTGCCGCGCGACGAGGCGGACGTGGTGGCGGCGGTGCGGATCGCGGTGGAGCATAGAGTGCCGATCCTGCCGCGCGGCGGCGGCACCAGCCTGGCGGGGCAGACGGTGGGCGCCGCGCTGGTGATCGATTTCTCGAAATCGATGAACCGCATCCTCGCACTCGACGTCGACGCGCGGCGCGTGCGGGTTCAGCCCGGTCTGGTGCGCGACGAGCTCAACGCCGCCGTGGCTCCCCACGGCCTGCACTTCGCGCCGGATCCCGCCACCGCCAGCCGAGCCAACGTCGGCGGCATGATCGGCAACAACTCCTCGGGCACCAAGAGCATTCTGTTCGGCAAGACGATCGATCACGTCGAGAGCCTGCGAGTCTTGCTGGCGGACGGTGAGATCGTAGAGCTCGGCGCCACCAGCCGCGAGGAGGCCGCGGAGCGCGAGCGGGGGAGCGGCCGCGAGGCGGAGCTGAGGCGCGGTCTGCGCAGGATCGTCGAGGCCCATCGCGACGAGATCGTGAAGCGTTTTCCGAAAGTGATGCGGCGGGTCGGCGGCTATCCGCTCGACGAGCTGGCGGCTGACGACGTCAGCCATCCCGGCAAAATCCTGGTCGGCAGCGAGGGGACGCTGGGGGTGACCCTCGAAGCCACCCTCCGGCTGGAGCCGCTGCCGAAACACACTTCGGTCTGCGTCGTTCACTTCGAAGCCATCCTGGAAGCGATTCGCGCGGTGGAGCACATCCTGCCGTTCACGCCGTCGGCGGTCGAGATTCTCGACCGCACGGTGCTGGAGCTGGCGCGCAAGAACCTGGACACCGCCGCCCTGTGCGATTTCCTGTCGGGCGATCCGGAAGCGGTGCTGATCGTCGAGTTCTATGGCGACACGGCGGACGACGTCGCCGAGCGTCCCCGGCTGATGACGGAAGCGCTCGAGCGCCGCGAGCTGGGCTACGCCTATCCGCTGTTTCTCGACTCGGCGGGGCAGGCCCGGGTGTGGGAAGTGCGCAAGAACGGCCTCGGACTGATGCTCGGCATGAAGGGCGATCGCAAGCCGCTGCCGTTCATCGAAGACGCGGCGCTGTCGATCGACGTGCTGCCGGCCTATGTCGAAGAGGTGCTCGAGATCTGCCGCCAGCTCGACACCGAGGTCGCGATGTACGCCCACGCCAGCGTCGGCGTCATCCACCTGCGGCCGATTCTCGACCTGCGGCGCCAGGAAGACATCGATCGCATGCGCAGGATCGCCGAGCGCAGTTTCGAGCGGGTGATGCACTACGGCGGCGCCTGGTCCGGGGAGCACGGCGACGGCCTGGTGCGGAGTCCGTTCAACCCGGCGTTCTTTGGCGACGAGGTCTACGGCGCGCTGCGCGAGGTCAAGCAGCTGTTCGATCCCCAGGGGTTGATGAATCCCGGCAAGATCGTCGAGGCGCCGCCGATGGATCAGAACCTGCGCTACGGCGTGGACTACCGCGTGCCGGCCGTCGAAACCGTCTTCCACTACCGCGACGACGGCGGCTTCCCGGCGGCGGTCGAGATGTGCAGCGGCGTCGGCCAGTGTCGCAAGACGCTCGGCGGCACCATGTGCCCGAGCTACATGGCGACCCGCGACGAGGAGCACTCGACCCGCGGTCGCGCCAACGCTCTGCGGCTCGCGATGTCCGGCCGCCTCGGGAAGGATGGGCTCACCAGCCGCCGCCTGCACGAGACGCTGGATCTCTGCCTGTCCTGCAAGGCCTGCAAGGCCGAGTGCCCGTCCAACGTCGATATGGCGCGGCTCAAGGGCGAGCACCTGCAGCTGCACTACGACCGCCACGGCATCGGCTCGAGAGATCGCATGGTCGGTGCGTCAGCGCGGCTCGCGGCGCGGCTTGCCGGCTCCTGGGCACCGCTGTGGAACCGGCTGCAGTCGTCGCAGCTGGTGCGTCGTGCGCTGGGGCGCTGGGTGGGAATCCACCCCGAGCGGACGCTGCCGACCTACGCGCGCCAGCCGCTCGCGGACCGGCTGGGTCGTCGCGCTCGCTCCGAGCCCGCGGGAGCTCGGCCGCGCGTCGCCCTCTTCGCCGATACCTACTCGAGCTATCACGAGCCCGACGTCGGCGCCGCGGCCTACGAGCTGCTCACCGCCTGCGGCTATGACGTGACGCTCGCTCGCGTCGGCTGCTGCCAGCGTCCGCGCATCTCCCACGGCTTCCTGCGCGACGCAAGGCACGATGGCGAGGCGACGCTGAGGCGGCTCGATGCGCTGATGGCGGACGGCATTGAGGTCGTGGTGTGTGAGCCGAGCTGCGCTTCCGCGCTCACTGACGACCTGCCGGATCTGATCGAAGACACCGAGCTCGGCGACCGCGTCGCCGCCGGGGTCCACCTGATCGACGTCTTCCTGGACCGCGAGATCACGGCGGGTCGCGTCGCGCCGAGGCTCGAGGCTTCGGCGAACGGCGTGCTGTTGCACGGCCACTGCCACCAGAAGGCGCTCTACGGCACCGACGCCATGCAGCGGCTGCTGCGTCGCGTCGAGGGCCTGGAGGTCGCGGAAGTCGACTCCGGCTGCTGCGGCATGGCGGGCTCGTTCGGCTATGAGAGCGAGCACTATGAGCTGTCCCGCAGGATCGGTGAGGATCGGCTGTTCCCCGCCATCCGAGAGCTGAACGGGAACACCCAGGTCGTCGCCTGTGGATTCAGCTGCCGGCATCAGATCGACCACTTCACGGGACGCCAGGCCTACCATTGGGTCGAGCTAGTGCGCGTCTCATAGCCGCGCGGAGACCAGCGAGTTTCCATCCAGACACGTTCGATAGTCGGTCGCGCGGGGTGGGCTGCGCGCGACGCTGCGTATCTCGCCTGGGCACTGGCGAGTGGCTCGAAACCATGGGATAAATGACTCTATGAACTACGCCATCGCGGATTCTGCTCAGACATACTCGCCCGTGCTCGCTCCACCCGCGCGACCTGCCAGCGCACGATTGTTTCGGGATGGAAACTAGCGGGATGGCACAAGCGGACGCCTCGGAACCGCTGATCCTGGAGCAGCGCGGCTCGGTGGCCCTGCTGGTGCTCAACCGTCCTGCGGTGCACAACGCGGTCAACGCGGCGATGATGAAGCGTCTGGAGCAAGCCTTGGAGACCCTCGAGCGTTGGCAGCCGCGGGTGGTGATCGTCACCGGCGCCGGCGAGCGCAGCTTCTGCGCCGGTGCCGACCTCGGGGACATCGCCCGCCACCCCGAGCCGCGCTACGGCCGCGAGATGTCGCGCCGCATGAAGGTTGTCCTGAGTCGCCTGGCCGATGGGCCGCGTCCGGTCATCGCCGCCGTCAACGGCAATACCCTCGGCGGTGGCTGCGAGGTCTTGCTGGCGTGTCACCTGCGGATCGCGGTGGCCAGCGCCCGCTTCGGCTTCCGGCAGGCGGCGATGGGCGTCGTGACGGGCTGGGGAGGCATGCGGCGGGCGCTCCGCCTGCTCGGCCGGGGCCCAGCGCTGCGCCTGCTGCTCACCGCGGAGACGATCGACGCGGCCGAGGCACAGCGCCTCGGCCTGGTCGACGGGCTCGTCGAGCGGCCCGACCAGCTCATGGAAGAGGCGCTGAGCCTCGCGCAGCGCATCGCGGCCAACGCGGAAGGCTCAGTGGCGGCGTTTCTCGAGCTGGCCCGCGTTTATGAGCTGGACGGGCCCGAGGCGACGGACGAGCGCGAGACCGAGCGCTTCAGTGAGCTGTGGTCGAGCGCGCACTTCCGCCGCCGCGTCGCCGAGTGGGCGTCCCGAAGTGGCTCCGCTCAGGGACCCGCGGCGGCAGCGCCCTCTCCGGAGCCGAAGCAGTAGAGGTGATCGAAGGCCCTGAGGTACATGCGCTCACCGTCGAAGACCGGCGTGCTGCGGAATCCCTCGATCGAGTTGCGAGCTAGCTCCTGGTACTCCCGTCCCGGCTCGAGCACGGCCGTCGTGCCGTTCTGGGTGCTCACGAAGATCTTGTTGCCGGCCAGCGTGATCGACGGGTATGCGCTGTTCGAGCCTCCTTCTGGGTCGAGGTCGAGCTGGCGCTCGTGCAAGAGCTCGCCGCTCTCGGCGTCGAGGATCGAGAACTTCTGCTCGCGAGAGACGGCATAGATCAGGCCGTCGTGGATGACCGGTGAGGCGTAGTGGCGCGAGCCCTGGAGCCGTCCGGTCCACAGCGTCTCGAAGGGCTGGTCGAGCGCCTTCGGCAGCCGTACCGCGGTCGCTTTCTTCTCGATGAAGTAGACGTGGCCGTCCTGCACCACGGGGGTTGAGAATTCGACACTGCCGATCTCGCTCGAAAGTCGGCTGCCGGATACGGCCTTGAAGACATCGCCTGCCGGCGTGATCACCACGTCGGTGTCAGCGATCCGCGTCACCACTGGCGAGCCCCACTTGGCCGGGGATGTCGAGCGCCAGACCTCTTTGCCCGTCGCGGGATCGAGGCCGATCAGATCGACGACGTGCACGATCAGGCGGCCGCCGGCGAGTACCGGCGACGCGCTGTTGCCCCAGCGGTGCTCCGGCTGCTGCAGGTGCCGCGCCCACACCCGCTTCCCCTCGAGGTCGTGCGCCGCCACGACGCCGGTGCCGAACAGCGTGAACACGTGCCTGCCGTCACTGACCGGCGTCGCCGTCGTCCAGCCGTTGGCCTTGTGGGCTTTGACGTCTTTTGAGAACACGTCGCGAGTCGAAGCGCGCCAGGCGATGGTGCCGTCGCTGGCCTTGACCGCAATGATCTCATCCGGCTCCATCAGCGTGATGATCAGACCGGCGTCCTCGAGCAATACGGGCGAGGCGTTCGACCACGTATCGAACGCGGTCTTCCAGACGACGCTATCGGTCGTTGACCAGGAGGTGGGCGGCTTGGCGTCGAGGTATCGGCCATCTCCATCCATACGCCAGCCGACCGTGTCGGCGCCAGCC
>JBCCEE010000325.1:0-9780 GCA_039030415.1 Acidobacteriota bacterium
GAGATCCACAAGGCGCTTGTGGCCGATGCCATTGTGCCAACGGATTTAGTTGAACTGGGGGCAATTATTGGTGGGGATATCAATGGCCGCACCAGTGATGAACAAATCACGGTGGCGGATCTGACGGGCGTGGCGGTGCAGGATATCCAGATCGCCAACGCGGTAGTACGAAAGCTGAGCGCCGGTGTCTCTGGGGCAGAGGCTGAATAGTCTGACGTTCGCCACGTAGAGCAGCTCACGGGCGGATCGTCGAGCCTTCTGACCAGAATCATGCCGGGGATACACTATGATTGCGAGGATGTCGTCGTCGCGAGGTGAAGGTTCGCGAGATTTAAGGCCACGAGGTATAGGGCCGAAAGGTAAAGAGAGGTCTGTGCTGCGTTGGCTCGGCGCGGGCCTCGTGGCGGTAGGCTTATTCGTCGCCTACACGCGCTACCCCACCCGGCCACCGGACAGCTGGGACATCCGGTCGTTCGAGCTCGACAGTGAGCAGTGCGAGCAGCTCCGTCAGCAGCGGCTGACCACCGAGCTGGAGGTGGTTCCAGAAGACGATGCCTTGCCGACTTATGGTGAGGTGGCCAGGAAGTTCAACCTCGAGCTCGAGCTGCTGTGTCGCGCCAATGGCCTGCCAGCGGATTGCGGCGCCACGGTGGCGCCGGATGGCGAGACGCTGGTCATGCCGCTCTATCGGGATCCGGCCTATCTGAGCGTCAGCGCAGCCGACACCGACGTGGAATCTCTGCCGGCTGGAGAGCCTTGATGCTGACGCTGTTGGCGCCTCTCATCGCTGTGGCCATCGTGGCCGGCTTGCTGTTTTTGCCGTTGCCGGCACGACCGGCGGATGGCGCGACCCGACTGCGGCGCGCCCTGGTGGCGCTGCTGCTGGCTCTGCCGTTGATCCATGCCGCCCTGGTGCTCGATGACGCTCGCGAGCGGCTCGACAGCGTCGTGTTCGAATTCGTCGGGAAACAGCTCAGCTTCGGGGAAGGCTCGCCGATCACCGCCGGTGGTTCGCCGTCGGGAGCCGAGCGGGTGGAAGATCTCAACGTGTCGAGCATCCCGCCTCAGTCGCTCGCGTTGTTTCCGCTGAGTGAGGACGCGGAGCTACCCGCGCTGCCGTCGGGCGCGAAGACCGCCGCGGTGCTGCGGCTCGCTTCACCGGGACCGGCCGTTGGCGTCGACGGCCGGCTGCTCAATAGTTATCCGTTGGGTGATGGCGATGAAGTGGTCGTCGCCCGCGGCGGAGGAGAGCCGGCACTCCTCACCTTCCGCGACAACGCGGTGCACCGAGAGGGCAAGCGTGTCGAGCTGCAGGGGCTGCTGGCTCGCCTGTTTGGTGGCAACACTCGGGTCTACGAGCTGGCGACGCTCGGCGACGAGCTCGGGGCCGAGCTGGGCGGGGTGTATTCCTTCCTCTATCGGCCCGAGGTCTTCGGGCCCTGGCACGTGGTGATCCGCAGCGGCGACGTCACCGTCGAACGCGGCGGCCAGACCGTCGCCGAATTCGCCCCAGAGCATCCGGTGCCGGAAGCCTTCGAGCTGTCTCTGAGCATCGTGCCGAGAGAGACGCTGCGCACCCGCAGGCAGGATACGCTGCGCATCCGCGATGGCCAGGTCGAGGTGCGCTTCGGCAGGCCATGGACCTGGGCGGCCGCGTTGGATCGCAAGGTGCCCGAAACCCATCTCGCGATCACCGTGCCGTCGTCGTTCTCGCGCCATGAGATGGTGGAGCTGCCGGAGAGCTCGTCGCGCTTCACTGGTTTGACGGCGCTCTTTCGCTACGACGGCACCACCAACGAGGCGACCCTGAGCTACTCGGGCGACGTCCAAACCGTCGAGACCGGCAGGGTCTACGCCCTCGGAACCGATGCGGATCGCCTGCTGCTGCGGCTCGATCAGCACGGTTTCCCGGTACGCATCCTGCTCGACCTCGCTCTGATGGCGCTGTTCTTTGGCGTCTTCCTGGGGCGCGGCATGACCTACCACACCGGCCTGACGTCCATCGTCGCGCCGGTCGGCCTGCTGCTCGGGCATCGGCTGTTGTTCAGCTACCGGGCGGCGACCAAACCCCCCGACTTCACGATCGAGCCGTTTCAAGAAGCTCGGCTCGCCCTATGGCTCGTGCCGGCTCTGATCCTCACCGCCTGGACGGTGGCCTACCACCTGCGTCGACGGTCGGTGCCGGAGTTTCGTCGGGATGGCATCCAGCGGCTCTCCTGGCCGCTGCTCGGCCTGGGGATCGCGACGGTCGGCTGCTGGGTGGTGAGCATTGGCGGCGAACCCGGGCGTCAAGCTCTGGCCGCCATCCCGCTCGCCTGCGCCGGCTTCATCGTGCTCAGCGAGCTGGTGCTGACGCGTTGGCAGCGCACCCAGCTCGCCCTCGCGAATTGGCGGCAGTCTGGGATCCCGTGGCGCCCGCATTGGGCGGTCTATGCCGGCCTGGTGCTGTTCGCCGTCCGATTCATCGCGGCGCAGATCGGCATGCCCGAGACGCTGC
Source organism: Acidobacteriota bacterium (assembly GCA_039030415.1). Lineage (GTDB taxonomy): Bacteria > Acidobacteriota > Thermoanaerobaculia > Multivoradales > J023 > JAAELT01. The sequence continues at coordinate 2,498 of JBCCEE010000325.1, forward strand.
GGTTGCCGGTGATCAACTTTCGCTTGCTGTGGACGGTGGTGCAGCTGCCGCTGACGGCGATCGTTGTCGGCCTCACTCTGCATCATCTGGCGCGGCGCGAGCCGGGAGACGAGCCGCCCAGTCTGCGGCGCTGGCTGGCGGGGCTGTTCTCGCTGTGGTTCTTCCTGGTGCTGGCCTTCCCCGGCGTCGGTGCGGTGGTCGACGATTTTGGCCTGGTGCTGGCCCATAGCCTGGCGCCGCTCTTCGGCCTGCTGGTGCTCTCGGCCGCTCCGCGTCGCTGGCCGAAGACCGGTGGCGCCAAGCTGGTCGCCTTGACGCTGCTACCGATTTTGCCGCTGTTGCTGGTGCTCTCGGTCAACGCCTATCCCGAGCTGCTGATCAAGGCGGTCGGCTGGGGGCTTGGAAATGACGGTGATGCCGGGTCACGGGAAGCGGTGGCGCAGCTCGGAGCCAGCCGTGCCCAGCAGCTGTTTCGTCTCTTCATGCTGGCGAATCCCGAGAGCCTGCAGGAGCAAGGCTTGATCGCTTCTGAACGCGTCGCGATCCACTATGCGACACTCCAGAGCTATGCCGACTACGGCACGTACGGTGAAGGCTTCCTCGGCAGCAAGCTGCCGCGGCATCTCGGTATCACCTATCTGTCGGACCTCGTTCCGATGGTCTTCGTGCTGCCCGAGTTTGGCAAGGTCGGCCTGTTCGGCCTGACCCTGATCTACCTGGCGCTGCTGGCTGCGGTGCCGGTCACGGCCCGATCGTTGGACGCTGATGACGCGCTCGGCGGTCAAGGCACCCTGATGGCCCTGGTCGCGCTGCTGGCGATTGCTCTCCCCAGCGTCTACATGATTCTGGCCAATCTCAATCTGGTGCTGTTCACCGGCAAGAACATGAGCTTGCTGTCGTTGAACTCCATCTCCGATGTGCTCCAAGGAGGAGTCTTGGCGAGTCTCGGAGTGCTCGCTCTCGGCCTGCGGCGGGGGAAGACGTCATGAGTACGCGCTACCTGATTCCAATCGTGTTCGCGGCGGCCCTGCCGCTTCTGCTGCTGCTGCGCTTCAGTGGCGAAGAGGGCTTCTATGAGCTGTATGTGCCGCGCGGCTACATCGACGAGGTCAACCGGCTGATCCGCGAAGACAAGCTGACCTACGACTGCCGGACGGAGCAGATCGAGACCCGGAATCTGACCGACGCCGAGGAGTTTTTCCTGCGCAACAGCTACCTGCGGCGCGACCTGGCGCGCTGGCGCGCCGGCGATCGCACGCCCTTTGTGGTGGAGCGGCAGGAGCAGCGCGGCGGCGCCTGCACCGGCGATCTGCAGCGGGTCAGCGAGTCATTCCACAACCAGCGGCTGCCGACCTACACGGCGACTTCCTGGCGCGGCCGACTCTACGTGCGCCAGCGCCTGCGCAGCATCAGCTTGAGTGCGCCGCAGCGCCTGTTCGAGCTGGCCCGCCCGCCCTGGCGCCGGCTGCCTCTGCCCGCCAACGCCTTCGAGGACGTGTGGCTCAACCAGACCGGCGATCAGCGCAGCGAGCGCATGGCTTTGAAGCTGCTCGAGTCGGGCCGGATGTTCGCTTCCCTGGAGCACATCGGCGACCAGGCCGCGGTCGAGGTGTTCAACGAGCGTCCCGGCATCTCGCTCAACGGCTGCCGTATCCCCCAGGGGTGGCGCGTGCGGCTGGACGATGGCGATCAGGTGCGCTTCCGGCACGACAACCGAGCGCTCGATCAGCGCTTTCAGGTCGAGGTCGGCGGCACCGGCGGGCTGATCTCCTTCGTCAACGACGTCAACGATGAAACGCGTCGCAAGACCTTCACCAACCGGCTGGCGATGGCTGGAGACATCACCCGGGCGATCGACAACGCGGTGATCAACGGCAAGGAGCAGGGCGGCAAAGACGACTTCGATGTCTACCTGACGCTCGATACCTTCTTCCAGGATCTACTCGACCGGCGGCTCGGCGAGTTTTGTCGCCAGCGCTACGGCAGCCGGCCTTTGCGCGCCGGGGTGACCCTGCTGGCCGCCGACACCGGCCGCGTGCTAGCGCTGGCCAGCTACCCCCGGCCCGGTGACGTCGAGCGCATGACGCTCAAGCGTCCGGTGCACGCCAGGGTGCTGGAGCGCAACCACAACTTCATGCAGCATGCGGTCGGCTCGGCGGCCAAGCCCTTCCTGGCCGCCGCGGCTCTCGCCACGCAGCCGAGCCTGGCCCGGCTGACCCTGCCGTGCTTCGCCGGCGGCGATCCGCCAGAGGAATTTCTGGGCTACGACTTCGGGCGCTACAACCTGCCGGCCGACTGCAAGGGCGAAGTGGCTACGGTCAACTTCCGGCGCTTCCTGGAAGTGTCGTCGAATCGCTACATGCTGGCACTCGGCATGCTGGCGATGGCCGACTGGCAGGACGGCTCGCCGTTCGAGCTGCGCGACGCCGCGACTCTGCCGCCGCAGGATCACTATCGGCTGGGCGGCCGGACCTACACGCGCCGGCCCCACCTGGACATCGTCAAGGACGAGAGTCAGGCCGGGCAGACCGAGCTCGCTGATCTGCAGTCGCTGGCGTATTACCAGAAGTTCCGCAATCTCTTCGGCCACACCATTCACTATCAGGCCGGACCGATGGCGAACGCCCTCGAGCTCGATCCGTGGTCACCGGTGCTGAGCGAAGCCGGCAGCCTGGGCGACACCACCACCGCACGCGCCTTTGTTCCGGTCACGTCTGAGAAGGTGAATCTGCGGGTCAACCTGATCCAGCAGCTGCGGCAGGATTTCTACACGACGATGCTTGGCCTCGGCAACAATCGCTGGTCCAACCTGACTCTCGCCGAGTCGCTGGCCCGGCTGGTCACGGGTCGAGCGGTCGACGCGTCGCTGATCGAGCGCGTCCAGACGCCGGCTTCAGCTGATGGCGAAGCGCCTGCGGCCAACAGCGAAGCTCAGCCAGCCGACAGTGAAGCGGAGGTCCACTGGGATCTCGAAGCGCGCCTCGAGCAGTCGCCTCCGCTGCAGCTGGTCGATCTGCCCGAAGAAGCTCGCCAGCTGGTGCTGCAGGGCATGCGCGATGTCGTGATGGGCGGCTTCGGAACGGCTCGCAACGACCTCGGCAACGCGCTGATCCGGCTCAACGAGCGCTCCCCGGCCGGCGTGGAGTATCGAGCATTCGCCAAGACCGGCACGCCGTCGACCCTGCTCCGGACGGTAGAGCGCGGTCCGGCGCTTCCAGGCCCCGGTTCGATCGAGGTGTACTCTAACCGCAGGCAGGTCAAAGACGGAGTGCTGGTGCTGGCGATCACGCGTGAAGACCGCACCAACGGCACGGCCGAGTCGCTGGCCCTGGCCTTCTTCATCGAAGCCCAAGGCGGTAGTGAGCAAACCACCGAGCTGGCCGCGGAGGTGCTGGCGCCCCTGGTCGAGGCCTACTGGCCGGAAGATTGGCTCGAGCAGCCCTCGGAACCTAGCGCCTAGCTGGATACCGCCCGGAAATAGCGTTTAGGTGCCCACCCAACACGACCAACTATCGATTGGTCTTGGACGGGATCTGGCTGGACGTTCCGACTACCTCTGGAAACGCCGCTGGTGCTCCCGGCGGTAGGCGTCCGAGGTGTAGATCAGGTAGGGGAAGAGCACCAGGCGGTAGAGCAGCCACAGGAAGAGCGTGAATCCTGCCCAAGCCAGGAAGAGCACGATCCAATCCAGAATCATTTTCGGGGACCGCCAAGCGCTCGCCGCCCGTCCCGGCCATTCGTCCCCGAGCCAGTCAGCGCGAAAGTCGCGAATTGCCAGCGCGTCGGTCAAGTTGTCATTCTTCTGCAGATCGACGATCTCCGCGGCCAGCGCTTCTCGCATGCTGGCTTGGGAGGACTCTTTCCACTCGGTCAATGAATCGCCGAGGTTGCCGGCACGCAGGATCTGGTCTTCGGCAGCCGCAACCATGGCGCCGGGTCGCTTTTGGGTGACTTTCTCGAGCCAGCTCTCGGACAGCGCCCAGGCAACGCCTTTGAGCTCTTCCGGCGGCATATTGGCGTCGAGCGTCACATTCGCCAGGGCGCCATCGCGTCGCCACGGCTCGGCCATGGCCGAATAGTCGCCGGTCACCGGCCCGAGGTAGCGGCCCAGGTCGGCAATCCTCTGAGCCAGCCCCGCGACCTCGGCGCGGCGATCGAGCCGTGCCGCGTAGTTGAGCCATCGGCCGGCCGCGTTACGGTCCTGTTCGTGCTCGGATTGGGCGGCGAGCCAGGCTACGTTGTAGAGCATTCGCGCCAGGCTGCCAACCAGCACGCCGCTCAAGCGGCCTCCGGACTCGCCGTCGTCATCCTCAGGCAAGTAGCCTCGGCTGACCCACAAGACTTTGTTGAGGTTGGACCAGGCCCAGCAGTGCGAAGGCGGCTGCGGGCTACCGGCCACGCAGGCCGCGATACCCTGGGGAAACGGCCCGATCTCGACCTCCTCGAGCTCGGTGCTGGTGTACTCATTCGCGAAGTTCTGCTCGCCAAAGCTGGCGGGGTAGCTCGCTGGGAACTCGCCGTCGCAGGCCGCGTAGGCACTCGCCAGGCTGCTCCACACCGCGTGATTGTCGACGCCGGACTCATGGACCCGGAAGGGGAGCTTGCGGTCGTAGACGAGCGCGCCCTCGACGTCGACATAGCGTCTGAGGAAGCGGACCGCGAGCCGCAGGTGACTGATGGCGCTCAAGCAGTCGCGCGCCTCGAGGGCAGCCAGGCCGGCAGCGTAGCGCGTCGCGATACGATCGGCGTAGTGCCGTGCACTGTTGGCCCCGGCTTCCTCATGAATCGCCAGCGCCGCGTCGGCATCCAGGAGATACCTCAGGGCTTTGTCGAGGTCATTGCCTTCGGCCAGCAGGCTCAAGCCGGAGCCATAGAGCGATTCCCATGTCTCCTGCATCCGCGCGGCGCGCATGAAGCGGGTCGCGGCGGCCGTCAGGTCGCCCTCATCGTCGAAATGCTTGCGGGCTGCTGCCGCCTGCTCCGCGGCGGCGCCTGAAAGCGGGCGGTCCTGAGGATGCCGAGCGCTGGGAAGCGGCGGCAGTGGCGAAGCGAACGCGCGCGGCGCGTCGACCTCCGGCAGGTCTGTGCCGGGCACCCAGGGCATGATCTCAGTCCGCGCCAGCCGCTTCTTGACCAGCTCCTCGGCCGCCGCCGTGCCCTTGCGGTCGATCGCCGGCTCCAGGCTGCGCTGCGCTGACGACCACGCCAGCCAGCCAGCCAGCAGGATCAGCGCCGTCATGATGAGGCGGGCGATGCCCAGGGGCTTGTGAATCGGCAGGCTGTTTCCGAGGCGAGTCGGCGACCAGGAGAAGCCGGCGCCGGTCCAGCGACTCATAGAGATACCTCGAAGTCACGCCAATCCCTGCGGCTCAGCAGGCGATCGAGCTTGAGCGCGGTGCGCGTATCGATCTCGAGGCGTTGCAGCAGACGGTCGGGAAAGCGTTGGGAGGGCAGGTTGCGAATCAAGAATTCGAGCGCCGGCAGTGCGCCGCAGGACTGCAGGTTGCCGCGGTCGTCGGTCCACTCGGGGATCGTCTCGTCGTCCTCGTTCGGGATCTGCTTCTCGATGTAGGACTGCACGAAGTCGAAGCGGAACTTGCGGGAATGTTCGAGCATCGTGGTCAGCAGGCTCGGCAGGTGGCGGGCGACGAAGGGTGCGACGCCGACGGTCGTGCGCTGGGGCGAGAGCGGGATGGCTTCGGAGATCTCGAAGGCCGAGTCGGCGTAGGTGTCGGCTTGAGTGAACAGGACCTGCACGGGAATGTCGAGCTTGGGCGCGTTGTCGCGGTAGGAACGCAGCGCCTTGTCGAGCCCCTTCTCGGCGCATTGCTCCGCCAGCTTTTCGACTTCGCCGCCGGTAGAGATGAGGGCGCGCAAGAACAGCAGGAACGAATCGAAGAACTCCAGCTCTGCCTGGGCCGTCTGAATCTCCTCATCGCGCTGCTTCTCGTCTTCGCTCATCCAGCGATGTTTGCCGGCCGAGCCGATCTGGAAGTGGCCTTCCTGCAGGTTGATCAACAGGAACAGCGCCTTGCAGTGGTGCAGGGAGTGCAGGAGTCCAGCGCTGTCTTGGGCCAGCGTCCAGTCGTTGATCGACAGGCGTGCGTAGAGCTCGCCACCCGCGTCGACGAACACCCATTTATCGCGCTTGCCTCGACTCACCGGATAGTAGAAGGCCTCCATAGCGGTGAATCCCGGCACCAGAGATTTGCGCAGCTTGCCCCACTCGGCGACCTCGAAGCCCTGGGTCTGCTTGAGCAGCAGGCTCAAGGCGCGCAAGAAGTGAGTCTTGCCCGAGCCCGAGTAGCCGACCAGGCCGATCAAGTCGTACCGATTGCGGATGTGGTGCTCGACCTCTTTCACAATCCGGTTGAAGTCGCGCTTGACCTCTTCCTCGGACTTCTCTTGACGACGGAGGGAAGCTTCCTGAGCCCGCGCCAGATAGTCGATGTCTGGCTCTGAGGCTTCGGGCTCCGTCGGAGCTTCGGGTTCCTCGGCGCGTGTCTCGTCCGCAGGCCTGGCAAGCTCGCGCTCTTCGTTCGCCTTCCGAGCCTGCTCCTGGGCTTCGCGTTGGCTCTGTTCGACCTCCCAGGCCTCGCGACGACGCTGCGCTTCGCTGTCCTGCCAAGCGCTGTCCTGCCAGGCGCTATCCTCGTCAGTCGGGACGCGGTTCGCCTCGCCCTGCAGGGGGGCGACGGGTGGCGTCAACGTACCGCTGGCTTCAGGGGTTGCGTTCGAATCGACGGGCTCGAGCGCTTCGGGTTCCAGCAGGGGCGGCAGCGGTGGAGGGATCGAGAGCGGCGGCGCGTCAGGTCTCGCTGCGGCTTCAGGAGCGGATGAATCAGTGGGGCTGGCTGCCGCTGGGTCCCCAGCGGGCTGCTGCGGCTTCGGATCCGACGTCCTGAGCCAGGAGACGTCAGGCTCTTGAGGAGTGTGCTCTTGAGGAGTGTGCTCCTGAGGAGTGTGCTCCTGAGGAGTGTGCTCTCGAGGAGTGTGCTCCTGAAGACTGTGCTCTCCAGGACTCTGCGCTGGGCTCTCGATGCTTTGGCTGCCGTCTGAGGACGCGGTGGCCGCCGGCTTGCTCTCGTCGCTCATCTTTTGTCGCTCATCTTTTAGAGCCCCTTCATGATCTCGACGACCCGGTTCCTGAAAGTGAATTTTACCGGAGCGATCAGGCTTCTGGCTTGATCTCTCTGGGCCGCTGGCACACGCAGCTCGATCTTCCGGTGATGCCATTCCTGGTGGGTCTTCTTCGGGTCTCTGAAAACGCTACCGCTCGAGAA
>JBCCEE010000326.1:0-9769 GCA_039030415.1 Acidobacteriota bacterium
CGCGGAAGGCCGAACCATCCTGCTGCTCGACGGCCTGGACGAAGCGGCCGACGATGCCTTGAGACGGCGGATCTTCGAGATCTTTCGTGACGCCTGCCGGCGTTGGCAGGGCCCGGTCGTGGTCACCAGCCGGCCAATCGCTACTGGCCCCTTGCTGGAGCTGGGCTTCCATCGCGCCACCATCGAGCCGTTCGGAGACGCCGAAATTCGCGCTTTCGTCAGCCACTGGGTGGCCGCGCTGCATGCTACCGGCAGTGAGCGTCGGGGTCGCGGGGGAGAGCGCTACAGCGAAGCCTTGAGCGAGGCGATCGTCAGCCGTTCGCGGGTGCGTCGGCTAGCGGGCAATCCGGTGATGCTGACCTGCCTGTGCGTGGTCCACTGGAACGAGGGCAAGCTGCCGGAAGGGCTCTCGCGGGTCTACCGCGCGGTGCTGCGCTGGTTGATTGCGGCGCGAAGCCCGGCACGGCATGAGCAGGGCATCACCGACCTCTTCGCCTGGCGGGCCTTCGCCCGCCTGGCCCTGGCCATGATGACGACCGAAGGTGGCAAGCGCTCAACGTTCGATCTCGAACAGGCGGCCGAGGCGGTCGCGCTGCTGTGGCAGCGCGAGGCGCCGGAGCTCGACGCCGAGGGCCGTCTGATGGCAGCGCGTCGCTGGCTGACCTTCGAGTGCTTGGGCAGCGGCGTCGTCGAGGAGATCGGTGGCCGCCAGCTGCGGTTCTGGCACCTGACGTTCCAGGAGTACCTGGCGGCACTGCAGCTCGCCTGGCGTGGAGACGGTGACGATCCCGAGCAGGATGCCTGGCCGGTAGTGCGCGATCGGCTAGAGGATGCCCAGTGGCGAGAGACCGTCGAGCTACTGCCGGGCTGTCTACTGGATGAAGGTGGCTTTGGGCGGGTCGATCGCCTGCTCGAGCGCGTCCTGGCGCTGCGCGGCGACAATGCCGACCTCGCCACCGAGGCCAGGGTTGCCGGCATTCTCGGCTGTCTGCTGCGTCCCGCCGAGGTTTTGCAGTACAAGCCTGCGGCCGAGGTCTCAGCAGCCTATGAAGGGGCTCTAGAGCGTTCGCTGGCTGTGTTCGAGCTCGAAGGTGCTAGGGAAGTGTCGGTGGAGCAGCGGATTCGCGTAGCAGAAGCCTTGGGCCGAGCCGGCGATCCACGGCTCGCCGCCGGAGCTGATGAGTCGCGGCTCGTCGAGGTGCCTGGGCTGAACGGTCTACGCCTCGGCAAGTATCCGGTTACCGTGGAGGAGTATCAGCGCTTCGTCGAAGCGCGGGGGTATGAGGAGCCGGAATCTTGGGATCCTGAGGGTTGGAAGTTGAGGGGCGAGAAGGGTTGGGAGGCGCCTGACGACTGGCTCGAACAGCTCGAGCACCCGAGTCGACCGGTGGTCGGTGTCTCCTGGTACGAGGCCGATGCTTACTGCCGCTGGCTCGGCGAGCAGCGCGGTTTCGAGATCCGCTTGCCGACGGAGCAGGAATGGGAGCTGGCAGCAACTCCGGTGGCGGGCGAATACCCCTGGGGTGAGGCCGAACCGGACGAAGAGCGGGCCAACTTCGCGCCAGAGTTCGAACCGAATGTCGGTGTCCCGACGCCAGTGGGTGTCTACCCTGCAGGAAACGGCCGTTATGGGCACTGCGATCTAGCGGGCAACGTCTGGGAGTGGTCGGCAGACGCGATGGAGGGTCTAGGGATCGAAGATCCAGTCAGGGTGCTCCGGGGTGGCGGCTGGTTCTACTCCGCAGGGCCCCTGCGGGCTGCTCACCGCGGCTGGAGTCACGCTGCGGACCGCGACCGCGACATCGGCTTCCGTGTGTTGGCCGCTCCCTCGAGCCTTTGACCTTTGGTTTTAGGCTTCTTGCGGGGTCCAGGGGCGCAGCCCCTGGTCCTTCGGATCGACGTTTGTTGGACACTTTGTCAACGAGTGTCACGTTTTGGCAGGAGACTGTTAGGGAGATGCTCCATTGTCGAGCTCAGGACTGAGGCTGGCCGAAGAAGACAACGCCTCGGTAGGAGGCTACGGAGCGTTCAATGCGCTCACGGTTGCCCTGGAGTACGACATCGGTAACGCGTCGACGCATGCGCCCCAGAACCTCATGGGTCGGCTGCACGCCGGAGCGCGAGACACGATATCCGAGGTAAGTGAAACGACCGCTAGTACGCCAAGGCTGTGCGTTTGGCCGTTTGAGACGGAGTCCTCGTTCACCGGCGAGCCACGCTTGAACAGCCTCTCGTGCGTGTAAGAGCTGCGCCTTCGAATCAGCAAAAAGAGTGCTGTCGTCCATGTAGCGCTGGTAGTGTGGAATTTTGAGCTGTCGCTTGACGTAGTGATCCAACCCGGAGAGGTAGTGGTTGCCCCACCACTGGCTGGTGAGGTTTCCGATGGGTAGGCCACATCCCTTGGCTGGGAAGCCCGGCTCGAGGCTACGCTCCTGGACCCCACAAAGCCCAATGGAACCAAGAAATCAAGGGCTCGAGGGAGCGGCCAACACACGGAAGCCGATGTAGCGGCCGCGGTCCGCAGCGAGACTCCTGAGGCGGCAAGCAGCCCGCAGGATCCCCGCGGAGCCGTCCCAGCCGCCACCCCGGAGCACCCGGAACCCTGCCTCACCTTCCGTGACTAACGGGTCCAGCGGCTCTCTTCCAGCCCGCTTCCGGTAGGCGGCCTCGTCCCAAACGTCTTGACACCACTCCCACACGTTGCCAGCCTGATCCAGAGTGCCAAACGGCCCCGCTCCGGCCGGTCGCATTCTCACCCGTGCCGTGTGGTCGCTCTCCCAATCAAGACCGAAACACGCCCTGCTCTCATCCGGAGGCTCGTTACCCCACGGATATTCCCGGTCATCGACACCGCGAGCGGCAAATTCCCACTGGGCTTCGCTGGGTAGCCTCGCTGTCTCTTGCATGCTTTCAGAGAGCCAGGCACAAAACGCTTTGGCGTCATGCCAGCTGGCGCCCACCACCGGCTGTTCGGGATGCGCGAAGTCCCTGTTTCGCCACTGAGCAGGCTCCGGGTGCCGCGTTTGCTCCAGGAAGGCGGCGTACTCAGCGTTGGTCACCGGTGTCTCGCCCAGCCAGAACGGTGAGATGCGGATCCAGTGCTGGGGCTTCTCATCGTCATGCCTTGTACCGCCCATGCGAAATCGCCCACCAGGCACCCAAACGAACCGCATGCCCGTCCGCGGTTCGACAAGCAGCTTCCGGTGCTCCGCTGCTGTGTCGGCTTGTCCAGTGAGTGCAGCAGCCCCTGAGCTGGGTTCGAGAGCCCAACGCCCGAGGGTGGCGACCGCTTCGGTTTCGAGGCCGGCTGAAGCGTCAACCCAAGGTGCCCAGGCCACCGTCGACGGCAGCGTCGGCAGCTCGCCCCCGGGCAACCCCACGGGTATCAGCTGCAGGCCATCGCCGGCCAGGTACTCTAGGCACTCGCGGCGGGCGCGGTGCTCCCATGGCAGCTCGCCGGCCCCCACCAGCACCGCAACCCGCTGGACACTTTCGATGATCGTCTCGAGATCGGCCTCCCAGCCCGAAGTCGACAGCAGGCGTAAGCCCTGGCGCTCTAGCCGAGCGGTCAGCTCGGCTGCCGCGGCAGCATCGCCAGGTAGGTATAGCATCGCCAGGTCGTGGCTGGTGCGGTCTCCACGGCTCGCAGCCCCGCTGCATTCCGCTACCGCCTGGCGTGCCAGAGCCTTCAGATCCGGGTGATCGCTGTCGACCCATTCGCGGGCGCGGGCGATCAACGGGTCATCACAGCGTCCGCGCAGCATTCTCAGGATGGCGGCCTGGCGCGCTGGATCGGAGGTCTGGTCTAGGGCCTCCAAGAAGGGTCCGAGCACCACCTCGGGCGCCTCGGACAGCCCAGCGCGCAGCAGCTCGGGATGGGCGAGTGGGGCGTCCGAGGCCAGGAGTCGCTGTAGGAACGGCGTAAAGATGGCCTGTCCAGGCAATCCCAGCAAGAGCAGGATCACCTCTCGCCACCAACGCTCTCCAAACCTCTCCACCAGCTGATCCAGTAGCCCTTCGCCGCGGCTGGCGACGTGGGCGGCCGCCAGGTATTCCTGCAAGCCGAGGTGCATGAAGCCGTAGCGCAGAGGTGCATACTCGTCGATCACGCCGGTGGCGCGGTGTAGCCATTCGAGCACCCGGAAGGGCGAAGTTTGGGGGGCCAGATGGCGTAAGCGCTGGCGCAGGTGCGTCAGCAGGTACGCCTTCGAAACGTCGTCTCGGCGACCCTCGATGTGAAGCCGCCAGGCGAGCGGCCGCAGCACGGCGAGCGCGGTCTCGACGTCGAGTAAGGGTTCTATGCCCTTGGTGGCCTGGCTCCATTTGCTGAGCAGCACGCGCAGGCATTGATCGTAAAAGGTCACGCGATGGCGCGGCATTTCGCCGCCGCGCAGCACGACCACGCACAGCAGAGTGAGCAGCAGCGGCGAGCTCACCAGCACCTTGAGCTGCTGGCTTGAATAGCCGACGCCCTCGAGGGCGGCAATCAGCGCTTCGGCGGGGCGACGCGCGTCGCCTTCGCGGTAGTCGGCGATGAGCGGTTGCACCTTGCGGAACCACAGCTGCACCAGCTCCCGCACCTGCTGCGCGTCGAGCGGCTGAACGTCGAGGTGCAGGAAGCGCCCGGCGAGCTTCACCGATCCGCCGTAGCCGGCGTAGCGGCAGGAGATCACGGCGCGAATCCCTCGCCGCTCGTCGCCGGCGAGCTGGAAGTCGAGGTAGGCGCAAACCTCCTGGCGGCGCTGGTCGTCGCCGATCTCGTCCAGGCCGTCGAGCAAAAGCACGAGCCGGCCGCGCTGCCATAGGCGAGTGACGAGCGCCCCAAAGCGCTCGGGCAGCTGCTGCCGCAGGTGGACGTCGAGAGGTGCGTCGAGATCCGCGTTTGCGAGCCGGCGCAGCGGCAGGAAGAGCGCTACTGCGTCCTCCGCCAGGCGAAGGGATTCCGGACCTTCGGTACACGCCTGGTTGAGCAGTTTGAGCAGCGCTGTCGTCTTGCCCGCCCCGGGGTCGCCGAAGATCAGGGCATGGCCGTCGTTGAGCTCGGGGTCGAAGATCTTCTCGAGCTCGATGTCGCCGGAGCCTGCGGAGCGCGCGAGGTCGCCGCGGCGCTTACCGGTGCGGAGATCGAAGTCGAGCTCTGGCCGGTGGGAGATCCGCAGCGGCACATACACTTCATCGACCCGCACCTTGACGTCGCCGCCGCCGAGGCCGATCAAGTGGAGCCCGCGATAGCGTTGGCTCGCCCAGGCACGGTAGGCCTCGATCTCAGGATCCGGCAGCGCCTTCCCCTGGCTACCGAGATCGAAGAATTCGGCGAGGACTTCCGGATGCCTCTTGATGCGCTCGTCGAGCTCCGAGCCGCACCAAAAGCGGCAGCTTTCGTCGTTGCCCCAGGCCTGGCGAGCTAGCTTTCGGGTGTCGGTGCGTACCGTCTTGGAGATCACGAAGACATAGACGTCGGGCTGCTAGTCTTCAGGTAGCCCGCGGACCCTAGTAATCTCGGCCCGCGCGTCGGCGGCGGTGAAGCTCTGAACGCGCTTGCACTGAAACGCATACCGCAGGCCGTCACGGGTAGCGATCACGTCGCGACCCTGCTCGCTCCCGGCCGCCCCCAAGTGCTCGACCCCGTCGAAGCCCTCCCGCCGGACCAGCCAATAGGTCAAGCGTTCGAAGTCGTCCGGAGCCAGCTGGGACAGCGGCAGGGGCCGGCGGGTCGAGATCACTACCGGCTTAGAGCTTGTTGACGTCATCTCTGCATCCCTTCCCATCGTACGATTCAGAGCCTCTTGGCACCTCAGTGGCTCTCTGAGAGTCTCTATTCTCGATCTAGAGCCAGCGGTTGCCAACTGTCGTGGCTGAGATCACCGTCGATCGTATCCTCTGCGCGTCGCTATAACCTGCCAGCGACAGTCGATCCAAGTCAGCCGAGCTGACGAAGTCCTCACCAAAGGACTCTTATGAAAGCGAGGCTCTCATGCGGTTTGTCTGCTGGTTGTTTGTCGCTTGGCTCGCCGCGGGTTGTGGTCCAGGCAGCTCGGAGGACGCCGTAACGCCAGCGCTGGAGGGGCCAATGGAGCCGGTGGCTTCTGAATCGGCAGACAGCGAGTGGATCGTCTTCGGCTCGGCACGCAGCGGCAACGGCGACATCTATGCGCTGCAGCCGGATACTGGTGAGACGGTCCTGTTGGCGGGTTCACCGTTGGGCGAAGGGGGGCCGCGCTACGACGCGTCGCGTGACCGGGTGGTCTACCAGCGCTTCGAAGAGGAGCCGCAGCGGACGGTTCTGATGAACGGTGAGGAGGAGCTGTTCGAAGATCCCAATGGCGATTCGGCGCCGGCTTGGTCTCCGACGGGCGAGTGGATCGTTTACTCGGCGGTGCGCGATGACCAGGAGGATCTCTACCTCGCTGGGCCGGACGGTAACGGCGAGCGTCGCCTCACGGACGATGCGGAGGTCGATCGCTATCCCACCTGGTCGCCGGACGGCCAGAGTATTGCCTTTGCGCGCCGTCTCGAGTCGGGCTGGGATCTCCACACGCTCGACGTCCCGGTCAAAGGCGCGACGCCGGTTCGACGCACCGAAGCTGGCGTCTACTTGGGCCATCCCGCCTGGTCGCCGGACGGCCGCTTCATCGCCTACGACACCTACGTCGGTGAGCAGGCAGATATTGCGATGGTCGAGCTCGCTACTGGCGAGGTGATTCGCCTCACCGATCGTCCATACAACGATCTGGTGCCAGCCTGGTCGCGCAATGGCTCTCACATCGCCTTCGGAGGCGTGGCGGACGAGGGCGGTGATTGGGAGCTGTGGCGGGTCGATGTGGCGACCCGAACCGTCGAACGTTTGACCGATCAGCCGGGTTTCGACGGTGGGCCGGCGTTCGTGCCGGCGTCGGCTTTGGGGCGATGAGCTAGCCTGATGCCGGCTGCAGTCGACCTGCACTTTGTTGGTACGACGTAGATTTCAACCCTCTCCTTGGATTCGGGTCTCACTCATTGAGACTGCCTTCTAGCTCAATGAGGAGCGTGCAGGCCCGTTCAATGAATCTCAATGCAATCAAGGAGTAAACGCTATGGGCGCTAAATTCGAGAAGTACACCGATGAGGCTGGGGAGTATCGATTTCGTTACTATGGCAACTCGGGAGGCCAGATTCTCAGAAGCGAGGGCTATGTCAGAACCTCAGGTCGCGACAACGGGATCCGATCGGTCAAAGACAACGCCCCCTATGACAGCACCTACGACCTGAAGATGTCGGCGGATTATCGCTATTACTTCAACATGGTCGCAAGCAATACCGAAATCATTGCAACGAGCATGCTCTATAGCTCGACGACCGATCGAGCTGAGGCAATTTCCGATGTCAAGGTTTATGCTCCGAGCGCTCCGATCACATGACATGAAAACCTATAAGTCCTCAGTGCTGTACCTTTCGTTTATCCTCGTGGGAGCCCTTGCATCGTGCGGTGAACGAAGGACGGCGGCGCCGGCAAACCAACCGGAAGCGAGCCCGGGGGAGCTGGTGACAGCCGCTGAATTCGGAGCGGAATGGCCCTTCTCGGTAGAGCGAGGTCATGTCGATTGCGTGCCGTACCAAGCGGCGGTTTTTCGTACCGGAGGTTCGGTCTATGCGCTCAACGGATTGGCGCGTTCGCGTTACCCGGCGATTGATCCCATCTGGAAGGCTAACCCGGATATCCCCGGCACCAAGATCAGCATCGGCCCGATGATCAATCGTGCCTTGGCCCGATGTGACTAGCCAGGCTCAGAGGATCGCGCGAACCGCTCGGTCCGCCGCTGCCAGCGCGCCCTCGATGTGTCCGGGGCTCTCGACTGTCGTCTCGGTCGAGGCCCAGTGCAAACGGCCACCGAGGGCGGGTTTGGCGTAGAGCGGATGACCGAAGAGCTCGTACTGCGCCAGCCGCTCGACGCCGGGGGGCGAGGTGAAGGGCTCGTCGCGCCAGTCTTGGAGATGGAGCTCGACGGGCTCGGCGGCCTGCGGGCCGAACAGCATGCCAAACTGGGCGAGCATGGCTTCGCGGGTGATCCGGTCGGGGCCGGGTGGGCCTGCCGCCGCGAAGCCGAAGAGGGCGGCGGGTTCGCCGCCCGGTCCGCTCATGTCGTGGATCTCTCGCATCGGGCCCAAGTGGCTGATCGCTGAGCCGGCGAGGCCCTGCTTGCGCCAGAACGGCTCGGCATAGCGCGCCACGACTTTGGTGATGTTGCCCATCCATACCGGGGTCTGAGCCGCGAGCCCGGCGAGCTGCTTCGGGAGCTCCGGCGAGAAGGTGATGCGCGCCACCGCCAGGGCCGGTGGCAGAGCGAGCACAAGATGCTCGCCGGCGAAGACGCCTGCATCGGTATGGGCCTCGATACGGTCTCCTGCGAGCCGGATCTTCGCCACCGGGCAGGCCAAGCGAATACCGTCTTCCGGTAGCTGCGCCGCGACCGCCCGCGCCAGGGCTTCGGCGCCGGCCGAGAAGCGCCCGGCCGGCACGTCCACCGGGTTGCCTTGGATGCGTGCCGCCCCTTCGTGCGCGTGGTACATGGCGTCACCCGCGAGGTGCTGCGGATGCGTCGATAGGGCGAGCTCTTGGATCAAGCGCTGGATCCGCGGTTCCGAAGCCCAAAACCAGGTGGCGCCAAGATCCAGACCGTCCACCGTGAGCAGCCGTCCACCGACCCGCTCGCGCGCCTCGAGCACCCGCACCGAGAGTCCGCCGCTCACCGCGGCTCGCGCTGACGCCAAGCCCGCGATGCCCGCTCCAACAACGACGACGTCGACCGATTCTCGAGCTCCACTCATGCGGCGAGCCTAGCAGGCATTCCTGATTGAGGGAGCTTCGGCGAAAGCTCCTGGGCGATGTTGGCGCTATCGATGTTGGGCCATCGAGTAACTCAAATTTCTGGGAAAGGTAACTCAATACGTAAGGCCACCGCGGATTCTATTGCGACAAACTCTCCACCGAGCGAGAGCTACCCGATATAAAACGCTGTTTCAGGTTGGAATCTCGGCAGGCCGCTTGAGTAGCACTTGGGCATAGATCGACCTGAAGTGCATCTTCTTTATCGTTGCAATTGTTGAATTAAACAAAAGGAGGTCAGCCATGCTGAGTTTCCTCCCACCCTCAGGCGCGGATCGCGAGATCGATCGCAGCCTCCCCGCTCGCCATTCGAGGGTTTTGGGCGTGTCGGTGTTGAGTGTGCCGGCGTTTGACGTGCCGGCGTTTGACGTGCCGGTGCTTGGCGTTGGACTTGGGTCGAGCAAGCCGATGCGGTCGCTCATCGTCGGGGTTCTCGCCCTCCTGTTCGGGCTGGCCCCGGCTTTCGGGCAGACCACCTCTGAGCGAAGCTTCGTGGCGAGCACCAGCTCGTCGGGCTCGGTGAACGACTGTACGCTCAGGGTGCGATCCAACGAGAACGGGACGAGCAATGCGAGGTTCTTCCGGGCGCGGCCACGCAGCCAGCAGCTGACGGTGTGGGTCGACGCCGGATTCACTATCCCCGCGACCTATTTCGACTGCCAGGGCAACAGCATCAACGTGCCGGCGGGCACAACGGTCACGCAGTACGTGGATCTCATCCTCGACGTCGCTTCCTGCCGGCTGCAGGCGGACCAGGGATTCGCGGGAGATGTCAGCTGCTGCGTGGAAGTGCGCCGCAGCGGGGCGCTGGTCGCGGCGGCCTCCCCGCTGGGGACGCCGGGCACGATCAGCACCGGGGCGGAGTGCAATGCCGTGCATGCGATTGCCGCCGATCTGAAGTTCGTC
>JBCCEE010000327.1:0-9754 GCA_039030415.1 Acidobacteriota bacterium
AAGACGTAGTCGGCCAGGGGGCCGGCTAGGAAGAAGCCGATCGGGGAGGTGATCTGGGCGATCAGGCGGCGGACGGCGAAGACGCGACCCTGGACGTCGGGCGGGACTTTGGTCTGCCATACGGCCTGGCTGCAGCCGTTCATGAAGGCGAAGCAGAACATCATCAGGAAGAGGCCGGCGGCGACCAGCGGAGCGAAGGGGCGCAGGCCGACGATGAGCATGGAGACGGCGATCAGCAGGCCGCACAGGAGTATGGCGCGAACGCGCTGACGCGGGCCGCCGGTGAGGGTGAGCGACAGGCTGCCGACGACTTGGCCGGCGCTCTGGATGGCCAGCACGATGCCGAGCAGGGCGACGGTCGAGAAGGAGCGCACGAGGGGGATGACCAGCACGGCGGCGATGCTGAAGGCCAGGTTCATCAGCGCGAAGTAGAGCAGCAGGCCGAGGAGGCCGGGGCGCTGGCGGATGAAGCGCCAGCCGTAGGCGGCTTCCTGCAGTAGGGAGCCGCGGCTCTGGGTGCCGTCGGCACTCTTGGGAGGGGACGGCACGCGCACGAAGCACAGCGTGGTGACCGCGAACAGGAAGGTGGCGACGTCGATGACGATGATGCCGCCGAGGCCGAGGGGGGTGAAGAGGGCGCCGGCGACGGGCGCCGAGACGACGCCGGCGGAAGCCTGCCCGAGCTGGATCATGCCGCTCGAACGGTTGAGGTGCTGCTTGGGGACGAGCAGGGTGGAGGCGGCGAGGTAGGCCGGCATCTGAAAGGAGCCGAAGATCGAGCCGATGCCGACGATCAGGTAGATGTGCCAGAGCTGCAGCGCGTCGCTCCAGTAGAGAGCGGCGAGCGCTAGGGTGCTGAGGCCGGCGGCGAGGTCTGAGGCGAGCATCACCCAGCGACGATTCCAGCGGTCGACCATGGCGCCGGCGAGCGGCGCGATGAGCAGCCCGGGCAAGGCGACCGAGACGGCGATGAGGGTGAATTGGGTCGCCGAGCCGGTTCGTTCGTAGACCCACACGCCGAGCGCGAAGCGGGTGATGCCGGAGCCGATCAGGGACACCAGCTGGCCGAGCCAGACCACGGCGAAGGTGCGGAAGCCGCCCGCGGCGGCGTCGAGCGCCGCGTCGCGAGCGGGTCGGCCCGACAGCTTCACGACGCTTTCAGTGCCTTGAAGACGACGCCGATGCGACCGCCCTGGGCGATGTTGACGGTCGCCAGCTGGGCGCGCGGAGCCATGCGGAAGAACTCACCGCCGTAGCTGTCGCCGAAGACGTAGAGGCCCCAGATGACGTCGTAGGCCCCCGCGCCGCGTTTGCCCTGCTGGTAGGTCTGCGGCAGGGTCTCGAGGTATTCCTGGGCGATCCAGCCGCCGACCTCGAGCGCCTCGTCGAGGCGCTTCTGCCACTGCGCCGAGTCGACGAAGCGCCCTACGACCACCTGATAGCCGGCGAAGCCGAGGCCGGCCTTGATGACCATGTCTCGCTGGCGGTCGAGCAGCAGCTGGCGCATGGGATGGTGGCGCCCGCCGCGCTCGACCGACGCGTCGATCAGGTGGCGGGTCCAGGGAACGTAGCGCGCGATGCAGCGCTGCTCGTCGAACGAGAAGCGCGGGGAGCTCTGATGCTCGGAGAGCAGGGCGAGGTTGCGCTTATCACCGGTGACGGTACCGATCAGGCCGCAGTAGCAGCAGACTTTGCCGGCCTTGGCGCTGCGGAAGATGCGCGTGCTGGGCTCACCGGCGTTCTGCTCGATGACGCTCTGGTAGCGAATGCCGTCGACCTCGAGCCAGCCGTCGTGGAATTCGAGCTGACCGAGCTTGACGACATCGAGACGGCCGGTGATTCGGCCGCCACCCATCCAGCGCAGCACTTGCCGGAATTCGCGCTCGTAGTGAGCCAGGGGATGGCTGCCCAAGGAGGTGTTGCCGTCATCCGACGCCACCACCATCACGTTGAGCTGTTTGCTGCCGGGCGGCAGGCGCCGCAGCGAGTCGCGCACCACGTGGCGCAGCAGGGCGCGAATCGAGTTGCGGTTGACCAGCTCGAGGCCGTGGGCTTCGGTGAAGTCCTTGATGTCGGGATGGCTGGTGAAGAGCGAGGCGTAGGCGCTGTGCTGCCAGCCTCCCAGGTTGCCGAAGTTGACCTCGATGCATTTGAGGCCGCTCTCCGTCTCCATGAAGTCGCCGCGGCCCAGGGTCTCGTGGATGAAGCTCGGCGAGCTCAGCAGCAGGGCAGCCGAGAGCTCGTTCTCCAGGCCGTAGAACTCGGCTACGGCTTTGGGGTCGTTGGCGAAGAACCGCTCCGGAATGCCGCGTACCAGGCGGGCGATGGCGACGCCGGCGCGCTCGAAGCGACGCCGGCGCGTCTCGTCGATCAAGATCGGCCAGGGCTGCAGGTAGTCCTCGCCGAGCTCGATGCCGGACGGCGTCGGCACGACCTCGTAGGCGCCGCGGAACAAGCCTTCGAAGGTCGACTCGTCGAGCAGGTGGGGACGCTGCTCGACGAAGTCGAGGAACTTTCTGGCGGTGGCAGAAACGTGCTCTTGAGCCCGTTTCTGCTCAGCCGAGAACGGCATCGGGTGCTACCTCAGCCAGGCGTAGCTGAGCTTGACGAAGAACGTGCGGTTGGTCTGATCGAGGTCGATGGTCTCGCGCCCCAGGTAGTTGTCCGAGTAGCCCACGAACAGCGCGGTCTTGGCGTTGAGCCGGTAGGAGAACAGACCCTGGGTGAGCCCGGTCTGCAGGTTGGGCTCGACGATCGACGGCACGTTGTGAAGGCGCGGAATGCGCTCGGTGTCGTTGTACTGGACGATAGCGCGCACGAACGCACGGTTGCTGAAGTGGTAGATCAGCGTCGTCTGGGTCAGGTTGGCGATCAGGTAGGTGCCTTCGTCGATCGAGAACTCGCGCAGCTCGTGGGAGAGGTCGGCGGTGAATTTGCGACCCAGCTTGAACTTGGCGTTGACGCGACCGGTGATGAACTCGGTCTGGCGGACGTTGAAGGTGTCGATCGATTTGCCGCCGCGCAGCAGCACCTCGAGCTCGGTGCGGCGCGTCGGACGCATCGAGATGTAGAGGTCGGTGCGCGGGTTGTCGAAGCTTTGGCCGAAGAAGGTCTCGAAGTTGTCGCGGATCGCCCACTGCACGATGCTCTGCCGCGGCCCTTCGTAGATGAAGGTGATGTTGTTGCTCTCGTCGAAGCGCTCACCGTCCTCGGTCTCTCCTTGGATGTGGTCGTACTGCACCGCCAGGCGGGTGTACCAGTCGTCGGGATCGCCCCAGAAGCTGCGCACGAGCACCGCCGAGACTTCGTTGAGGCCGGCCTGGCGGATGAAGCCGTAGTCGGCGCGGAAGCCTTCGCCAAACGCGCGGTAGCGCACGATGCCCAGCCAGTCGCGGGTCTGGTAGTCGTAGCGCAGCTCGAGGGCGTCGTCGTTGAACGAGCCCAGGGGTTGATTGTTGGCCTCGGCCAGCTCATCCGGATATTCGGTTTCCGTCTTCAGGTATTGAAAGCGGAAGATGCCGGATTTGCCGACCTGGAAGCGACCGTCGACGCCGAGTACGTGGTTGGAGTACACGTCGCCCTCTCTGCCGGTGTACAGCAGGCCGAGGGTCGAGGTGTCGCCGACGTTGCGGCGATAGCGCAGCACGCCGCTGGTGACGTTCTCGTCGAGGAAGCCGCGGCCCGTACGCTGAAACGTCGGGAAGCTCAGGTTGTTGATGCGGTCCTCGGCGAACAGCACGCCGAATGAGTTGTCGCCATGGCGCCCGGTGAGCTTGATGCCGCCTTCCGGGTCGGCGATGGTGCGGGTGTAGACCGCCTGGATCGGAGTGGCGAAGATCTCGGCTCCGTCTAAGAAGAACGGCCGCTGCTCGGGGAAGAAGAGGGCGAAACGCTCGTTGACGTCGAGCTGGGCGACGTCGGCCTCGACCTGCGAGAAGTCGGGGTTGAGGGTGGCGTTGAGCGAGACGTTGGGCGTAATGCCCCAGCGCAGCGAGAGCCCGAGGTCGGTTTCATCATCGCTCGAGTCGGCGACCAGGTTCTCGGTGCTCAGAGTGGTGACGGTCGGCACGATCTCGAGGTTCTCGCCCCTCGGCAGGTCGGCCAGGCCGGCCAGCGTATCGAACTGGCAGACCTGACAGTTGAGGTCGAAATCGCGGCGGCTCGAGCGCAGCTCGTACTCGAAGTTGCGCGGATAGTGGCGGGTGGCGAGGAAGCCCCAGTTCTGTGGGCCGCTGCTGCCAGCGAAGCGCAGCTGACGGAATGGGATCGCCATCTCGACGACATAGCCCTCGTCGGTGATCTTGCCGGCGGAGCTCCAGATCGCATCCCAGGACCAGTCCTGGGCGCCGTCGTAGTCGATGCGCTGCCAGAAGTTGATGTCCTGATTGGCGAGGCCGATGTCGGTCAGGATGCCGTCCATCTGCACGCCGAGGGGATTGACGCGAAACTCGAAGGCCTCGCGCCGGCCGTTGAAGGTGTCGACCAGGAAGCCAACGGTGTCGTCGGAGAAGGGTACGTCGCGGTCGCCGAGGAACGCGCGGATCTTCTCCGGCTCGGGGTCGAAGGCGCGAAAAGCGACGTAGAGGTTGTTCTCGTCGAAGGTCACCAGGCATTCGGTTTCGACCGGCGGCTCGGCGTTGTCTCCCGGCGCCCACTCGCGGGTCAGCGGGATCGTCACCGCCTGCTCCCAGGCCGGCTCGTCGAGGTCCGAGTCGACGCGGATCTCCGACGTCGCCGGCTGGATGGTGAACTGTTGCGTCGAGGCCTCTTCGACGATGGATTCCTCGGCCTGGAGGGAGCTCCAGGTCATCATCAGCGCCCCGGCTGCCAGGGTCCACGTTGTCAGCTTCATGCCGCGTCTCCTTCGGGTGATGTCAAATCTCGGCAGTCTTCACTTCGATGAACCCGCCACGGCCGCCGGGGTCTCTTCGGCGCGGGCGGTGAGCAGCCGGCTCACCGCTTCGAACAGCTTGTTGCCGTTGAGGTGCCGCTCCTCGGGCAGCGACCGGCCGTGGTGCATGTAGTAGTCCGGCACCGGCGGGGTTTCGCCCCATTGGACGCCCGGGCCGTAAACCAGGAAGACGTCCCAGGCGGGCTCGTCTTCGAGCCCGATCGGGTCCTGCAACGCCTCCACCAGAGTGTGGGCCCCGGTCCAAAAATGACTGGAGCGTGGATCGTTCAAAAAGACGCTGCCCTTGGGCGCGTCGGCTTCGGTTTCTTCTCCCAGCATCGGCCCCCACACCACGTAGGTCCGGAGGCGGTCATCGTCGATTTTGTCGAGCACATACCTTTGCACCACACGGGCGCTCATACGGCAGACCGCTCACGTGGGGGACAGGGTCATCACCAGGCGGACGTGATCCTGCTCGCGGTTGAAGGCGTCGCGCAGCTTGTCGCCGTCATCGGACATGGTGGCGACGTCGGGGACCGTCGGCTCCTCGCGCGGTGTGCCTGGCGGGTCGGTCCAGGTGAGATGAAAGGGAATCCGGATGTCGCCGTCGATCACGTTGCCGGTGATCTTCTGGCCGTCCTCGGAGAGCTCGCCTTCGAAGGCGAAGCGGGCGTTCTTGCCGCGGCGCTCGGAGTCGCGATAGAAGTCGAAGGCGACCTTGGAGCCTTCCAGGCTGATGGTGTCGAGGGGATGGAAGATGTAGTTCTGCACCGGCATGTCGAAGGTGCCGGCATAGTCGCCTTCCGGCGTGCGGCCGACCTCGATCAGGATCTCGGCCTCGACTTCCGCCGCCTTGGAGACCAGCATGCCTTTCCAGATGCCCTCCAGACCGCTGTCGCTGGCGGCCAGCTGCGACGTCGGGCCGAGCAAGAGGGCAAGGACCAGAGCGGAGGCAAGGGCGGGGACAAGGGCGGGGGTCAGCGTCATCGCCCGCCGCGAGCGCGGGCGCTGAGGTTCTGAGACTTCGTGCATCTTGGGGGGCTCCTTGGGTTTCGGATCAGTGGGTTCGAAATCGGGTCTCTTGGGAGGCAGCGCCTGAGCTCAATTGCGGGTATCTAGTTGCGACCGAGTCGGCGGCGCAGGCGGCGTGCCACCTCGTCGACGTTGGGCGGGTAGTTCATGCTGACGTGGTCGCCCGGCACCGGCTGGATCTCGATGCCGTCTTCGGCCAGCGCCACCCACGGCAGCTCGGGACGCTGGGCGTCGACTTCGCGCCTGTGGGCGGCGCGCAGGAACATCGCCGACACCGGCTGCGGCTCGGGCTCGTAGGTGTAGAGCGCGTTGACGTTGGCGCTGCTGACCCGGTAGAGGCGGCGGACCTCGTCGCGGTGGGTGGTCGGCTGGCCGTCCGGGGACGGCTCGGGCGCGCTGGCGCCATTGCCGTTCGAGCCTGCGGCCACGGCTTCGGCCCGCTCTGCTGCGGCTTCGCTGATGCGCTGCAGGACGGTGTCGAGATTTTGGCTCGCCAGCAGGTCGCGCAGCGTGTCGACGTCGAGCGGGCAGCTGCCGTTGAATACCGAGGCCAGGATCTGGGCTTCGTCGGGGCGCGGCGGCAGCTGGTCGAGGCACGGCGAGTCGAGCAGCACCAAGAGCGCTACGTCTTCGTCCGCCGCCCGCAGCTGGCGCGCCATCTCGAAAGCGATCGAGCCGCCCATCGAGCTGCCGCCGAGCCAGTAGGGGCCGTGCGGCTGGGTTTGGCGCACCGCCTCCAGGTAGTGGGCGGCCATCTCTTCGACCGAGCCCAGCGTTTCCTCACCGTCGTGCAGGCCCGGCGACTGCAGGGCATAGAACGGCCGGCCGGCGTCGAGGGCGCGGGCCAGGTCGCGGAACCAGTAGATGGTGCCGCCTACCGGGTGCACCATGAACAGCGGGCTGCCGGTGCCGCTCGCGCTCAGTCGCACCAGGCACGCCGGGCGCTGGGGCTGGCCTTGCTCGAGCTCGCCGACGTGCTCGGCCAGCAGGGCGACGGTAGGCGACTCGAGCAGGGCGGTGGCGTCGAGCTCGGCGCCCAGGGAGGTGCGCAAGAGAGCGGGCAGATGCAGAGCCGACAGCGAGCTGCCGCCGAGCTCGAAGAAGTCGTCATGCCGTCCCACGCGCTCGACCCCCAGGATCTCGCAGAAGGCGGCGGCGATCGCCTGCTCGCTGGCGCCCGCCGGGGCGTCGGCGGTGGGCTCGCTCGCCTCGTCGGTTGTCTGAGCGCTCGTCGCGGCGTCATCGACCGCGGCTTCCGGTACGCTGGCGGCGGTCGAGGTCGATCCCGTCTGCGTGGTCAGGCGGTCGACCCAGTGGCGCTGGCGCTCGAAGGGATAGGTCGGCAGCGGCACCCGCCGGCGGCGCTCGTTCGAAGAGAAGGCACGCCAGTCGATCTCGACGCCGGCCGTCCACAGGTGGCCGAGGGCCATGAGGAGGGCGGCGCCGTCGTCCTGCTTGCTGCCGGGCACGGGCAGGGACTGGCTGATCGAGCACAGGCTGCTCTTGGCCGGGTGCTGGCGCGCCGCGGAGGTCAGGTGGCGACCCGGTCCCACCTCTAGCACCAGCTGATGCTCGCTGGTGAAGAGCTGGTTGAAGCCGTCGTCCAGCAGCACGGTGTGCTGCAGGTGCTCGCCCCAGTAGGCCGGATCGGTGGCCTCCTCGGCTCGAATCCAGGACCCGGTGAGGTTCGAGACGTAGGGGATGCGTGGCGGCCTGAGGTCGACTTGCTCCACTTCGGCCACGAACGGCGCCACCACCGCCTCCATCATCGGCGAGTGGAAGGCGTGGGAGGTGTGGAGGCGCCGAGACTTGACGCCGCGGGCCTCGAACGCGTCGGTGGCAGCGGCCACCGTCTCGCTTGGCCCGGCCAGCACGCAGGTCTTGGGACCGCTGATGGTGGCCACCGACAGCAAGCCGACCTCGGCTTCGGCCGCGATCGCGATGGCGTC
Source organism: Acidobacteriota bacterium (assembly GCA_039030415.1). Classification (GTDB taxonomy): domain Bacteria; phylum Acidobacteriota; class Thermoanaerobaculia; order Multivoradales; family J023; genus JAAELT01. The sequence goes on from JBCCEE010000327.1 coordinate 7,873, forward strand.
ACCGGCAGCTAGGGAGACCGCGAGCATCGCGCCGGCCGGCTGGTCCTGCATCAGCTGGCCGCGCTTCGCCACCAGCCTCGTGCCGTCCTCCGGGGAGAAGACGCCGGCGAGGCAGGCGGCGACGTATTCGCCCAGGCTGTGGCCGAGCATCGCCTGCGGCCGTATCCCCCAATGCTGCCAAAGCCGCGCTAGCGCCAGCTCGACCGCAAACAGGGCGGGCTGGGCGATGCGGGTTTGGTCGAGCGCTTTGGACGAGCCGGAGCGGATCAGCTGGTGCAGGTCGAGATCCGTGACCTCGCGCAAGGCGGCGGCGCAGCGATCGAACGTCTGGCGGAACACCGGCTCGTCGCGGTAGAGGCCGAGCGCCATGCCGGGGTGCTGGGAGCCTTGGCCGGAGAGCAGAAACGCTAGGGTCGGCGTCACCTGATGGATCACCGCCGACACCACCTGCCGCGGCCGGCGACCGGTGAGGGCGGCGATGGCGTCGTCGCGATCCCTACACACCACCGTCCGCCGGTGGTCCATCGGCTGGCGCCCCACCTGCAGGGTGTAGGCGACATCGGCGAGGTCGAGGTCGTCGCGGGTCTCGAGCGCCTCGGCGAGACGCGCCGTCGCGGCGTCGAGGGCGGGCTGGGAGCGGGCCGAGAGCGGCAGGATCTGCCATTCGCGGGCGGCTGAGGTCGGCTCGGGCGGTGGCGCTTCTTCGAGGATCGCGTGGGCGTTGGTGCCGCCGATACCAAAGGCGCTGACGGCGGCGCGGCGCGGCGTGCCGCCGGCCGGCCAAGCGGCCAGCCGTTCGCTGACGTAGAACGGGCTCGACGCGAAGTCGATCTTGGGATTCGGTCTCCGGAAGTTCAGGCTGGGCGGCAGCTGCTGGTGCTCGAGCGCTTTCACCGTTTTGACGAAGCCGGCGACTCCGGCCGCCGCGTCGAGGTGGCCGAGATTGGTCTTCGCCGAGCCGATGGCGCAGTAGCCGCGGCGCTCGGTGCCGGCGCGAAACGCCTCGGTGAGGGCGGCGATCTCGATCGGATCGCCGAGCGCCGTGCCGGTGCCGTGGGCCTCGACGTAGCTGATCGTCTCGGGGTCGACGCCGGCCTGGATTTGAGCGGCGAGGATCACTTCCGCCTGGCCGTCGACACCCGGAGCGGTGAAACCAGCCCGGGCCCCGCCATCGTTGTTGCTGGCGGTGCCGAGCACCACGGCGCGAACGGTGTCGCCGTCGCGCTGGGCGTCGGCCAGGCGCTTGAGCGCCACCACCCCGACGCCGCTGCCGGTGCCGACGCCGGCGGCGTCGGCGTCGAAGGTGCGGGTGTGGCCGTCCGGCGTCTGAATGCCGCCTTCCATGTAGATGTGGCCGCCGGCCTCGCGATAAGCGACGGACGCGCCGCCCGCCAGGGCAAGGTCGCAATCGCCGGCCAACAGACCCTGGCAGGCCATGTGGATTGCGGTCAGCGAGGTCGAGCAGGCGGTCTGCACGTTGACGCTCGGCCCGCGCAGGTTGAGCTTGTAGGAAACCCGCGTCGGCAGGTAGTCCGAGTGGTTGGAGATCAGCAGCTGGAACGGGCCGACCGCCTGCGCCTCCGGTGAGCCGGTGAGCACCCGCGTCAGGTAGGTGTTGGCGCTGGTGCCGGCATAGACGCCCACCCGGTCGCGATACGCTTCGGAAGCGTAGCCGGCGTCTTCCAATGCCTGGTAAGAGCACTCCAGGAAGTGGCGGTGCTGCGGATCGAGGATCCGGGCTTCGCTCGGCGGAATGCGAAAAAAGCCGGCGTCGAAGTGCTCGGCGTCGTTCATTGCGCCACGCGCTTTGACGAACCTCGGGTTGTTGATCGTCGCCTCGTCGAAGCCGACGGCGCGCAGCTCGTCATCGGAAAAGAAGCGG
>JBCCEE010000328.1:0-9748 GCA_039030415.1 Acidobacteriota bacterium
CGTCGATCTCGGGATCTGATCTCGTCGATGTCATCGCTATCGGGAAGCCACTCCTCGACGCGGCAGGCCACGACGGCGAGCTCCGCGGGGCCTTCGGTGAAGCGTTGGGCGACCTCTCCCAGGACGTTCGAGTCGGGAATCAGCGAATCGTTGTCCATTTGGAACAGGAGCTCGCTGCGGGCCTGGCGGAAGCCCACCGAGTATCCGGCCATGCCGAGGTTCTCTTCACTCGCGATGAGCTCGACCTCCGGGAACTCGGACGTGATCATCTCGCGGGAGCCGTCGGCCGACACGTTGTCCACCACCAGGATCTCAGCTGCGGCGTGATCCTGCTGGCGCACCGAGAGCAGCGCCTGGCGCAGATCGTCGCGGCGGTTGTAGTTGGTGATGACTACCGCGATGGAAGGAGACGGCGACATCAGGCGGCCTCACCTTGGGCGAGACGGGAAAACAGGGTTTCCCAGCGGCGGGCGATAGGATCCCACGAGAACGTCTGGGCGTGAGCGCTGGCCGCCCACCCCATCTCGTGGCGCAGCTCTGGGTCAGCGAGCAGTTCCTCGACGGCGGCCAGCATCTCTTCTTCGGTTGCGACCTGAAAGCCGGTCTCGCCGTCGACCACCGCCGTGGTCTCGTAGTCGGAGAAGACGATCGCCGGCAATCCACTGGCGGCGGCTTCGAGGGTGGTCTTACCGAAGCCTTCGAGGCGCGACGGCAGGACGTAGAGATCGGCCTGCCGCAGGTGCCGGTAAATCTCTGGTTGGCTCAGCTCACCGTGAAACGTGACTTTGTCGAGCCGCTCGCGCGCTTTGCGGGCAAACAGCGCTTCACAGTAGGCGGGATCCCCGAGGCACGGTCCGATGCAGTGAAACTCGACGTCCTGCGAGCGCAGCCTCTGCGCCAAATCCAGCATGATGTGGGTCTGCTTGCGCTGCTGGATCGAGGCCACATAGACGACTTTCCAGGGCGGCTCGTGGTGCGAGCGGTCGACCCATTGGAACAGTGACAGGTCGACCCCCAGCGGGACGACCTCGCTCTCCAGCTGGTGCTGCTGCGCGAGGTCTCGCGAGATGGCGGGTGTAATCGCCGTCCTGAGATCGGCCTGCCTCAGGCTGGCGAAAATCCTCTGCTGGATCTCCTTGCCGCAGGCGGCGATCTGATCCAGCGACGTTTCGACGCCGTCGACCACCAGCCGCTTGCGGCCCAGCCTGCGCCCCGTTCGGAACAGCCGGCTGGCTCTTGGATTCAGCGCGGGGTAGAACACGATGTCATGACTTCCCCACAGCAGCTCACGGGCGATGAACAGCGAGCCCAGTCGAGGCGGCACCCGCAGCAGCCGAATCTCCTCTCGCCCCCCAACCTTGGGATCAGGCTCCTGGCCCCAGCCGAGGAACAGGCTGCTGCGGAACCGTTCCGGGGACAGCCGACTGGCGATCTCGCGGGCGGTGAGGCTTTGAGAATTGGTGTTCTCCCGGTTGGCCCAGGTGTTGAAGAGGATCCGGATCGGAGCGTTGGGCATGCCTCGGCTCCTAGGAAGCGAGCTGAGCCAGGGACGGCCCGAGGTCGGCGTCGGCGGGTTCCAAGTATCGTTCGGCGAAGCGCCGGCATTTACGCTGTAGCGTTGTGTAGAGATCGTGGTCTCGCACTAACTGCGTGAGCAGCTCCCAGAAGGCTTCGACGCTATCGACCACGGTTCCGGACTCGAAGCCCTGGGTTTTGACGTGGGGATAGAAGTAGCCCGCCGAGTCGAGGAAGAGGATCGGTTTGCCGGCCATCGCGGCATCGATCACGACGCCGCCGTAGTGGTTGAACACCACAACCAGCCAAGCCGCCTCGAGCAGCTCGGTGACCGAAGCCGTCGCCGGAAGTACCCGAACGTTGGGGGAGCCCACGCAGTGCTGCAGGGGCTGAGAGATGTCGAAGCGTGGATGCGACTTGAAGGCGAAGTCGACTCCGGAAAGCTCCTCGGGTGGGTTGGCGAGGGCTCTCAAAGTGCGGTCGAGCTCCCCCGTATCCACCATCGGCAGGAGGTGGACCCCCAGCGTCGAGGAGGCCGTCAGCATCGCGACCAGCGGTCTCGAGTCGGATGGAGTGAGACTCGGAGCATCGGGCTGGTAGGACAGCGAGTCCGAGGCGTTTCGGCAGTATAGGACCCGCTCGTCGTTGGGGAAGGTGCGACGATACCCGTTCCGTTCGAAACGGTTGCGGCAGGCGAGGTAAGTGCTCGGTACCGGGCTGTGATCTCCGGAGACGTAGGTGTGTGAAAGTGCGACCGAGCTCAGATCCAGAGAGTTGGCGACGTGGTAGGGCAGGGCGGTCTGGTAGGTGAAGGCGGCCGTGCCGATCACGAGACGCGGCCGTGAGGTCTCGAGCATGCCGCGCAGGTCGCGTCCCCACTGGGCGGTTCGAGGCAGGGTGTAGCTCCACAGAAGCTCCAGCGGTGGCCGCAGCGCGTCGCGCGCCAGCGCGGGACAGCGGATCTCCTCGGCCAGCTGAAAACGGGTTTGATCGAACCAGCGCTGCTGGTGGCTCCGGAAGAACTGCTGAATGTCTGGATCGACGCGGGTGGGGTGGCGAACGCTGAGCACCGGGATATTCTGGTCGCGACACCACGCGATCAGATCCTTACCGGCGTTTCCGAGGTACCAGAGATGAAGCTGGTCTCCAAGGCTTTGCCGCAGGTCGATCAGCGAGCTGCGGAACCGCTCCCACTGGCGGGTCGAGAATACCGCGACGACTCCGCAGCTCGCCGGGATCTCGACGGCGGGTTTGCGAACGCGCCGGATCAGGCGAATCAGGGGATCGGCGAAGCGCTTCCATCCGACGCGCGGGCCAGCGCGCTCGGTCTCTACGACCTCCAAGCCGTCGACTCCAGCGAGCCCGAGCCGGAAGTCCCGACCGGTGCTACCGTCCGCGCCGGTCTCCCACACGATACGGTCGATCCCCCGAGCCCTCAGCCTCTCCCCCAAGCGTTGGGCGAACAGCAGGTCCCGGAAGAAGAACAAGAAGTTGTCTTCGAGGAACAGGGCCGGCCAGTCGATGCCATCCAGCTGCTCCCCCCGGCATAGGGTCGCGACGAAACGGTCCCGAGCCCTCAGGCCCGCCCAGGAGATCTCTTGAAACTCCGCGGTCGAGATCAGATCGAACGGCGAGATGCGGCGCGGAGCCTCAGGCTCCAGAGCGAGCGCGCTGAGCATGAGCTCGTCTTCGCTGGTCAAAGCCATCACCAGGTCCACTTCGGGCAAGCGTGATGCGAGCTCCGCGGCGCTCGACGTGTACCCGGCGACGAGGGCGCAGCGTTTCATGGCCGTTTCCCGCGTATCAGTCGCGCCGGAACACCGCCGACGATCGAGTCCGGCGGCACGTCCGACGTGACGACGCTGTTGGCGCCGATGATGCTGTTGTCTCCGACGGTGACTCCACCGCTGATGAAAACGTGGGCTCCGATCCAAACGTGATCGCCGATGTGGAGATCTGCCCATTCCAGCTCGGCCTCTCTCGCCTCAGCGAAGTGACCGTCGGTGCGATAGCTCGCGGTGCGCAGGTGGACGCTGTGACTGATGGCGCAGCCCTCGCCGATCGAGATCTTCGCGCCTGCAGGCTCGGCCGAGACGTAGCAGTCGCGACCCAGATAGGTGCCTTCGCCGATGGAGATCCTACCGCTTCCGTAGAGCAGCGTTCCAAAGCCGAGACGTGCCGTGGGCTGCAGGTCGTAGCGAGCTCGTAGCTCCTCGACGTAGTTCTTGTGCGCGGCTGCACGGCCGGCGGCGTGGATCTGACCGAGGCGTCGACGCGCCAAGGGACTCCTGCCCGCCACCAGGAGCAGGCCCCCGGCGAGCCAAACCGCACCGCTCGAAAGCCAAGAGACGAGCCGGCTAATGCTCGTCCGCATGGGCTCCGGGGACTTCGTCGATCGGCTCCAGGCGCCAATCCAAGAACGGCTGCAGGATGCCGAGGCGGGATTGGCCGGTCCGAAGCCGCGAAGGCGTGTCGACGTCGAGGATGTTGAAGGTGCCGAGCTCGACCCGGTCGAAACTCTTCGGTGGGGAGTACCGCGTGATGCCGATGATGACTTCGTACATGCCGGCGTTCAGCCAGCGAGCCGGCAGGTCGAGCTGGGTGCGATAGATGCCGGGCTGCCGAACTTCGAGGCGCGAAGCGTCCGAGTCGACGTCGGCGGATCCCAGAACCCACACCTGCTCGACGGTACGGATGCCAACCCACACCGCGCAGCCTTCGATCGCTCGATTGACCTCGAGCTCGACGACCACGGTCAGTCCTTCGTCGTAGCGGAAGTCGCGCTGATGCACGCCGTCGCGGTTGGCGGTGAAGGCTCGGCGCAGGTGAATCGACTTCTCTGGGTTGGGAGGCTGAGTCAGGATTCCGGCCTCGTCGATGCCGTGAGCGATGTAGGTCTTGACGACCTCCTCGGTCGGGCCGTCGTGCACGAGGCGGCCGTGATCCAGCAACAGGCAGCGCGGGCAGAGGCGGTGGATGGCGCCCATGTTGTGGCTCACCAGGAGCACCGTGCGGCCGGCGCCGGAGACGTCTTTCATCTTCTTGAGGCATTTGTTCTGGAAGGCGAGATCTCCCACCGCCAGCACCTCGTCGACCAGCAGGATCTCAGGGTCGAGGTGAGCGGCGACCGCGAAGGCCAGGCGCATGTACATGCCGCTCGAGAAGCGCTTGACCGGCGTATCCAGGAACTTTTCGATCTCGGCGAAGGCGACGATCTCGTCGAACTTGCGAGAGATCTCGACCCGCCTCATGCCGAGGATGGCGCCGTTGAGGTAGATGTTCTCGCGACCCGTGAGCTCGGGGTGGAAGCCGGTCCCGACCTCGAGCAGCGAGCCGACGCGTCCGCGCACTTCGATCGAGCCTCGAGTCGGCTCGGTGATGCGCGACAGGATCTTCAGCAGCGTGCTCTTGCCGGCCCCGTTGTGGCCGATGATGCCCAGCACTTCGCCGTGCTCGACGTCGAACGACACCTCCTGCAGGGCCCAAAACGTCGACGCCTCCTGGGATTTTCGAGCGTCTCTAGACTTCTTCCACGGCGCTTTGCTCCAGCGCGTCAAGCTCTCTCGCAGGGTGCTGTAGCTCTCGGTGGCGCCGAGCTGGAACTGCTTGCCCACCTGGTCGACGCGCAGCGCGTAGCTCGTCATGGCGCTGCGCTGCCCGCGTTGGGTTGGCTAGGCTCAGACGGTGTCAGCATAGGCTCAGACGATGTCGGCAAAAGTGCGCTCCAGGCTTCTGAAGTAGGCCAGCCCGCCGATCAGCAGCACGAAAACCGCCAGGGCAGAGACGAGGATCATCGGACCCACCGATCCCGAGGTGCCGAGCAGGGCCCAGCGAAAGCCTTCGACCACTCCAGCCATGGGATTGAGCCCGTAGAGCAGGCGCCACTCCTCTGCGATCAGGCTCGTCGGATAGGCGATCGGGGTGATGAAGAGCCAGAACTGAGTCAGAAACGGCAGCGTGTAGCGGACGTCGCGGAATTTGACGCTGAGGGCGGAAAGCCATAAACCCACGGCCAGCGCGGTGGCCAGGGCGAGCACGACGAAGAATGGCAGCATCAGGATGCCCTGGGTCGGCACCACCTGGTAATAGACCATCATCGCGATGAGAACGAGGAAGGCGAGAAAGAAGTCGACCAGCCCGCCGAGCACCGCCGAGATGGGAATGACCAGCCTGGGGAAGTAGATCTTCTTGATCAACTGCTGGCTAGCCACCATGCTGTTGCCGGCCTGGCTCATCGAGTACGCGAACAGCTGCCAGGGCAGCAGCGCGGTATAGGCGAAGATGGGGTAGGGGACGTCGTCGGAGGGGATCTTCGCCAGCCGCCCGAAGAAGATCGTGAACACGAGCATGGTGAGGAGCGGCTGCAGAATGGCCCAGGCAGCCCCCAGCGCGGTCTGCTTGTAGCGCACCTTGATGTCGCGCCAGGTGAGGAAGAACAGCAGCTCGCGATACTCCCACAGCTCCCCGAGCTGCAGAGAGGCCAAGCCCGTCGTCGGCTGAATGCGGGTAACCGGGAGCTCGCCGAGGTCTTGGGGCTCGCTCATTCAGCACCCTCGGACTCTCTCACGCCCTCGCTGGTGGCACTGGGCTCGAGGTGATGCCAGGCGAGCGGGGTTCCACGGCTGATATCGACCGCCGCCCGACGTTCGAGCACCTCGGGAAGGTGCTTGGGCGGTAAGCCGTCGCCGGGACGGATCGATCGTACCGTGCGCTCGGTGAGGCGCTGGCCGGCGGGAATGTCTTCGACCGCGAACAGCGACCGCCGAAATGAGCGGCTCGCCGATTCGCGCTTGCCAGTGCCGTAGCGGATGACGCCGAGCGCTTTTTCGGCGGTGCGAACGGCGTCGACCATCTCCTTGAATTCGTCCGGCTCCAGCGAGAACGCGCTATCGGGACCCGAGTCGGATCTCGACAGCGTGAAGTGTTTCTCCACGATCGAGGCTCCTAGCGCCACCGCAGCCACCGGCACGCTGATACCCAGGGTGTGGTCCGAAAGGCCGACCGGCACGTCGAAGCTCTGACTCAGGTGCTCGATGCAGCGCAGATTCATGGACTCCGGCGGCGCCGGGTAGGCGCTGGTGCATTTGAGCAGCGCCAGACGGCCCTTGCCGGCCACCCGATGGACGGCCGCTACCGCTTCTTCGATCTCGCCGAGGGTCGCCATGCCGGTCGACATGATGAGCGGCTTGCCGGTGGCCGCCGCCTTTTGGATCAACGGCAGGTCGACTAGCTCGAAGGAAGCGATCTTGTGAGCCGGAACCCTCATCTCCTCGAGAAAGTCGACCGCGGTCGGATCGAAGGGTGAGGAGAACAGGTGGAGCCCGAGCTCGTCCGCGATCGCCTTCAGCTTCGGCTGCCACTCCCACGGCGTGAAGGCTTCGCCATAGAGATCGAACAGCGTGCGCCCGTCCCACAGGGTGCCGCCACCGACGCGGAAACACTCGCGGTCCGAATCGAGGGTCAAGGTCTCGGCGGTGTAGGTCTGAAGCTTGATGGCGTCCGCCCCGGCGGCATGGGCGGCATGCACCAGCTCCACCGCCTGGTCGAAGCTCTGGTGGTGGTTGGCCGACATCTCGGCGACGATGTAGACCGGCTGGCCGGGGCCAACGCGTCGGCCGGCGATCTCGAACGTGGAGGTCATGCCTTGCGCTCCGCTAAGTAGTGTTTGACGGTCCGGCCTTTGATGACGGCGTCTTCGGCCGGCTGGTAGCCGGCGCGTCGAAACGCGTGCAGCGACGCGGCATTCTCGGGACGGATATAGGCGTGGACGCGAGCCACCGGGCTTTGTTGGAAGAAGCGCTGGGTCGCCAGCTCGATCAGCGACGCGCCGACTCCTCGGCCTCTTTGGCCCTGGCGCACGGCGATGTGGACGTCGGCCTCATCGGCTGAGGCGAGCTCGAATCGGATTTGGCCCACGGCAGTCTCGTCCTCGTTCATGGCGAGCCAAAACGGCCCGGCGTCGGCAGCCAGCTGGCGATCGAACCAGGCGACGTGATCGGCCCAGGGGATCGGTTCCGGCGAGAACGAAGCCTGGCGCACCTGCGGATCGTTGGCCCAGTCCCAGATCCTGCGGCGATCGGTCGGTCGCACGGGCCGCAGGCGCAGCGGCTCCTGCAGCAGCTGCGCCACGACGCGATCGGCTCCTTCGCCATCGACCAGCTCTTGGCCTCGGCGAGTCATCTCCGATCTGGCGTCGCGGTCGCGGATCAAACCCTCGAGGTGGTTTCTCAGGCGCTCTCCCTCGAGCTCGGTGTGCCAGCCGAGATCGACCGCTGCGCCGTGATGCTCGAGGGCGGCGGCGACCGGTCGCTGGTTTTCGGCGACGCTGACCAGGAGCGCAGGAACGCCCATGAACGCCAGCTCCCAAGCCGTGCTGCCGGCGGCTGAAACGGCGAGCTGGGAGTCAGCCATCAGCCCGGAGAGATCGCTCAGCCGTTGATAGCGGTGAATTCTGGGGTCTTGCGACGCCTCGGAGGGTGTGTGGCCGATCACGTGAAAGCGCAGCCTTTCGCTCTCGAGCTCGGTCAGCATACCGAGCACTCTGTCGCTGAGGTCGTTCGCACCGCCGCCTCCCGCCAAAAGCAGAACATCGGTGACGGACGCTGGCCGCTCGCGATCGATCGCTGCCCAGTGCAAAAACTCGCGCCGCAGGAGGGTGAAGCGGCTGCCCAGCAGCAGGCGGGTTCGCGCGTCGCGCTGGGCATAGAGCCGCTCGTCGGCGTCCAGGTTTTGGTTGAGCACGAGGTGAGCGGTGTAGGTTCCGGCGTGGCCGAAGTCGTCGATCCACAAGACCTTTTGCCCCTGCTCGACCAGCAGCGATTGAAACGACGCGCCGAAGTGGTAGCCGTCCACGACCACCCAGCTGGCGCGTTGGTCGACGGCGATCCGGCTCGTTGCTCGTGCGTCTTCGGCGCTGCCGGTCGGCGCTACCGCCGGATGAACCTCGATGCCGGCTTCGCTGGTCAGCCGTTCGAGCAAGAACGGATCTTGCGTCGCGGTGACGAAAACCACCCGACCGCCACGGCTCAACCAGGCCTGACTCAGAGCCAAGCATCTGAGGACGTGGCCAGCTCCGACGTTGCTGTCGGCGTCCGCTCGAACGATCAGCGTTTGGGGCAAGGTGCTCGCAGAATCGAGGCGCGCGTCATGCGGTCGACTCGAGGGTCGTCACGACGATCTCGACGACGCGGTCGACGTCGGCCTCGGTCATGGCGGGAAAGAAGGGAAGAGAGAGGATCTGTTCGTACGCCGCTTCGGCGTTGGGGCATTGGCCGCGATGGGTGCGGAACGTGCGCTGATAGTAGGGGTGAAGGTGCACCGGGATGTAGTGAACGTTGACCCCGAGCCCGGCCGCCCGTAGACGCTCGAAAACGGTTTGCCGGTGCGGTGTGCGGCCCTCGCCAACCAGCTTGACGACGTAGAGATGGTAGGCGTGCTCGCGTTCCGGCAGCTTCGTGAGCGGTTGCACCGCCGCGATCCCGGCAAAGGCAGCATCGTATCTCCTGGCCAGAGCCTGGCGCTTCTGCATCCATTCCGGGAGGCGGCGGAGCTGACTGATCCCGAGCGCGCACTGGAGGTCCGACAGGCGGTAGTTGAAGCCCAGATCGGTCATCTCGTAGAACCAGGAGCCCGCGGCTTCGCGCTGCCGGTGGTCGGTCGTGATGCCGTGATTGCGGAAGCGACGCATGCGTTGGGCCAGCGCCTCGTCGCAGGTCGTGATCATGCCGCCTTCAGCGGTGGTGATCGGCTTGACGGGGTGGAAGCTGAAGGTGCTCGAGTCCGCCAGCGAGCCAACCGGCGAGCCCTGGTAGCGCGCTCCCAGAGCGTGGCAGGCGTCCGCGACGAGCCGCGCCTCGGCGTCCGCCGCCTGTTGCCGGAGCGTGTCGTAGTCGCAGGGCTGCCCCGCGTAGTCGACCGCGACGATGGCCCGCGTGTGCGGCGAGATCAGCGCCTGTACGGAAGCCGGGTCGATCAACAGGGTCTCCGGGTCGACGTCTGCGAAGACAGGCGTACCGCCCTGGTAGACAACGCTATTTGCCGTGGCTGCGAAGGTGATGGCGGGCACGATCACTTCGTCGCCCGGACCGATGCCGAGGCCGAACATCGCGGCGTGAAGGGCGGCGGTGCCGTTCGAGACCGCGACGGCATGGGAAGCTCCGGTAGCCTCGATCACCGCCTGCTCGAAGGCGTCGACCTGTGGACCCGTCGTCAACCAATCCGAGCGGAGCACTTC
>JBCCEE010000329.1:0-9745 GCA_039030415.1 Acidobacteriota bacterium
CGCAGATGCTGATCGCCGCCCACGCTGCGCTGACCCTGGTGCTAACGGTAGTGTGGGTGGTGATTCCCGGCTGGACCTACAACTTCGCCGATGGCCGCACCCATCTGCTGGACGAGGCCGGCGAGCGCCTGAACGCCGACATCGCCCGCTTCTTTCCGAGCACCGTACGCCCGCGTCCCGCGACGCTCGTCTGGATCGCCGCGTCCCTGCTGTTGATTCCCTGGGCCGTGCTGTCTCGCCGGACGCAAATGTTTCGCCGGACACAACTGTCTCGCCGGACGCAACTGTCTCGCCGGACGCCGGGCCAGGGCGCTAGCGCTCGCGGCGACTCGTTTGCGACATCGGGGCTATGGGTCGTCCTGCTGCTGTTGCCGCTGCTGATCTTCGCCAGCCGCTCCTGGCCCACCCGTACGGTACATTTCGAAGACGCCCACGTCTTTCAGCCCCGCGGCGAGCTCTACCCGCCGCCGTGGGTGCTGCAGCGCCCGATCTACGTCGGCGGCTGGGAGCTGCCTCGCAACCGCTGGCTGGCGGCGCCGGTCACGGCCGGGGGGCAGCAGGTGAGCATCCGCCTGTTCGCGGTCGCCGGGGAAGAGCCCGCGGAGCACCGGCTGTGGGTCGGCGCGGGTGAGCGAGAGCTGGCGATCCTCGAGCTGGGGCCTGCCGCGCAGCTCGAGGAGGACGCCGCCGAAGACCTTATTGCCGCCGAGACCCCGAGGGTCGCCTGGCCCGCGGGTGAGCCCCTGGTGGTTCGCACCCTCGCCGGATCTCCGATCCTCGACCGGGCCGAGCTGACATGGCAGTGACCTCCGAGACGCCGCGGCTGAGCGTCATCGTCCCGACGCTCGGCTGGAGTCGCTGGCTGGCCGACTGCCTCGACGCTCTGCGCCGGCAGACGGGCGGCGAGGGGGCGGACTGGCGGCTCGAGATCATCCTGGTGAGCCAGGGGGAAGGGCGCCTCAACCACCGCAAGCACCGGGCGGAAGAGCTCGCCGACGTCATCCTCCAGCTCGATGAGAACACCGGCTTCGCGAGCGCCAACAACTACGGGCTGCGGGCGGCGCGCGGAGAGTACCTCGCCACCGTCAACGACGATGCGATCGTCGAGGACGGATGGTGTGAGGCTCTGCTCACCGCCCTGGATCGAGACGAGAGTCTGGCGGCGGCTCAGGGCGTCAACCTGCAGCTCGACGAGCCCTCCCGGATCGACGGCGCCGGCCTGGCGTGGAACCGGCACTGGCAGGCCGTCCAGATCGGCCATGGCGAGCGGCTCGAAGCGCTCTCCGAGGCGTTCACCGAAACACCCACAGAGATCTTCGGCGTCTCGGCGACCGCCGCCATTTATCGCAGATCGGCGCTGGCCAAGGTCAGCGGTCCACACCTCGCGGCCTTTGACGACCGGCTCTTCGCCTACTATGAAGACGTGGATCTCGCATGCCGACTCCGAGCCGCCGGCTATCGCGCTCTGCGGGTGCCCGAGGCGCGGGCCCGACACGCCGGCTCGCTCAGCGGCCAGCGGTTGGCTGGCGGCAAGCGTCGCCTGATCACCCGCAACCGTCACCTGGTGCTGGCCAACATGTTGGGGCGCAGGTTCTGGCTGCTGTTGCCGCGCATCCTGGCCCGAGACCTGGCCGACCTGTGGCGGGCCGGCGAGCGGCGGGACCGCGAGACCATCGCCGGGATCCTCGGTGGCCTTGGAGGGGCGCTACGGCGCGGGCCGAGGTTTTCGCGGCTCGGCCCCTCGACGATCCCCTCCTCCGAGCTCGAGGCGTTCATCACCGGGCCGTCCGAGATCGAACCCCTTGGGACCGACCGATGACGCGGCAAACGCCTTCGCTCAGCGCCGTCGTTGTGCACTGGCGCGACGAGCAGCACCTTGGCGAGCTCGTCGCGGCCTGGCCCCGAGATTCGTCCTTCGAGCTGCTGGTGGTCGACAACAGCCAGACGCTCGGGGAGCTGCCGCCGCCAGCCCGCCGGCTCGTGCCCGATCGCAACCTCGGCTTCGCGGGCGGCGTCAACTTCGGTACCCGCGCGGCGGGCGCACCCTGGATCCTCATCCTCAACGCCGATACCCGACCGGAGGACGATGCGCTGAGCCAACTGGTCGCAGCCACCCAGGAGTTTCCGGAAGCGGCCGGCATCGTTCCCGCCCTGTTCGGGCCGGACGGCGAATCGCAGCATCGCTGGCAGCTGCAGCCTCTGCCGAGCCCGGGAATCCTGACGCTGCAAACGCTCTTGCTGTCGAAGCCCAGGGGGCCCGAGGAACCGCCGGCTCGCGGCAGCGCGATCGAGCAGCCGGCCGCCGCCGCCCTGGCCCTGCGCAAAGACGTGCTGGATGAGCTGGGCGGGTTCGACGAAGGCTTCTCTCCCGCCTGGTTTGAGGACGTCGACATCGCGCGTCGACTCGCCCGAGCGGGCCAGCGCCTGATCTACGAGCCGCGGTCGCGCTTTCGCCACGCGGGTGGCGCCACGGTGCCGACCCTGGGCTATGGCCCCTTCCTGTGGATCTACAACCGCAACCTCCTGCGCTACCTGCGCCTCCATCATGGTCGGGGCTGGGCTACCCTCGCCGGAGTCACCCTGCCGCTCGGCATGCTGCTGCGGCTGGCCGCCCTGCCGCTACGGCGACCCAGGCGGGCCGCGAGCCGATGGCGAGCCGCGGTCGGCCTGCTGGCGGTGGTCGCCGGGGCGCTGAGCGGCTGGCGCTGGCCGGCGAGCTATCGTCGACGTTTCACCAGGAAAGAGCGCTAATGACGTCCGGAGCCGGCGAGCGCGTCGCCGTCTGTATCGTGACCTACGGCTCGGCGGCGGACCTGCAGCCCTGCTTTGCCACCCTCGCCCAGCAGGACCACCGTCCGCTAGATCTCGTCGTCGTGGACTGCGCCAGCACCGACGGCAGCGCCGAAGTCGCCCGCCAAACCGACGTGCCGGGGGTGCGCAAGCAGGTAGTCGCGCTAAACGAGAACCTGGGGTTTGCCGGCGGCATGAACACCGCCTTCCGCCACACCGAGGCCGACTACCTCCTGACCCTCAACGCCGACACCCGTCCGCAGCCTGACTTTATCCGGCGTCTGCTCGAGAGGCTGCTCACGACTCCCCGGTGCGGAGCGGTGACCGGCCGCCTCGTCCGCTCCGAGACGTCGCCGGGCCAACGCGTGATCGACGCTTGCGGCATGCGCCTCACCCCCACCTGGCGTCACCTCGACCGGGGCTCGGGCGAGCCCGATACCGGCCAGTGGAACGAAGCGCAGGAAGTCTTCGGCGCCACCGGCGCCGCCACCCTCTTCGCCCGCGAAGCCCTGGAGGACGTCGCCTTTGAGGAGCCAGAGGGTGAAATCTTCGACACCTGGTTCCACTCCTTCCGCGAGGACGCCGAGCTGTGCTTCCGCCTGCAGGAGCGCGGCTGGCGGGTGATCTACGAGCCCGCCGGCGTCGCCGAGCACCGTCGTCGAGTGCTGCCAGAGCGCCGCAGCCAGCTGCCGTCTGCCATCAACCGCAACTCGCTCAAAAACCGCTACCTACTCCGCGCCTACCACCAGACCCGCGGCAACTTCTGGCGCACCCTGCTGCCAACGGCGTTTCGCGACCTGCAGGCGCTGGTCTACGTCCTGCTCTTCGAGCGCACGTCCCTTTCCGCTTACACCTGGCTATGGCGCCATCGTCGCCAAATCCTCGAGCGACGTCGAGTGCTTCAGCAGCGCCGCACGCGGCCGCCAGAAACCGTCGACCGTTGGTTTCGAACGGACGGCCTGCCGCTCTGAAGCGAGCTATCAGGCCAGCGCAACCCCGCGACCCTACGGGACGACTCGAGACCCCGCGCTAAGGCTCAAAAGGAGCGAGATGGCCGTACTTCAAGCGCAGCTTCTCCTCGTCTGGCAGTGAGTAAGCCCTGCCGAACAGACTCGCCTCCCAGGAGCCATAGAGTGGATTGGGAAAGACGATCCACTTTCGGCCCCATTGCTCCGAATGCTTCTCAACGAGCTCACGCCTCGGCCCCGGCTCTTTGGTCCGAGCACCCGAGAAGAAATCATTCAAATCGTCACCCAAGAGAAGCAGTATTCGGAACTCCTTCGCCACAACCTCGCGGCGCGAAGCCTTGTCTGAACCCCAACCCTCCTTTTCGCCTCTCATGAACAGCGTATCGCGCGAATCGTCCACGGGAAGGTCCTGCTGGGTCAGATTGACCCGCGTGCTCTCCTCGAGGTCAGCATCGCGATTCGTCACATAAAAGATCGTCACACCCTTGCTGTCGGCAAAATCCAGGAACTTCTTGGCTCCTGGCAAGGCCCGAGCCGACCTCTTGTGGACCCATTGTTTCCACGCGTCTTCAGAAAATTCGGCTTCATCGATCGCAAGACGCGCTTGAAACGGTGAGTTGTCCAGTATCGTCTCATCGACGTCGGCAATGATTGCTGGCGGGAGCTTCGAGTAGTCTCCAGAGGCCTGTTCGAGATCGGCCGTCCAGCTCGAGTCCGCCAGCGCCTCCTCGAGTCTCGTGGAAGCGATATCGAAGGTCTGAGTTGTGATCGCCTCGTACTCACCCGAGGTTTGTACCCAAAGCGTCCCGTTGAGCCCCTCGTGCGTTGTTCGATGACTACTACACCCGCCAGCCAACGTCAGCAGCAGAAGCAATACCGAAAGATCCAGCCTACGCATCCTCATCTCCTTGCTTCGATTTATCGGACGTGACTTCAGAGAGCACTCGCGCCGAGTAGCGCCATGCATCGTTCATGCAGTGCCTCGTTCATGAGGTCGGTGCGACAGAGCTCTCCAGTTTGCGACCCAGCGAAATCTCGTGCCTAGATGAGCCATTCTAGCCTCTGAAAGTCGTGCTCAGGCAATGCCCTGTCGGGTGTATTTCCACCGTTCGGAGTCCTCTAAGAGAGCAGCGCGTTTTCGCTCGCCCTCCGGTCTGACGCTGCGAGATCAGGTTCCAGAGAACTGTTCCTGAATGTCAGCGCGTCCAACCCCGCTAGCCTCAATTTCCGCCTTCCTCCGCGGTAGCAACCACCCCCGCAGGTAGCAACCACCCCCGCAGACCCTCCCCCCATGCCCTCAGGCGCAGGTAAGTCGAATAAGGCAGGCTGTTCAAGATAGAACCCGCGAAGATCATCGAGATCCCAATATACGAACCCGCACGGTACTCCAGCCAATACCCGCCAACCAGCAGAGTGACTGCCCCCAGGCAGCTGAGCCAGAAGGGGAGGAGTCCATTGCGCCGCTTCCCCGACCGGTAGAGGCCCCAGAGGTTGATCCCGATTCCGGCGGCAAACACAGGCACCAGCCAGGGGGCAAAGGGTATCTCTTTCAGGCTGGCGATCCCGAAGGCGCTCAGGTAGGAAGTCCAGCACAGCTGGCACTTGGGGAAGACGACGATCAGGAAGGGCAGAACGGTTGCACCGGCGTGCTTCGAAACGGCTTTGACAATCCGCTCGGCCCTGCCCCCGTCTACCGCTTTGGCCAGCGCGGCCACCCTATCCATGATCTCATCCGCGTCCCATTGGATGCGGGAAAGGGTGTGCCGTATGCGGCCCTGGTGATCCAGCACATAGGTCTCGACCCGGTGCTGGTTGACGATGGAGGCGGAATAGCCAACCTCGAGGCCGAAGTGGCTTTTGAGCCGGTCGAAGTCGCCGGGAGTCGCTCGCAAAGCCTTGAAGGAATCGGAAAACTCGCAACGGCGGTTCTCGGCGTAGACGCGGATCCGCGCCGGCAGGTCATAGGCCGGGTCGTAGGTGATGAGGGCCAGATTCACGGCTTCCCCGAGCCCCATTTCCTCGAGCCGTTTCGCTAGGGCTCCCGTGTTACCCACGGTCAGCGAGCACTTGTTGATCGAGTTACAGCGGGTGTAAAAGAAACTGACCACGGTCGGCTTACCGAGGAAAAACGCCTCGGAGCGGAGCTCGTTGCCATCTTGGTCTTCCAGGACCATGCCCGTCAGCTGAGGTTTCCCGAGCCAGCTCCGAGTCCGGTGGGTGGTTCGCCCGGCCATTTTTGGCGAGGGTCCGCAGCACGAGAGGTCTACCTCCCGGGGATCTGACTCGATGGCCACGATCGCTGCTTCGATCAGCTCCCGGACCTCCCGATGGAAGCCCGCCGATTCCTGGGCGTATTCCTCGAGCCGGGGAAGCGCCGCCGCGGCGTAGGCGCCCATCCAGTGGAAGGTCTTGAAAACCTCCCGCAAACCGGAAGTGGCCCGCGGAGCCGGCCAGACGGGTTTGTAGGTGTCGAAGCACACCGCATCGTCCATCAAGCGGATGTTGACCACCGCCTCGAGCAGGTAGGGGACAATCTCCGGGTGCGGGGTGTCCATACCCCGGATCGCCATCGCCGCACCGGCGATGAGGTAAGCGCTGCGGGTGTTGTACAGGTCCTCCAGGGCAAAGATCAAAGCGCTGGGAGGCAGGCCGGTCGATTCGAAAGCAGCCAGAATGTAGCCCCGCAGCCGGATGCACTCCTGGGTGCCGCGCCCCTGGTACAGAGGATGCGCCTCCCGCAGGAGTGCCACCAGCACCTGTTTTTGCTCCGGCGCGGCGCGCACCTGATCGACGAATCCAGCGATCCTCTCCTCGGGCGTATGGCGGTCGAATGCGGGCGCAGCAGCTACAGCTTTACGCTTGCCTCGCATGAGCCTACGGCTCGAGCTCATCGATCAGAGCGTGCAGCTCGTCGAGGAGAGAGCTGAAAGCATTGTCCTGGCTGGCTCCTTCGGCGGCGGCTAGAGGCTGGATCGCGACGTCCTGGCTCGCACGCTGCCGAAGCCTATTCATGAGGTCGGTATCCCCGCTGATCTTGCCCAGATCCTCCGACAGGGTGAATTTTGACAGCAGCACGGTCAACAGGCGGTGATCCTCTTCCCCATCGTCCTTGAAGGCTTCAATCGACCTGTCCAGGAAAAACTCGGGATCCTGGGAGTCGAGTGCATGGGCGCAGGCCTCCCGGAGCTCTGAAGACAATCCCTTGTCCTGGAACAGCTCCACCAGGAAATCCCTCGAATCAGTATCAGAAGTCAAAGCCTGGATGGCCAGGGCCCTGACCTCTTCTTCCTCGAATTCCCTGGCGATGTTCCGGAACAGGTCGAGGTGGTCGTGGGGATCGAGGCTGAGGTAATGCACGGCGGAGAAAGGCGTCGTCAATGCCATTTTGGGATCGTCCAGTCCCTGCCGGAGCACCCGCTGCAGGAACTCGTCTTTTTGGTAGGCGAGGAGGTCGATCGCTTCCTGGGCGATATCGTGATCGTCGTCCTGGATCAGCCTTCTCAGGCCCTCCAGAACAGTAGGGCGGAATTCCTGGAAGGCAGGGCCACCCAAGCTGAACAAGCGGAATTGCGACATGGCTGCCTTGCGAACCCCTGCCGGTTCGGAGGTGTCCCCGAGGATCTCCAGCAGGCTCTCGACAAACTCCAGGGAATACCCCATGTAGGGGGCCAGGAGATGCATGACCTTGATCCTGATCTCGGCTGGCTCTTCCTTGTCGGAGACGATCTCAGCCAACCCGGCATGATCCTCGACGTCATCGACAAATTGAGTTGCCGCCAGGGCAGCGAGGCGAGCTTCCGTTCCCAGCTCTTTATCCAGGATCTGCTGGCAGAGTTGCTTGTCGGTCATCGTCCTCGAGGAGGGAAAATTCGGAGGGTTGAAATGGAACGGGACATTGTCATAGTCAAACCCGACGGAATGGTGCGGGTCGAGCCTACCTTTATAATCGATCACCTCTTCGAGATTGGGGATGGGGGTAGGCTTGGGAAGGACTTTGTATCCTTTCTTGGGCGTAGGATATTCACCGTACGGAGTCTGGCAGGGCCGAGGCGGCTTGTTGTCACCATTCCAGGGCCATTGGGTTTCTTGGGAATACGCGCCGAATCCCTCGTCTCTATTTGGGCTCTTTCCCTGGGGGGTGTAGCTCTTTGCATCGGTGGGCGTGAAGCGGCTCCAGTAGTTTTGCCATACGGCCCACAGGCGATCAACGTTGGAATGCAGCATGAAGAATACCGGGTCCTGGGGCGCGGTGGGAATATCGGAGATCAAGCCCCGGAAGCTCATATGGCCGCCGCCGTGGGGCTTGCTGAAAACGAGCCCAAAGTCTGTGCCGCGCTTGCGCCCCTGTACAAAAAACAGGCCCTTGTAATCTCCACCACCCATGGCGATCGCATAGGCCTCTGGGGCATTGCGGTCTACCAGTACATCATAGCCCCCGTTGTGGGTCACCTCCCACTGGTGGGCCGATCGCAGCAGTGCTTTGGACCCTGGGGGATTCCAGTTCCGCCAGAGGTTGTTGGTGGCAAAGGACGGCCTGAAGCCGCTGCCGCTGGTGACGACCCTCATGCTTCCCGCAAAATCCGCTGAGAAAAGAGTAGGTGCGGGAAAATCCCAGCGCCAATAGTGCAGGGAAACACTAGCATCTATCTTTTGGAGGTCGCGCTCCAGATTCAACAGATACAGCCGATGCCAGGGCAGGAAGTTTTCATATTTGTGAATCTCATTGTCAGTATTCGCAACGTGCATATCCGTGAACTGCTTGTAGAATTCATTCCTGTCTTTCTTGTTCAGGACGGCAAATGCACGGATAAACCGCTTTCTCTCCTCCGGGGTCAAGCTCTCGGCATCCTTGCGAACCCGCACCATCAGCAATTCAGTCTTGATGGGCTCGCCCAGGGGCTCGCTCTCCGGACTATCCTCGTACACGTTGAGCTCGATGTCTTTGTCCCGGACGCTGGCATTACCAAAATCACCCGCGATATAAAAAGTAGTCCATTCCCCATCTTTGCAGGTCAGGGTGGTGGTGGGATAAACGGTTTCCCGGCGGGCATCAGTGAACACGATCCGTCCCATACCCAGGTTCCTTGGCCTGAGATACAGTTTTGTTTCGCCAGGGTTTTCCAGCACGCGAATGTGACAGATAGCCGGGCCCCAGGTGACGTAAGGAATGTGCAGGTCATTATTCGGATCCGGGCAGTTGATCTTGATCTCTACTTGCATGGCGGCACTCCTCGATTTGGCATATGAATAGAATGTCTTTCTAGACTAATGAAGCTGCACCCGTAGATGCACGAGACAGCACTCCTCATCTGAGCGTATAGGTGACGAGGCGGAGGATATCTTCGGCGTTATCGCGGGTATTCTCAGTCCCGATAAACAAACCATGCGCTTCCACCGCAATCGCTGCATCCCTCGAGCTCCCAAGCGGATCCAACCGGTGATGTGAATTCTAGATTCACCTTTTATCTTACCTCATCGGATCCAGGGAGCAAGCCCTTCAGCTTGGCCGCCACGTTTGGCGTCATCAGATCGGCATGCGGAAGCGTTGGGCGTCCTCAGCTTCGCGGCAGCGCGCTCTTGGTTATGGACGACTGCCTAGCCAGCGTCGGCGCGTCGAATCAGCTGCCTGGCGTCTGTTTCTGCTGGGGGCGCAAGCAGGTGATCGCGCGCTGGACGAGAACCTGGGGTTCGCCGGCGGCATGAACACCGCCTTTCACCACATCGAGATCGACTACCTCTTGACCCTCAACGCCGACATCCGTCCTCAGCCTGATGAGCTTGCCAGGTGTATCGGAGCCGTTATCTCATCTAACTCAAGGACTCACTTCGGTGGCAACCACGCGCCCGAAGCTACCCTGACCATCACGACATGCGCTGCCAACAGGAAGCGGATCCATCGGCGCGTAGTCTTGCGTCTGGCCAGCACGCGGACCCTGGTCGAACTTACAAAGAGTGCTCACGCCCTGCGCAAAACACTTACCCGCTAC
>JBCCEE010000330.1:0-9734 GCA_039030415.1 Acidobacteriota bacterium
CACGGGCTCATCGCGTTCGCACTGGGTGTGGTTTTCAAGTCTAGGAGAAGGAGACACGATGCGATCACAAACTCACAAGACCCTCATCATCGCCGGTCTGGCGCTCGCCCTGCTGGTCGGCGATGATGAGGGTCTTGTGAGTTTGTGATCGCATCGTGTCTCCTTCTCCTAGACTTGAAAACCACACCCAGTGCGAACGCGATGAGCCCGTGACAGGCACGGGCCGCGGCGAGCTTCTGCGGATGGCTCGATTGATGGACTCGTCATCATGCGATGCTGACACTATTCCCTACGCACGACGAAGGCGTTTCCTTCGCCGCCCGGCCGGTTGCAGCCGAGGCTTTTGCTACCGCTACGGAATGACTGTCTTATTGTAGCGCTAGCGAGATTCCACCCAGCAACGTTGTTTGGCAGAGTCGAGGTCGCGCTGGTAGAACGAGCACGGCCGAGGACTGTTTGAGCTTGTAGAGCATATGAGGGCTCTCAAGCGCCTGAATATAAGAAGTTTATGCAGTTCCTGGCGGGTCCTGCGAGTTTGCGAGGTCGCGCGCAGTCTACCGAGCGCGACCGTCCATAGATCATTCTTGGACTGGATCTCGCTAGATCTCTGTCTCGAGGAATCTGGCCCGTCTGTTGGGCTCAGACTCTTGGACGCTCAGAATTCTATGCCGGGCTGCGCTCGTATGCCCTGCTCGCTGAAGGGGTGCTTGATCTCGCGCATCTCGGTGACCAGGTCGGCGAGCTCTATCAGCTCCTCTGGTGCGTTGCGGCCGGTGATGATTAGGTGCAGCATCTCAGGCTTGTGCTGGCGCAGCCATGAGACGACTTCGGAAGTCTCGAGCCAGCCGTAGTGGCAGGGATAGGTGAACTCATCGAGCACCAGCACGTCGTATGCGTCGGCGAGGATCTTCTCTTGCGCCAGCTCCCAGCCGCGGAGGGCGCGAGCCTGGGTTTCGTTCATGTCTTTGCTGGTCCAGGTCCAGCCGTCGCCGACACCGATCCAGTCGATCTCCATCTTGCGCAGCGCTACGATCTCGCCGAAACGGGCTTTGGGCGGCTTGAGGAACTGCACGATGCCGACCCGCATCTTGCGTCCCCAGGCGCGCATCAGGACGCCGAGAGCCGCGGTGGTCTTACCCTTGCCGTTGCCGGTGTTGATGATCGTCAGGCCCTTCTTGCGCTTGGCGCGCCGCACTCGCTTGCGCATCGCTTCAGCGGCTTCGACGGTGCGGGCGTCCGGCCCCTGGTTGGCATAGACGATGTCTGCAGCGCCGATCGCCACGTCGGTCACTTCGAGGTCGGCGTCACCGCGTACCGTCGGCGGGTAGGACGGCGGTTCGGTTTCATCGTAGAGGCGATGGAAGATCAGATCCTCCACCGGCTGGCCCTCGATCAGATGCTGCCGGTGAATCGTCTCGGCAGCCTCCTTGTCGACATGGTGATACCAGATCCCGTCGGGGTAGACGGTGACGATCGGGCCGCCCTTGCACACTCCGAGGCAGCTCGTGAAGTTGCACTTGAGGCGGTGGGGATTGGCCAATTTGTTGAGGCCGGTGGCTTTGTTGAGCTGAATCAACCGCTGGTAGACCTCGGTCGCCTTGTCCGGGTGGGCGCAATAGCCGTCAGTACAGATCAATACCTGGCGACCGTACGGTCTCATCTTTGGGGGCTCGGGTTTCATCGGCACTCCTGTCGGGTTGGTTCCGTCTGGATCCTAAGCTACCAGCAGCAGGGTAACCGCCGTCGTCCCCACCGCCAGCCAGCCAGCGAGAGCCACCAGGCGGCAACCCCAGCGAATGTCGATGGCGGTCACCGCCTCGCGGCCCCGTCCGAACCAGGCTTTGTCGACGGTACCGTAGGGATAGGTGGTCGGGCCGCCGAGACGGACGCCAAGCGCGCCGGCGACAAAGCTCTCCGACTGGCCTGCGTTGGGTGAGGGATGGCGGTTTCGGTCGCGCCGCCAGGTCGCTACGCCCTGCCTGAGATCGAGCCGCAGCAGCAGGGCCGCGAGGCTCAAGAACAGAACCGAAAGGCGTGCCGGTAGCAGGTTCAGCAAGTCGTCGAGCCGAGCGCTGGCGCGGCCGAAGTAGAGATAGCATTCGTCCCTGTAGCCGACCATCGAGTCGAGGGTGTTGATCGAGCGGTAGATCAAAGCGGCACCGGTAGCGAGGGCGAGGCTGGTCCAGGTTTCGAGTCCACCGAGTGCGCCCGCCGCACCGCCGGCCAGAAACCAGAACAGCGGCCCGAGAGCACCATCGCCCAGGCTCTCGGCGACGCTTTCTACGGCGGCCCGCGCTACGCCAGCTGAGCTCAGGAGCTCGGCGTCGCGCCCGACGATGCGCTGGACAGCCCCCCGCGCCGCCGGCAGATCGTCGCGCTCGAGCGCTTGGGCCACCGGCAGCACATGACGGAAGAGATCCTGGAAGGCGAAGCAGCTCAGGAAGACGAAAGCGTCCCAGCCGTAGACGGCGAGCGGGTGGAGGAGGGCGATGGCGAAGCGGAAGGCCAGGTAGACGGCTACGGCCACCATCGGGTGGAGTACCGCCAGCGCTGCTCCTGCCACGAGCAGGGCGCTACGACGGGAGGTTTCGTGCTGGGCAGCGGTAGGTCGCAGCAGGCGCTCGAGGGCCTCTGCCAGATGCCCGAGCAGGCGCACCGGGTGTAGGCGATAGTTGGGGTCACCGAGGATCGCGTCGAGCATGACGGCGACGAGCAGCACCGATGCCGCAGCCATCTAACGCTCCGACTCGCTGCCGATGCCGGGCTGGCGGGTGAGGCGCTTCAGACTGGCGAGCAGGTGGCTGTTGTCATCGTGCCCGCGCACCGCCAGCCGAAACCAGCCGTCCTCGAGTCCTTGGAAGTTGCGCGCGTCGCGGACGCAGATGCCGTCTTGCAGCAGGTCCCTCAGAAGCTCGTCGAGCGGGCTGAGGGTCCAGCGCGCCAGCAGGAAGTTGGCGCTTCCCGGCTGCAGATCAACTCCGTCGAACGTCGAGAGTCGCTGGCTCAGGCGTGCGCGCTCTTCACGCACCAGGTGACGAACCCGGCGCTCGTAGGTCCGGCAGCTCGCGAGCTCGCGAGCCACCCGATCAGCGATGGCGTTGACCGTCCAGGGCTCTTTGACGGCTCGCAGCCGGGCCAGCGTCTCAGGCGTAGCGATCGCTGCTCCCAGGCGCAGACCGGCGAGAGCGTAGAACTTGGTCAACGAATGAAAGACGACGACATTCTCTGGAAGGGCATGGTCTAGCGGGTCCGAAATGCTGTCGGCACGCGCGGGCGACGTCTGGAGCGCCAGTGAAGTCTGCGGGAAATCGTCGGTGAACTGGATGAATGATTCGTCGACCAGCAGCCATTTCTTGGGGTGAGCGCGCGCTAGCCGCCTGAGGATCAGCGGGTCGAGCAAGGCTCCCGTGGGGTTGTTGGGCTGACCGACGAAGAGTGCATCGGCCGAGTCCAGGCCCTGGTCCAGCAGCTCGGCTTCCGGGGTGATCAGAGGGTCGGAACGAACGATCGGGATGGCTTCGGCGCCAGCGAGCTCGGTGGCGCGGCGGTAGTCGTCGTAGGCGGGGGGCAGGTAGGCTACCCGTTCGAGGCCGAGGGCTCGCGGCGCCAGGTAAATCAGCTCCGTCGCGCCGTTCCCAGCCAGCACCCGGTCCGCCGGCAGCCCGAAGCGCTCGTGGTAGAAGGCGCGCACGCCGGCTCCGTCGAGACTGGGGTAGCCTTCCACCAGCCGCCACAGCTCGGGCCACAGCTCGCGGATTTTCGGCGGCGGGCCGAGCGGGCTGAGATTGACGCTGAAGTCGCGTACCTGGCGGGGTCCGAGGCCGAAGCGTGCCAGGTCACGGGCGGGATCTCCGCCGTGCAGATGCCCTTCCAGGGAGCGTCTCATCGGCTTCGGTCTCCCCAGATGATGGTCTCGAGCGCCGCCAGATCGAGGTGGTCACGGACGTGCGCCGCCAGCCGGTCATACGCCGGCTCGCGGTCGAAGCAGCGCCCCTCGTGCGTCCAGCCGAGGGTCCGCAGCCAGGCGTGGCGGAAGGCATCGTTGTCGAACAGACCGTGGAGGTAGGTGCCCCAGATCCGTCCGTCGGCGGAGCAGGCGCCGTCCGGCTGGTTGGACCCGGCGAGACGGAACGCCGGCTCGAGGCCTAGGGTCTCTGACTGCCCCATGTGGATCTCGTAGCCTCGCACCGAGATCCCAGCGAGGCCCGCCGGAGCTGGCGCGCGCCACGTCGCCTCCACCTGAACGGTGCGTTTGTCGCTCGCGAAGCGCGTGTTGACCGGCAGCAGGCCCAGGCCCTGGTCGATGGCTCCAGGCGCGGCTTCGCTGCCTTCGGGGTCCGAGAGCTCACTGCCCAGCATCTGAAAGCCGCCGCAGATGCCGACCACCGGAACGCCACGTCGAGCCAGGGTGACCACCGCCTCCGCTAGACCCGTGTCCCGCAGCCAGGCGAGATCGGCCAGAGTGGTCTTGGTGCCGGGCAGCAGCACGGCGGACGGCGTGCCGAGCTCTTCGACGCTGGCGACGTAGCGCAGGCGGACGCCGGGTTCGCGGGCCAGCGGGTCGAAGTCGTCGAAGTTGGCGACGTGGGTGAGCTGGACTACCGCCAGGTCGATCTCGGCATCGGAATCGTCCTGTCGGGCGGGTCGCGCGAGGGCGACGGAATCTTCTTCGGCGATGCCGAGGTCGGGCAGATAGGGAATGACGCCCAGGGTCGGGATACCGAAGGCGCGCTCGCGCAGGCGCTCCGGCCCGTCGCCCAGCAGGCGCGGATCACCGCGCATCTTGTTGATGACGAAACCCTTGACCAGCTCGCGCTGCGCCGGCTCCAGCAGGCTGACGGTGCCGAGCAGCGAGGCGAAGACGCCGCCGCGATCGATATCGCCGACCAGGATGGCCGGCGCGTCGGCGTGCTGGGCGACCCGCAGGTTGGCGTTGTCGTTGGCCATCAGGTTGATCTCGGCCGGACTGCCGGCACCTTCCATGATCACCAGCTCGTAGCGTGCCCGCAGGCGATCGAAAGCGGCGGTGATGTGCTGCCAGAACAGCGCCTTGAGCTCGTGCCAGTTGCCGGCCTCGATGCGCCCCCAGGGGCGGCCTTCGAGCACCACCTGGCTGCGGCACTCGGCCTCGGGCTTGATCAGCACCGGGTTCATGTCGACGTGGGGCGCAACCCCGGCCGCTTCCGCCTGAGCACAGGTCGAGCGCCCGATCTCGTGACCCTCGGGCGTGACGCCGGCGTTGAGTGACATGTTCTGAGATTTGAACGGCGCGACCCGCACCCCCTGCTGGGCAAAGATCCGGCATAGCGCGGTCACCAGGATCGACTTGCCGGCATCGGAGTGGGTGCCGACGACCATCAGGGCGGCTCCCGGCTTCTCCTGGCGCCTGCTCGTGCTGTGACTCATCCCCGCACCGTAGCTCATCCTCGCACCGTAGCTCATCCTCGCACCGGCATCGGCAGGCCGCTGACCATCAGGATCACGCGATCCGCGCGGGCCGCCACCGCCTGATTGAGGGCACCGGCCAGGTCGCGGAACGCCCGGCCCATGGGCGATGCCGGGACGATGCCCATGCCGACCTCGTTGGTGACCAGGATCAGATCGACCGCCGGCGGCTGATCCAGCAGGTCGAGCAGGTCGGCGATCTCAGGGAACGTAGTGAGCTGGGATAGGGCCTTGTCGTCAGTGCCCGCGGTGCTTGCGAGGTGCACTAGATTACCGAGCCAGACGGTGAGGCAGTCGACGACAGCGCCTTGGATATCGCCCGGCAGATCGGCGATGGCGTGCGCCAAATCATGCGGCGCTTCGACGGTGAGGAACGAGGCGTCGCGCTCGCGGCGGTGGGCGTCGATACGCTGTTGCATCTCGACGTCGATCGCCTGGGCGGTAGCGATAAAGGCCTTGGGCCGCGGCGAACCCGCCAGCTCGAGGGCGTGTCGGCTCTTGCCGCTGCGAGCGCCGCCGGTAACGAGCGTGATCATGGCAGCCTCACCGTCTCGCCCCAGGCGGGGATGAGGCGTGGCCAGTCGTGCACCGGCAGGCCCGCCAGGACACCCCGCAGGGTGGCGATCGGGCCGCCGTGGCTTGCCGCCACCGTCAGAGAGTCAGCCGGCAGCCCGCGGTACCAAGTGAGCACTCGATCACGAACTTCGTAGGTCGTCTCACCGCCGGCGGGACGCCAGCTGTCCGGCTCGTCGAGCATGCCGTTCATGGCGTCTCCGGTCTCGGCGTAGATGTCGTCCCAGGAACGACCTTCCCAGACGCCGAAATCGCGCTCGCGCAGCTCCGGGCAGAGCACCAGGTTGGAGCCCGAGCGGCGCGCGATCGCCTCGCCGAGGATCCGCGCCCGCTTCAGATCGCTCGCCATCACGAGGAGCGGCTCGGAGATGGCTGCCAGGTCGTTGGCCAGCTCTTCAGCTAGCTCGAGGCTTTGCTCGTGACCGGCGGCGCTGAGCTCGACGTCAGTGCGACCGTAGCAGCGCGAATGCCAGGTAGCCTCGACTTCGGCATGGCGGATCAAGATGAGGCGGCTCATGGCACAGGCATTCGCGCCGCGGCGGCTAGCAGCACCGCGATTTGCGCCAGGTAGCACAGGCAGCCCAGGCAGTCGCCGGTGGCGCCGCCGAGGCGGCGCTTCAGAGTGCGATGAAACACCAGGGTCAGGACAACCAGAAAGATCAGCGCCAGCAGTCCCTGAAACGGCGCCAGCCAGCACAGCGCGACGGTGCCGGGCAGCGCCCACAGCGCGCCGATGGCGACGTCCCGCAGTCCGAGCTGCTGGCCGATGTCGCGGGCGAGGCTGCTCTGGCCGGTTGGTGGCGGTAATAGGGCCATCTGGATCAGGATCACCCAGCGGCCGAGGCCGGCGGAAGCCGCCAGCGCGGCGAACAGCAAGGGGGCGCCGAGCGGCGCCACGGTCGCGATAGCGCCGATGCGCATCAGAATCGCCAGGATCAACGCCAGGGCGCCGAAGCTGCCGATGCGGCTGTCTTTGAGGATGCGCAGCACGTCGTCGCGCGTCCAGCCGCCACCGAAGGCGTCGAAGAAATCGGCCACCGCGTCTTCGTGGAAGCCGCCGGTGAGGCGCGCTTCGACCGCCAGCCCGATCACCGCCGCCAGCCAAGCCGGCCAAAGGATTGCGGCACCCCATACCGCGGATGCGGTCACCAGGCCGATCAGCGTCCCGACCAGGGGAAAGAACAGCGCCGCGCGACGCAGATCCTGTGTCGTCGCCGGCTGATCGCCACCGGGTACCGGCACGCGGGTCAGGAACTGTACGGAGACCCGCAGGGCTCGCAGACTATGCTTCATCCAGCTTCGCTTGAATCATCGCCTGAGTCGTCGCGTTCGATTCCTGTGCTCTCGAAGGTCGCCATTTCGCCGACCATGGCCGCCGCGGCGTCGAGCAGCGGCATCAACAGCAGGGCGCCGGTGCCTTCCCCGAGACGCAGGTCCCAGTCCAGCATCGGCTTCAGGCCGAGCGCCTCGAGCATGGCGCCGTGGGCGGGCTCTTGCGACAGGTGGGCGGCGATCATGGCGTCGGCGGTGCCGGCGGCGAGGCGTTCGGCAATCAGCGCCGCGGCGGTGGTGATGAAGCCATCGAGCACGACGGTGAGGCCGCGCTCCGCCGCGCTCTGGAAGAAGCCTGCCATGGCGACGATCTCGTAGCCGGCAACGCTCGCCATGGCCGCGACCGGGTCGCCGTCGAGGTGCTCTGACGCAGCCGCTACCGCCGCGGCGACGACTCGGCGCTTGCGCTCGAGCGTGGCGTCGTCGGCACCGGCGCCGCGACCCACCGCCTGCTCGGGCGTCAGATCGGTCAGCAAGGCGGCGAGGCATGAGGCCGGGGTAGTGTTGCCGATCCCCATCTCGCCCGCCGCCACTACCCGGGCCCCTGCCTTGGCGGCGGCTCGAGCTCGCTGCTGACCTAGGGTCCACGCGGCCTGCCATTCGTCCGGGGTCAACGCCGGCTCCGCCGCCAGGTTGCGCGAGCCGCCGCGTATCGGTGCATGGAGGTAGGTTTGTCCGTTGGCACCATCGCCTGCCTGCGCGGGCGCCAGCGTACCGGCGTCGACCAGCTCGAGGGCGGTGCCGGAAGAGCGCGCCAGCACGCTCGACGCGGCGCCGCCGCTATGAATGTTGGCGACCATCAGGCCGGTGACTTCTGATGGCCAGGCGGTGACACCCTCGGCGACGACCCCGTGGTCCCCCGCGAACAGCACCAGCCGCCTCGGCGACGCACTTGGCGTCAGCGTGCCCTGGATGCGGCACAAACGAGCAGCCAGAGCCTCGAGTCGGCCGAGGCTGCCCGGTGGTTTGGTCAGGCTGTCGAGGTGGGTCTGGATCGCCGCTGGCGTCAGCATATGTTCTGCCTCAGAGACCGACGCTGAGACCGACGGCAGCGGTGAAGCCAGGCGACGTGAAGCCCGGCACCTCCGAGTAGTCTTCGTCGAGCACGTTCTCGAGCCTCAGGTAGGGCTTCAGCAGCCGGGTGGCGCGGTAGTCGAGCGATAGGTCCAGGCGCTCATAGTCATCAGCGTCCGAGCCGTCGGAATCGATGCGGTCCCGCACCATGATCAGCGAGGCGGTGCCGCGCAGGCGGTCGGTGGCGTCGAAGGCTAGGTAGAAGGCACTGCGGTGCTCGGGTCGACGCGCCAGCTGCAGGCCGGTGTCGCCGTCTTCGGTCTCGTTGTAGGTGTGGGAGGCTTGCAGCAGCACCTGGTCGGTCGGCTCCCAGCGGGCGCTGAATTCGAAGCCCTCGCTGGTGGCGGTGGCGACGTTGACGAAGCCAGCCGGGAAGGTGAACAGGATCAAGTCTTCGAAGTCGTTGTCGAAGTAGGTCAGATCGAGGGTGAGGCGGCCGTCGAGCAGAGTCTGCTCGAGCCCGAGGTCGAAGCCTTCGCTGGTCTCGGGCGCGAGATCGGGGTTGCCGAAGCCGGGGAAGTAGAGGTCGTTGAAGGTCGGGGCCTTGAAGCCAGTGCCGAAAGAACCGTGGAATCGGGTGTTCTCGGCCAGCTTCAGAGAGCTGGTCACGCGGTAGGTAGTCTCGCTGCCAAAGACCGAGTGATCGTCGTGGCGTAGGCTGACGGTGAAGTGGTGGCGATCCTGCAAGCTCCACTGGTTCTCGGCGAAGAACGACCGCAAGTAGAGCGACTCGGTGAACGAGCCGACGTTTTCAGCCTCGCGTTTCTCTACCCGGTAGCCGACGGTGAGGGTGTCGTTGTCCGACAGCGCCAGCTCTGCCTGGGTGGAGATCTCGCCGGTCTCGCTGGTGATGTCGAAGTTGCTGAAGAAGTCGTCCGGATCGGTGCCGATGAGCTCGTCGCTGCCGGCGCCGACGTAGAAGGTCTGGGTCCACCACGAGCGGATCGGGGCGGTCACCGTCAAGCCGGCGGTGACGGTCTCGCGGGCCTGCTCGCTGTTGAGGTCGTCGGAGGGTCCGACGCCGAAGGTGAAACCGTCGATGTCGTTGTCGCCGTCGGTGTAGCGCACCGCCAGGTCGACCCGGCCGTCCTCCAGGAACGAGCGGCCGAACCTGCCGGAGACGGTGAGGTTCTCCCACGGATCGTCTTCGGTGTTGCCGGCCGCCTCGCTGGCCGCGGACACGCCGTCGGTCTGGAGGTCGGCGACCGCCAGAGTGTAGTCCCAGTTACCGCTGCTGCCGCGCACTCCGGCGCGCAGGCGGGAGAGATTGTCGCTGCCGGCTCCGACGCAGCTGTGGGCCAGCGCCGAAG
>JBCCEE010000331.1:0-9679 GCA_039030415.1 Acidobacteriota bacterium
CCGCTGGGCACCGCTGCCTCGGCGATCAACGATACCGATGCCTTCAGCAGCTGCCCGTGAGGAGGTCTGCGATGATCACACCTAATATCGAAGCGGATCGCCCCGGCTTTTTCGGTCTCGAGCGGTCGCGCCCTGCGCTGTCGGCGATTCCCGAGACGGTGCGCTCTCGGGTCACCGTGCCAGCCTTGCCCTCAGCGTTGCGTGAGCGTGCGTTGGACACAGCCTCAGCTCTGATTTCGGATCCCGCGCGCCACCGCCGGATCTTGCCGAACAAACTGCGCGCGGACGCCCAGAGCTTCGAGGATCTGCTGCTGCAGCGTACGTCCCTGGGCCCAACGGTGGTGGATCGCGAGACGATCGCCGAGATCGGAGCGCGTGAGTATCTCGAGCGCCAGCTCCACCCGGAAGAGATCGACGACGGCGGACTCGAAGACACCCTGGTCGCCGCCTTCCCGACGTTGAACCTGTCGGCCTGGGACATCCTGATCAATTACAAAGAGACACCGGAGGTCCCGGTCTACGAGCTGTGGCTGGCGACGCTCTACCGGTCGTTGTTCAGCCCGCGGCAGCTCTACGAGCGCATGGTGATCTTCTGGACCGATCACTTCAACGTCAGCCTGCTGTCCGACCTCGGCATTTACCTCAAGCCGGGAGACGACCGTGACGTGATCAGACGTCATGCTCTCGGCACGTTCCCCGAGCTGCTGTCGGCCAGCGCCCACAGTGGCGCGATGCTGAGCTATCTCACCAACGACACCAACGTCAAAGATCATCCCAACGAGAACTACGCCCGCGAGCTCATGGAGCTCCACACCCTGGGCGTCGATGGCGGCTACACCGAAGACGACGTCAAAGAGGTGGCGCGGGCGCTGACCGGCTGGCGCTTCTTTCCGTATCAGGCCGGCCCGCAGTTCGGCGACTTCTTCTTCAACGCTTCCCAGCACGACAACGAGCTCAAGACGGTGCTCGGCAACGACTTGCCGGCGGGTGGCGGCCAGGCGGACGGCGAGCGAGTGCTGGAGATCCTGGTTTCTCATCCGTCGACGGCCAGCTTTGTGTCGCGCAAGATGTTGGCCTACCTGTGGGGCTACCAGCCGTCGGCGCGGGCGGTCGAGAGGGTGGCCTCGGTCTATCGCAAGACCGGTGGTGATATTCGCTCGATGCTGCGCGAAATCC
Organism: Acidobacteriota bacterium; assembly: GCA_039030415.1. GTDB lineage: Bacteria > Acidobacteriota > Thermoanaerobaculia > Multivoradales > J023 > JAAELT01. The sequence continues at coordinate 1,177 of JBCCEE010000331.1, forward strand.
TTTCGTGGAGCAGCCTCGCCACAGCCACCCAAAAGCTCAAACGTCCCTATCACCTGATCGTCTCGGCGGTTCGCGCGCTGTTTGCGTCGGTCGAGGAGCCGTTCTTCCTGCTCGAGGCGGCCAATCGTGCGGGGCATCTACCGTTCACCTGGGCGCCGCCCAACGGTTTCCCGGACAGTGACGGCTACTGGTCGGGCTACGTCCTGCCACGCTGGAACTTCTCTCAGATCGTGCTGGCTCCGCAGAGTGGCGTCGCCGTCGACTTGCCGTTTCTCAATCCACAAATGCCGCCCGAGGAGATCCGCTACGTGCTCGATGTGCTGCTGTTGGGAGGCACTATGAGCGTGGCGACTTCGGTCGCGGTAGCTGACTACCTCACCGCGGCGCCCCAAAACCAGAAGACCCTGGCGGAAGCGATCGGGCTGGTGCTCGGTTCGCCGGAATTTCAGCACTACTGATCGCAGCGGGAGACGAAAAATGAGCAAACGTGACGGTAAGGGATGTCAGGAATACGAAGGTTTGTCGCGGCGCAACTTCCTAGGCTGGTCGGCAGGTGCCTTCGCCGCCGCCATGGTGCCGGGTTGGCTGCCGCGGGTCGTGATGGCTCAGGATGAGTCGAGCTCGCGCGACGTGCTGGTCTCGCTCTTTCTGCGCGGCGGCGCCGACGCTCTGACTCTGTGCGTGCCGCACGGCGAAGAACACTATTACTCGCTGCGCCCCAACCTGGCGGTGCCGCGTCCCGACGCGATGGCCGCCGATCGGGCGATTGATCTCGACGGCTTCTTCGGCCTCCCCCCGGCGCTGCAACCCTTGCACGAGGCCTATCAGGATGGCAAACTGGCGCTGGTGCACGCCTGCGGCCTGCCGGACACGACGCGCTCGCACTTCGATGCCATGCACATGATGGAGGTCGGCATGGAAGATCCGCCGGCGTCATTGATCTCGGGCTGGCTCGGCCGCCATCTGCAGGCCACCGCGCCGACGGTGGCGGATGGCTTTCTGAGGGCCGTCGGCATCGGTTCAGGACTGGCGCGTACCCTGGCGGGTGGCCCCAAGACCCTGCCGATCGGCGATCTCGAGACCTTTGGCTTCGCGGGGGATCCCGGAACCTTCGAGCAGCGCCAAGCAGCCTTTGAAGCCATGTACGCGGCGGTGCCCGATCCCCTCGGCAGCTCGGCCCGCAACACGTTCGGCACCATCGAGCTGCTCGAGCAGATCGAATTCGAGAGCTATCAACCGGCCGGCGGTGCCGTCTATCCGGCCGGTGAATTTGGAACCGCGCTGCGCTCGACGGCCGCTCTCATCAAGGCCGAAGTCGGCGTCGAGGCGATCTCGATCGACCTCGGCGGCTGGGACACCCACGAGGCCCAGGGGCCGCTCAGCGGTCAGATGGCAGTATTGATGGCGGAGCTCGGCCAGGGTCTAGCGGCCTTCCACCAGGATATGTTCACCGGTGGCTTCGACAACGTGATCCTGGTGGCGATGTCCGAGTTCGGTCGCAACGCGATCGAAAACGGCTCGGCTGGCACCGATCACGGTCACGGCGGTGCCATGCTGTTGCTCGGCGGCGCGGTCAACGGCGGCCGGGTGATCTCGGAGTGGCCGGGGCTGGCTCCGGAGCAGCTCTACCAGAACCAGGATCTGCGCATCACACTCGACTACCGCGACATCCTCACTGAGATTCTCACCGAGCGGTTGGACAACCCAGACTTTCGGACGGTGTTCTCGGATTCGAGCTACACGCCACAGACCTGGGGGATTGTCAGCTGAACTGAATTTCGTCCTGCGACACCAACACGACCTGACACCTAAACGCCGTATCTGGATGCGGACAAGCTAGACCACACCCCCATCTCGCACGATCCGCCCGTCCTCGGCGACGGAGCCGGGCAGATCGAGGCCGGCGGCGAGCTCCATGACCTGTTCGAAAATCTCCGAGCGCTCGCGCCGCAAGCGCTGGATGGCGCGTTCGGAGCGAGCCCGGGTGAGGCGCACGCGGATTGCTCGCGCCGTCGAGCGCACCAGGCGTAAATAGATGAGAGCGACGAGGCCGCTGATCGCGCTGATGAAGAGGGCGACGATGCCGGATAGCACCGGGGCTTCGGGGATCACGGGGTAGGCGGCGTGGAGCAAGCTCTGGCCCCAGCCGACGAGCAGCGCTACCACTAGCCAAGTGAGCGGGAAGGCGAGGGCGCCGACCAGCATTTTGAATGACGCTTCATCCTTGTAGGCCTTGGCGTTGAGCTTGGCCAATCCGATGATCGCCAGAGCGGTGGGGGTGTTGACCAGGTAGCCGATGATCACCAGTGACGGCAGCAACAGATAGACCAGCAGGGCCTGAAGGAAGAGTTTGGCGGGGCGGCGAAGAGTACGCAGGTGCAGGCTGCGGTCGAGCTCGTGATCTTCCAGGTGCAGCGCTGTGAGCTCCTCGTCATGATGCTGCAAGCGCTCCATCAGCTGCCGCGTCTCCTCGGGATGGGTCTCGACGCGGGACTGATAGCCCGTCCAAAACCGGGCAAAGCCGAGGACTCGCTCCTCGATGTCGGGCCGGCCGAGCGCGGCTCCGGCGCGGGCTGCACGCTCAGCACGCACCAGCTTGCGAGCCCGGTGCATCATGTGATGTAGCTCCCAGCTCTCGGTGCCGAGGACGACTTCGCGCAGGATGCGGTCGAGCTCTTCGGTGAGCCCTGCATACTTCTGGCGACGTGCTTCCTTGGGGTCGGCAGCCGCTGGCGGCTCAGCGAGATCTGGCGGCAGCTCGACTGGCGGATGGAACGACACCAGGGCGTTGGAGCCGAAGACGCCTTTGTCGTCATAGTGCAGACCCACCGGCAGAATCACCGGCTTCGGCATATTCTCGGGCGTCAGCTCGCAGGCGCGGTAATAGAGACTCGCGGCCCCCGCCTTGAGCTCCTGGACGTCGGGCTCGTCGTGGCTCTGACCCTCGGGAAAGAGGGCCGCAAACGAGCCGTTCGCCACTGCGCCGGCCAGTGCGTCGAGACTCTTGCGATTGGCCTCGCGTCGCACTGTTTCGCCGCTTTCGCCCTTGGCGTCCATCTTGCGATAGATCGGCACGGTTCCGACGGACCGCATCAGGCTGCCTAGCAGCGGGATTTTGAACAAGCCGTGGCGTGCACCGAAGACGATGCGGCGCGGGAAGTGCGTCATCATCAGGCCGGGATCGACCAGCGCGTTGGGATGCCAAGCGATCATCAGACCACCGCCTTCGGCCGGAATGTGGCGGACGCCGGTGACGCGGACCTGGCGAAAGAAGATGCCGACGATGCGGCGGAACACCCATCTGAGGGCGCGATACGATCGAGGCAGTGTCGTCATGACGCTGCCGCTATTATGGCTCGGACCTGGCGCGGATTACCAGGCGTTGAGCTGGGCTCCAGTAGGCCCGTGGTTCGATCGGCTGTCGAGCCACTGAAGCACCGTCGGCACCCGTGAGCACTTGACCAGATCTTCCAGAGTGCTTCGAGCGCGCACCGAGAGCGGCGGCGTATCCTGCAGCGGATTCGCCGGACCGTGCGGAGACAGCTCGGCCAGGGCCGGGTGAAGGGTTCTCGGGTCAGCTGGCGGACGCAAGGTAGGCTGGCGCCTACTGGGCGCCTCAGCCGCTCTCTTCAGCTGCTTGGCCACAAGCTCGGCAGGGTCGAACAGGACCCGCTGGGCCTTGGCCGAGGCATAGGTCTGGTTGGGATCGATCGCGAGATCGATCTGCGCTAGCGAAGAGGCCATCAGCAAAGACGACCCGGTTGCAGCGCACATCACGAAACAAAGCGTACGGACTCGCGGACTGCTCAACATCTCGAAGTTCTCCCTCTTGAGCCCGGGAGTTGAATGGCTCTGTCGAACGGTGTGCGTCCCGGGCTTACCTAGGAGGGCGGAAACGGCTTGGAAGCGTGCTCACCATCAGCGAAAAAGTTCACGCGTGAAGAGCAATGGTGTTGGCCCGTTGACGTCGGCCAGAGCAGTGGCCAGAGCGGTGGACTGAGCTCGCGAGGAGTGAGAGACTGCGTAGCCAATGAACACCATCGTCGCATTGGATCAGGGCACCACCGGCTCACGCGCGATCGTTTTCGATCGCCAGGGGCGGGCGCTGGGGGAAGCCAAACAGGAGTTTCGTCAGATCTTCCCGCGACCCGGCTGGGTGGAACACGACCCGGAAGAGATCTGGAAGTCTCAAAGCGGCGTGATCGCTGGCGCTCTGCAGCAGGCTGGCGTCACCGCTGAGGACGTAGCCGCGGTAGGAATCACCAATCAACGCGAGACCACGGTCTTGTGGGAGCGTGCCACCGGTCGCCCGATCGCCAACGCCATCGTGTGGCAGGATCGGCGCACTGCCGAAACCTGCGAGCGGCTGCGGGCCGACAGTCTCGAAGACAAGATACGGGCCAAGACCGGACTGGTGCTCGACGCTTACTTCTCGGCCACCAAAGTCGCCTGGCTGCTCGACCACGTAGACGGCGCGCGAGCGGCGGCCGAACGCGGCGAGCTGGCCTTTGGCACCGTCGATGCCTGGTTGGCCTACCGCCTGACCGACGGCGCGGTCCACGCGACAGACGTCAGCAACGCTTCGCGCACGCTGCTGTTCGACATCCACCGGCTCGACTGGGACGACGAGCTGCTCGGGCTCTTCGACGTACCGCGAGCGGTGTTGCCGCAGGTGGTCGCCAGCTCGCAAGTGCTGAGCGAGATTACGGCGGACGTCGGGCTTGCCGGAGTGCCGCTGGCCGGCCTGATCGGCGATCAGCAGGCCGCCACTATGGGGCAGGTTTGCATCGCGCCGGGTTCGGCCAAGAATACCTACGGCACGGGATGCTTTATGCTGCTCAACACCGGCGAGACTGCCAAGGCGTCGAATCACCACCTGCTGACGACGGTGGCCTGGCAACGTGACGGCCGCACGGACTATGCGCTCGAAGGCAGCGTCTTCGTCGGTGGCGCAGCGATCCAGTGGCTGCGGGATGGTCTCGGGATCATTGACGCGGCGTCTGAGGTAGGTGATCTGGCCGCCAGCGTTGAAGACAACGGCGGGGTCTACTTTGTGCCGGCGTTGACTGGCCTTGGTGCCCCGCATTGGGACCCGCACGCTCGCGGCACCCTGGTCGGCTTGACGCGTGGCACCCAGGCAGCGCACATCGCCCGTGCGGCGCTCGAAGGGATTGCCCACCAGGTGGCTGATCTGGCGGAGGCGATGGCAGCGGACGCAGAGGAGCCGCTGCGCGAGCTACGGGTCGACGGCGGGGCGGCCGCCAGCGACTTCCTGATGCAGTTCCAGGCTGATCTGCTGCAGGTCTCGGTGGTGCGACCGACGGTGCTCGAGACTACCGCGCTCGGTGCCGCCTACATGGCGGGCCTGGCGGTCGGCACCTGGAGCTCGGTCGATGACATCGTGGCCAACTGGCAGGTCGACCGCCGCTTCGAGCCGCAGCGTTCGGCCTCTGACGTGCAGCGACTGCGCGGGCGCTGGCGAGAAGCCGTGGAGCGTTCGCGCGGGTGGGATCGCGCCGCGGAGTAACTGGAACCACCTAAAAGCTCAACCAAGCGAGGAGGCGTGATGCGACGTGAAGACATGATCACCGACCTCGAAACGCGGTCGACGCCGTGGGACCTCGTCGTCATCGGCGGCGGCGCTACCGGGCTGGGCATCGCGGTCGACGCGGCGTCGCGTGGCTACGACGTCGTGCTGTTCGAGCAGTACGATTTTGCCAAGGGCACCTCCAGCCGTTCGACCAAGCTGGTGCACGGCGGCGTTCGCTACTTGCAGCAGGGCAACGTCTCGCTGGTAATGGAGGCGCTGCGAGAGCGCGGTCGCCTGCTGCGCAATGCGCCGCACCTGGTGCACGACGTGGCGTTCGTCGTGCCAAGCTACGAGTGGTGGGAATCGCCGTTCTACGGCGTCGGTCTCAAGGTCTACGACCTACTGGCCGGCCGCTACGGCTTTGGAGTCTCAAAAAACTTGTCGCGGCGCGAGGTCATCCGCCAGATCCCGTCGATCAACCCGGATGGGCTGCGCGGCGGCACGCTGTACTACGACGGCCAGTTCGACGACGCCCGGCTGGCGATCCACCTGGCGGCGACGGCGGTGGGGCAGGGAGCGACGCTGCTCAACTACATGCCGGTGGTCGGACTGCTGAAGGATGCCGACGGGACCCTCGAAGGGGTCGAAGTGCGCGATAGCGAAACGGGGGCCGTGCGCCGCGTCGCGGGCCGGGTGATGATCAACGCCACGGGGCCGTTTACCGACGGTGTACGGCGTCTCGATCGGCCGGACGCGCCGGCCATCGTCGCACCGAGCCAGGGCATTCACCTGGTGCTCGACCGCGGTTTCCTACCCGGAGATAGCGCCATCATGGTGCCGCACACCCCTGACGGTCGTGTGATGTTCGCGATTCCCTGGTATGACGTCGCGGTGGTCGGCACTACCGATACGCCGATCGATCGAGTCGACGTCGAGCCGGTGCCGCTCGAGGAAGAGATCCACTTCATTCTAGATACCGCCAACCGGTACCTCGATCACCCGGCGACGCGGTCCGACGTGCGCAGCGCGTTTGCGGGCATTAGGCCGCTGGTCAAAGCAGGGGAGGTCGAGGGCGGAACCGCCGAGCTTTCGCGCGATCACAGCGTCCTGATCGACGCCGTGTCGGGCCTGGTCACCGTTGCCGGCGGCAAGTGGACGACCTATCGCAAGATGGCGGAGGATGTGGTGGATCAGGCGGTCGTGCTGGCGGATCTCGAGTTGCGGGAGTGCGTGACGCGTGATTTGCCGATTCATGGGTACCACCAAAACGCCGACCGCTTCGGCCGTCTGTCGTTCTACGGCTCCGATGCCGTAGAGGTCGAGAATCTGATGCAATCCAAGAGCGGTCTAGCGGAGCGCGTCCACGCGGATCTCGAGCTGACCGTCGGCGAGGTCGTGTGGGCCTGCCGCAACGAGATGGCCCGCGCCGTCGACGACGTACTGGCGCGTCGCTCACGCGCGGTCCTGTTCGACGCTAGCGCCGCCAGCGAAGCATCGATGCGGGTGGCCGAGGTCATGGCCCGGGAGCTCGGACGAGATCGCGGCTGGGTGGAGGAGCAAGCGGCCACGTTTCGCGCTGTGGCGGCGGGTTATCAGATCGCGACGTGAGCTTTGGGAGCACCGCCGCGTCCGTTGGAATCGCATAGACACCGAAATGGGCGAGATCGAACCGGTGACGTCCCGGAGACCGAGATCATGGCTCGAGCAGGGGCTGGAGATCTGACGTTTCCGTACATCTTCGGTTCGCAAGGCCTGCGAAACAGATGTTCGCTTTTACGTCGGGCCAACAGGGCCTGTCTTCCCGAGATCTCTGTGCTCATAACGGGCACGGGTGCCGTGACCGTTATGTTTTCGAAAATGTCACGGTCACGGCGCTTGTGACCGTCATGTTTTTTGGATTTCCGAGTCCACGGCGCTTGTGAGGCCAATGAAAACCTCCCCACTGGGCCAGCGGCGGGTGATGGTATCTTGGTGCTGCGGAGCAGCCGACCGCCAGACCGGCTCAGCGAGAGAACCCATGCACGCGGGAGAATAGAAAGATGTCGGGCTCGATTTTCTGGAGCAGAGTAGCTTTTTCCATTGGGTTGCTGATTTTCGGGATGAGTGTAATTGCCAAGTCGTATGCTGACGACGCCCAAGAGGCTTCGCCGCAGGAAGCAGCGTCGCCGGCGGAAGAGGCGCAACCAGCCGCATCGTTGGACTCTGCTGGCGCTGAATCTGCTGCTGAGATTCGTTTTGTCGTCAACGGCTTGCGTAAAGCCAAGGGCACGTTGCGGTGCGCTCTGTACGTGGGCGAGAACTGGTTGAGCAGGACGGCGGCAGGATCCAACGTCGCGGTCGAATCGGACCGTGAGCAGTGCGTGTTCCGCGATGTCGCTCCGGGCACCTACGGTATCTCGGCCTATCACGACGCCAACGACAACGGCGAGCTCGACTCCAACGTCATGCGCATTCCCAAAGAGGGAATCGCAGCTTCCAACGACGCCCGTGCCAGATTTGGTCCACCCAAGTTCGAGGAGGCCCGTTTCGAGTACGAAGGCGGTGTTCTAGAGCTCGAAGCCGAGATCTTCTATTGACAGCGCTCTAGAGAGATCTCACCGTTCAGGGTCGAGGCGCGCAACAGGCGCCCGTCGTTGCCGACGACTCCGCGGACCTCGCTGGTTTTCTGCCTCAGAGTGCCTCCTGCCGGTACCGTGACGGCCTGATCCTGCTGGCGCACCTCGAAGGCACTGCGGATCGGATCGCCGGCGGTGGTGAGATGGACGCGGGCCGCGAAGTCCTCGGGTAGGCAGAGCTCGACGCTACCGTTGAGGCTGGTGAAAACCAGGTCGCGCTCCGGATCGATCCGTGAGAAGCTCGCTTGGATCGAGCCATTCGAGGCATTGACGGCGGCGGCCCCCGAGACGTTTTCGAGCTCTACCGAGCCGTTGAGGTGGGTGATGTCGAACAGGCCTTCAATCGCTTCCACCCGCA
>JBCCEE010000332.1:0-9634 GCA_039030415.1 Acidobacteriota bacterium
CATTGGTCAGGGCTGAGCTTCATGAAGGCCCCAAATGGCCTGGTGTTTTGAAGGAGCACCCCATCTCGCTGCCAGCGAAACCGGGGGTATCGCTGGCATGCGGACGACGCTTGACTACCCGCTCAGGATGAATCCGGCCTTCATACCTGTTTTGACGCGGACACCGTAGACCTTCTTGACAGGTTTCTTCGTCATGGGAGTTTCTCCTGATGCGTTGACGAGGTCCTCCTCCGACATGAGCTGCGCTTCGTAGAGGAGCGGCGGGAGCGATTCCCGCCCTGCGATTCATGACGATTCTAGGGTCCGCAGAAGGTCACTTCGTAGAGGTTTCCTTCGTGTCGTTCGAGCTCAGGGCTCAACGGCCTATAGAGCGGTACCGTTGGTCTCAGCCGCAGCGATTGAGCTGAAAGGCTTCGATCCAGGGGCTTTCACCCAACCTTTAGGTAGGAATCAGCGTGTTTTCAGGGTCGTTGGGGGCAAAACCTGGCACAACACTGCCACCATGAACCTGACCCCGGAGAACACAATGCCTTCTATCTACAAGCTGCTCACGGCCCTGCTGAGCCTTGCTGTCGCCATTGCCTTCGTTGCCCTGATCGTCCCGCCGACCGGCGCGACCCAGGTTTTGACCGCGCCAACCCAGACGGGCGATGGTCTCGCTGTGGTTTCCCCAGCTGAGGCTGGCCTCGACGCTGAGACGCTCCAGCGGCTCGGCGCCGCTGCCCGTAGCGACGAATTCAAACGCCTCACCAGCGTACTGCTCGCCGTTGACGGCAAGCTGGTTTTCGAAGACTACTTTGCGGACGCGGACGACGAGACCTTCCACAACACGCGGTCGGCGACCAAGACGGTCACCGGCATGTTGATCGGTATCGCCATCGATCGGGGGCTGCTTTCCGGCGTCGACGCCAAGGTGTTCGACTTCTTCCCGGAGCACGAGGTGGCGAATCCCGACCCTCGCAAGAGAGACATCACCGTCGAAGATCTATTGACCATGAGCTCTCTCCTCGAGTGCAACGATTTCAACAGCTTCTCGCGAGGTAATGAAGAGCGCATGTACCTCATCGAGGATTGGGCGGGCTTCTTCCTCGATCTGCCGATCAAGGGATTTCCGTCGTGGGTGACGCCGCCGGTCGAGTCGTCCTACGGCCGCACGTTTTCCTATTGCACCGCCGGCACCACCACCCTAGGAGCAGTGCTCGAGAAGGCGACGGGGCGACAGGTCGAGGACTTCGCCCAAGAGACGCTGTTTGAGCCCTTGGGCATCGAGGAAGTGCGCTGGCCGTTCTCACCCCTAGGCTTGGCGCATACCGGCGGTGGTGCCCGCATGACGAGTCGGGATTTCCTCAAGCTCGGTTTGCTCTACCTGCAGGGCGGTGAGTGGGAAGGGCAGCAGGTTGTTTCCAAGCAGTGGGTCGAGACGTCGACGAAAGTGCACGTCGACGCTGGTGGCGCCAACAACTACGGCTACCTATGGTGGCGGCGAGACTACACGTCTGGCGAGCGGACGTTTCCGACCTACTTCATGTCCGGCAACGGCGGCAACAAGGTAATGGTCGTGCCTTCAGCGCGACTGGTTGCGGTGGTCACTAGCACCTTCTACAACTCGCGCGGTATGCACGAGCAGACGGAGCGGGTGCTCACGGACTACCTGCTGGCGTCGCTTCCTCGAGCCTGAGGCGTGAAGAACGAAGGCGGTAGCCAGTCCGCTTCGAGGACCATCCGGCGCTCGGCTTCGACGAGCCGCCGGATGCGTTCGAGGCGCTGCTGGAAGGCCGGTTTCCCTTGCAGGCCAGCCAGCGTTGGATCGTGGAGGAGGAGGCCGGCATCGCGGAAGCCCAGGTCGATGGCGACGTCCAGGGCTTGCAGGGCTTCATCCCAGCGCTCGAAGGCAACGTTCAAGCCCGCCTCGATGATGGCGGGGGTCGGCCATTCGTCGCCGGTGGCTCGGGCTTCGCGGAGCTGGTCGATCCGTCGGCGGACTTCCTCGATCTGCTGATCGCGCGTTGGACCCGGCGCAACGGCCAGGACGAAGCGCCGCAGGTCGACGCGTCTAGATTCCGGATCCACTGCCGCAGCCGTGTCAAACACTTTACGCGCCTTGATTGGGTCACCCTGCAGCCAGGCCACATCACCGCGCACGCGCCATAACTCCGTGCGGCGGATGCCACGCTCCAGGGCAGCGGCCGCCATGCGGTCGGCTTCGTCGAGCCGGCCGCGGGACAGCTCGAGCTCGGCGCGCGTGAGGGCTGCGAAAACGTTCCTCGGGCGTAGCTCACGGGCGCGATCGAGCCATACGATCGCGGTCTCATGGAAGCCGAGGAGCGCGAGGGTAGCGCCGATCTGGACTTCGAGATACGGTGGCTTGTCGCCGCTGCGCAGCACCTGGAGGTTGGCTTCGAGAGCCTCCGCCAAGCGTCCCCGAACTTGGAGCAAGTTGGCGACGCTGGCCAGGGCGCCAGTGCGCGCAGCGTCCAGATCGTGGGCCCGTCGGTACGATTCGAGAGCTGGCGTGATGCGCCCTTGGCTGTCGAGGGCGAGGCCCATCGCCTGGTGAGCGCGAGCGTGCTCTGGCGCCAGCTCGATAGCTTGCTGGGCTAGATGGATCGCTCGCTCGGCGACGTCGTCGGAGCGATTGAACTTGGTGACCTGGTGGGAAAGGGCAAGGCTGAGCTCGGCGAGGACGCCGGGATGCTCGGGCTGCAGAGTGAGCGCCTTCTCGAGCAGCTCAACGGCCAGCTCGTTGTCGCTCTCCTGCTGTCGGTTGACGTAGACCTCGGCGCGCTCCAGGAGCTCCACGACATCGGGCGGTCGGGTTACCAGGGCCTTGCTGTCTCCGTCCCTCGCCGTGTGATGCTGAGTCGTGTAGGCCCAACCCAAGACGGTGGCGGCAATGAGAGCGGCTATCGCCATCCACGCCAAGTGTCGTGAATCTCCAATGGGCGGTTCGGCGTCGGACGTCTCTTCTAGCTCGCTGGTCTGCGTATCGGCTTTGACCTCGGGGACGATCTGGTAGCCGCGACCGCGCACCGAGCGCACGTAGCGTGGATCCTTGGCGTCATCGCCGAGGGCTCGGCGCAAGAGGGCGACGCGTTGGGTCAGCGTTTCGTCTGAGACCGCGGTGCCTTGCCACACACCCGCGATCAGCTCGTCCGCCGGCACCACATCCGGTGCCCGGCGGGCGAGGGTGACGAGCAAGTCGAACGACAGACCAGGCAAGTGGAGGCTCTGGTCGTCCCGCGTCACCGAAGCAGCGCCGACGTCGAGGACGAGATCACGGAGGCGATAGCACTCGCGGGCCATGGGCGGAGCATATCGCTCGCGTTCCAAGACATCGAGCAAGCCGGCAGCACGATCCCTCAGGCAGCGGTTTGGGGATTCGTTCGGGCCGCACCCGCCGGCATGCCGACGTTTGAGCATTGGGCCAAACGATGGTGGGATGTTCTCGTCGAAGGCCCGAGGGCTGGAACGGTGCGACAGAAGCTCCTCGCACTTTCCCTTTCTTTGGCCTCCCAATCGGGATACTGTAGCCCACCTCAAATCGACAGACGACTGGTGCCTCGACAGCTCAGGAAAGGCCCGAGACCAAGATGCGAACCCTATCCAAAGTTTCGGCCCTGGGGCAGTCTCCGCCCACCCGTGGATGGCTGCTTTCCGGACTCGTGGCACTGTACCTGCTGGCGACGCCGCAGATCGCCCAGGGCGCAACCCTGCTGGGTATCGTCTCGGAGCGGAACGCTGCCGAGATGGCGGCAGCCGGGGCCCAGTTCGACTCGGAATATCCTGGGCAGACGCTGCTCTTTCGCACGCCGCAACAGGTCGCAGAGCTCACGGACGGTGAGCTGGGCAACCTCTGGGACCAGGCTGATCAGGTGCTGATGGCGGGGGTGTTCGGAGACGTCGTGCCTCGGCTCGAGGGTTTGGCGCAAGCGCGCCCGAAGCCACTCCTGGCCGTCAGTAGCGACCGCCGCCTGGTGCGCCTCTCCCGTTTCGAAGGCCGCGCGATCTTCGATGGAGCTTCGCCCCAGGAACTGGACACCGTCCTGGCCGGGCCTGAAGCGGACGAGGAGCTGGCGGCATTCGTGGATCGTCAGAGCCAGCGGTTTCCGGATCAGGCCGGTTGGATTCGTGGTGCCGCCTACTGGCGAGGCCGAGGCACCAGCAACTATTCCAACCTCATCGCCTACCTCCTTGCCGAGCACGCCTCGCGCATCCGTCCCGGCTCGCCCGCGGGGGCGGCGAGCATTCGCTACTACCAGGGTGGGCGGGTCGTTCCGCGCGACGCCTTGAGCTTCGGTGACCGGCCGGTCGTGCTCGTGCTCGATCTCGATACCGGCGACCGGCTGGGGGATCGTGACCTCCTCGACGCGCTGGAGCAGCAGGCCGGCAAGCGGGATCTTGCCACGGTCGCGATCCTCTCTCGCTGGGGCGAAGCCACCACGCGTGCCGTCGCGGAGATCGCGAGCCTGCTGGACGGCGCGCCGCTGGCCGCCATCGTCTCGCTGCAGGACTTCGTGCTGGGGGGCGGGACAGGGCGTGCCGAAGTCACCCGGGTCCTCGAGCAGCTCGATGTGCCGGTAGTGAACGGTATTCGCATGATCGACCGCACTCGAGCCCAGTGGCAGCTGTCGAACGACGGCATCGCCTGGGATGCGGTCCACTACCGAGTCGCGATGCCCGAGCTGCAGGGCATCGGCCAGAGCCTGGTGCTGGCCGTTGCCGAGCCACCTCGGGTCGACGAGCTCACCGGCCTCCGCGTCTCCCTCACGCAGCCCGAGCCCGAGATGGTCGCCCTCCTCGCCGACCGCCTCGCCAGGTGGCAAGCTCTGCGAGTCCAAGACAACGCCGAGAAGCGGGTCGCCATCGTCTACTACAACCACCCGCCAGGGCGCCACAACATCGGCGCCGACAACCTCGACGTCCCGGCCTCGCTGTGGCAGATCCTGACCCGGATGCGAGACGCCGGCTATGACACTGGCGATCTGCCCGAATCCCCCGAAGAGCTTCTCGATCAGCTGCAGGAGCGCGGGGTCTACCTGCCCGAGAACGCCGCCGCCATCGCCCAGCTTTCCGAAGTCAGCGCAGGTCTGCCGGCGGCCGGTTACCGCTCGTGGTTCGAGACCCTGCCGGACGTGAGTCAGCGGGAGCTGGTCGACGGTCCGCTGGGATTCCTCCACGCCTCCCTGGAGCGGGCGGTCGCCCTGGGGGAGATCCGGACGGCCCAAACTCTGGTCGAGCACACCGGTGAGGAGATCCACCACATCTTGGAAGGCGCCGACCATCCGGCTCGCGACCGCGCGCTCGACCTGCTCTCCCAGCTGCTCGCCCTCTACCGCGAGTGCATCGGCGGCGAAGCGCGCTGGTCCGAAGCTGACACCTTCGTCGAGGGCCTGCGGGCCACCGGCATCGAAGGCCTGCGTGGCTGGGGTGAGCCGCCCGGCCAGGTGATGGTGCACGGCGGCCGGCTGTTGTTCCCGGGGGTGACCTTCGGCAACGTCTTTGTTGGGCCGCAGCCGCCGCGTGGCTGGGAGCTCGACGAAGAGCTACTGCACGCCAACACGACCTTCCCGCCAACCCACCATTACCTGGCCTTCTACCACTGGCTGCGGGATGGCTTCGGCGCCGACGCCGTGATCCACCTGGGACGCCATTCGACTTACGAATTCCTGCCGCGTCGCCGGGTCGGCCTCACGATGGACGACTATCCGCTGCAGATCGCCGGCGATCTGCCCGGCATCTATCCTTATATTGTCGACGGCATCGGTGAGGGGATTCAGGCCAAGCGGCGCGGCCTGGCGGTGATCGTCGATCACCTGACCCCGCCGCTCCAGACCACACCGCTCTACGAGGACCTGCTCGAGCTGCGACAGCTGGTCGAGAGCTATGAAGCCGCCGAAGCCAACCAGGACAGCCCGATCCTGGCGAAGTCGATCGCCAGGATCCGCGAGAAGGTAGATGCGCTCGAGATACGCCAGGAGCTGGAGGAAGAGCTGGCGGCGGAGCACCATCTGGACGAGGTGGCCCTCGACCAGGTGGACGACCATTTGCTGGTGCACGAGGTCGGGCACTATCTCACCGAGCTCCAGGAGCGCTTCATGCCGATGGGCCTGCACATCTTCGGCAAGCCCTGGGAGGACTCGGCGGTGGCCATGATGCTGCAGTCGATGTCCGGCGACGCTGCCGTTCCGGCGTCGGTCCAGCAAGCGCTCACCGATTCTCCCGAGCTCGAGATGGCGGCTCTGCTGCGTGGCCTGGATGGCGGTTTCGTGGCTCCCGGCAAGGGCAATGATCCGATCCGGACGCCGGAGGCGCTGCCGACCGGCCGCAACTTCTACGCCATTGACGGCAGCCTGGTGCCCTCCCGCATCGCCCACGAGCTCGGCGTCGAGCTGGCTACCGAGGCTCGGAAGTCCAGCGAGGTCGACGACGGCTCGCTGGGGGTGATCCTGTGGGCCTCGGACACCGTCCGCGACGAGGGCGTGATGGTGGCCTTCGCCATGGAGCTGCTGGGGGTGCGTCCGGTGTGGAACGCCCGCGGTATCCTGAAAAGCCTCGAGCGCCTCCCGCTGGCCGCAGGAGACGAGCGGCTGGACGTCGTCGTCACCACTTCCGGCCTGTTCCGTGATCTTTATGCCAACCTGCTGATCCAGCTGGATCGCGCCATCCTGCTCGCCCTGGACGGAGCTAGCCTCACCATCGAGCGGAATCATCCGGAGCTGGCACCAGCCCTGGCGGCAGCGCTCACACCCCTCGGGGATCTGCGGGCGCCAGGGGCGGAGCCGATCGACACCAACCGTGTGGCGCAGCATTGGATTCGCAAGGTTCGGGAATCCCTGGCCGAAGCTCCCGACGACGCGGCGCGCGCCGGCCGTCGGGCCGCACTGCGGATCTTCGGCGACGCCCCGGGGGCTTACGGCGCCGGGATCAACCGCCTCGTCGAGCGCTCCGGTGCCTGGGAGCAGCGGGCCGAGGTGGCCGAGGCTTATTTGAGCCGCATGGGCCACGCCTACGGTATCGGCATCGAGGGCCAACCGGCCCACGCCAGCTTCCAGGGCTCTCTAGCCGGCGTGCGGCGCACTTACCATGGCCGCGCCTCCAACCTCTATGGCCTGCTCGACAACAACGACGCCTTCGACTACCTCGGTGGTCTCTCCATGGCGGTCGAGCACGTCAGCGGCCAGGCCCCAAAAAACCACGTCATCCACCACGCCGATCCCGAGAATCCCAATATGCTGGGTCTGCGCCAGGCGCTGATGCAGGAGCTGCGCGGCGAGCACCTCAACCCCGAGTTCATCCAAGCCCTGATGCAGCACGGCTACGCCGGGGCGCGCACCCTGGGGAGCGAGTTCATCGAGTACCTCTGGGGCTGGCAGGTGACCAATCCCGAGATAATCGACGACTGGGCGTGGGAAGAGGTCAAGAGCGTCTACATCGACGACAAGTACGACATCGGCGTCGACGAATTCTTAGAAGACGGCCACAACGTCCACGTCAAAACCAACATCCTCGCCGTCTTCCTGGTGGCGATCCAGAAGGGGTTCTGGCAGGCCGATGCCGAGACCGTACAGCAGCTGGCGTCCGAATTCGCCGAGCTGGTGAGCGAGCACGGCCTGCCGGGCAGCGGCCACACCCGGCCCGATCACCCCATGTTGGAGTGGCTCGAAGACAAGATCACGCCGGACCAGGCGCAGCGGCTCGACGAGATCCGGCAGGCGGCCCTCGGCGAGCGTCGGGATGCTGCCCGTGATCCCTCCACGATCACCGAGATCTATCGCCTGCTGCCCGACGCGTCGCCCTGGTTGCTCGCTCTGGTGCTGGGCGTGCTTCTCGCTGTCTTTGTCCTCGGCATTCGGAGAGGCTCGAGATGAGCGGCGGCCTGCTCGAGCTGATGCACCGCTTCGTTTCGGCGTTGCTTCATCCCGTGGTGTTGGGTTTGATGCTAGCCATCGCGGCGGCCGTTTTCGAGCTTGGGCTGAGCGTCGGTGAGCGCTTCTCGGGGATCGCCAGCTTGCGCCAGCGCGGTGACGTGCGGTCCGCTGATCGCCTCGCCCGGCGGCGGATCGAGCGCGCCGACCTGTTGGCGCGGATCGGTCCGATCCTCGGCCTGATGGGAACCTTGATCCCCCTAGGACCCGGGCTGGCCGCTCTCGGCCAGGGGGACCTGGCCACCCTGGCCGCCGCCGTCATCACGGCCTTCGATACTACGGTACTGGGGCTTCTGGCAGGCTTGGTCGGCTTCGTTGTCGGACGCTGGCGGCGTCGCTGGTACGGTGAGCTGCTCGACGATCTGGAAGGGGCTACGGCATGAGAGATCGCTTCAGCTACCGCCGGTTCGACTCCGACGACACCGATCCCCTGGGGCCTCTCGCCAACCTCGTCGATATCATGCTGGTCTTCGCCTGCGGCCTGATCGCCGCCCTGGCCCTAGCCCGCGGCGGCGCCGAGGCCTTCTTCCAGCCCCGGGAAACCGTCGAGCAGGGGCGCGAGATCCCGGCCTTGCCGGAAAGCCTGAGCGGCGCTGGCGGCGAGGGCCTGGAACCGATCGGCCAGGTCTACCGCGATCCGGAGACCGGCAAGCTGATCCTGGTCGGCGAGTGACGCGGCCAGACGGTGGGTAACCCTTTTCGAAAGGGTTGGCACCTAATTCTGGTGAAGACGAGAAATAGAAAAGCTGCTGGCCTCCGTCGAGACCAAGACAGTCGAGATCAGGAAAGTCGAGGCCAACAAAGAGTCCGTTGAACCGGTGCATCTCGTGGCGGTTCGAGCCTGACGGAGGAGAGCCCCTACATGGACATGGGAACCGGGTTGGTTAGAGCGGTTGTCGTTCTGATCCTGTCGGCCTGGGCAGCCCCGCTCTTTTCCCAGGGCTGCCCTATTACGATCACCGGGGCGTCGTTCTCACCCTCTCTGCGGCTGATGACCTTCAACGCCGCGATCCAGGTCTTCCCCGGCGATACTGAGGACCTGTTCGGGATGTCCTTCGAGCAGCGAGCCGCGCTCATCGCCGACCGGGTCAAGGCAGAGGATCCCGACGTGGTGCTGCTGACGGAGGTCAATCAGGACGACTCCAAGTGGGTGATGATGGACCATCTCCAGGACACCTTCCCGAGCTACATGCATGTTCTGGACGCCGACAACCTGCTCAATGACAGCGGGATGATGCTGTTCTCCAAGTACGTCTTCCTGACCGGGGGAGGGCTCAAGAGCGTCAACGGCCACGCCGGGGGCGAAAACCAAGGTCAGCACTTCGACTTCAGCTGGGTGCTCTTCTCCGGCGAAGACAGCAACGGTGGCGACTACTGGGCCAACAAGGGTGTTGGGATGGTGCGGATCGACAACGAATGCTTCCCAGGTGAGGTGTTTTACGTCGCTTTCACCCACACTCAGGCCGACGGCTCGACGACCCAGCCGGCTGGTGCCGCGGCCGAGGATTTCGAGGACCGCCAGGCCCAGCTCGGGAAGGTTCGAGAAGTCATCGAGGCCACCGTGCCACCCGGCCGCCGGCTGCGCGATCCGGTCTTCCTAATGGGTGACCTGAACGTCAACGGCAACCGATTCATCGCACCGCCGCCGCTGGTGCCGTTCTGGTCCGGTGCCTCGTGGGAGGAGCGCCCTTGGACGGAGTGGCAGTACA
>JBCCEE010000333.1:0-9617 GCA_039030415.1 Acidobacteriota bacterium
GTGCAGGATCGCTAGAGGAGCTGGTAGAGGCCGTAGAGCGAACCGGGCTGCCGCTACTCGGGAACTTCGAGAGCAGTTGGGACCTGCCCACTCTGTACTTGGATTCCCGCGTCGACAACGGGCTCGACCCGTCCGAGCTGAAAGAAGCCGTGCGGCCACCCCTCGAAGCGGCTGCGGCGTCGGCGGTGGACCGCTTTGCCGACCTGTGCGAGACGGGCGGTGCGAATCCGTGCGTCGACGGTACCTACAGCAAGCAGTGGGATGCGCCGGTAGAGCGGTTCGTGGCCGGCGAGGCGGCTGGCTTCTGGGGCTACAGTGAGCGCCTCCACCTGACCCTCGAGCTGCTGCGGAAGGCCGGGGCCTCGGCCGACGGTCTACGCGTGGCCTCGATACCTCTCGGCTCCCAGGCGACGCCGCTCTTGTTCACGGACGCCTTCGTGCGTCGCAAGGGCTGTGAGGCGGAGGCGGCGTGCGACTCGGCGAGCACCGCCTTCGTCGACTTCATCAACGGTGCCTGGGCGCTCGAAGAGGTGCTGTTGTCCGGCGACGCCGCCGCGGTCGGCAAGGAAGCGATCCCGCGCTACCTCCTGCCGGCCACCCGCGCGGCGTTCGAGATTGAAGGGATCGCCAGGGATCCTCTGTTCGGTGAGCTGCGTCCGTTCGCTGAAAGCGGCTATGCCCTGCCCAACCTGGGCGAGCTCTACGAACGGCGTCGCACCAGTGCCTGGCTGCTGTCTCAGGAATTGGCGAACTGATCGAAGCTCGGGGCTGCCCCGCGATCCTGCGAGAGAGGAGACGAACGGAACGGTCGCGGTGTAGCGGCGTCAACGCGACTGCGACCAGCCGCTGAGATCGCCCGACTCGAAGCCATCGGCGAAGATCTGGGGCGGACCGCCGCCCTGCCAGTGCTGCAGCAGAGTGCGCAGAGCTTCTGGCGGGTTCTGAGGCGACGGTCCCCCGGCCTGGTTCAGCCGGTTGACGCCGTGGCAGGCGGTGCAGACGCGGATCTCGCCGGGCTGGAAGGTTACCCAGTAGCGTTCGCGAACCACCGGTGCGTGGCTGGGATCGGTGAGCTGCCAGGAGGTCGCGCGCCGCGCCGGGACCAGGGCGGCCATGGAGCCGTCGGGGCCCAAGGCGACGCTGCCGGCCGGGCCGCCGCTAGAAGGCGGGTTGTCGCCGTTCGGATCGCGCAGCGGTGTCGGCAGGGGCCGGCGGCCTGAGAAGTCGGGGCCGGTGCGCAGCATTTCGGCTTGGAAGATCTGCAGGTGGGAGACGTCGTAGAGGGTGCCATCCGAACCGGTCGTCTGGGTTGTGGTGCCGGCCACCCGCAGGTTGAAGGGCTGCTGGACGTCGCCGTCGTCGCGCGAGGTGACGTTGCGGCTGATGATCAACGCGAGATCGCGTGCTACGAGATCCTGGCGGAAGGTGGTCTCGTCGACGCCCACCTCGTCGAAGATCTGGCGCTCCGGGCCAACGATGGGACCTTCGGCGAGCGGTGCCGGCATCGCCCGCGACGTGATCTCGACCGGCTGGATCTCCCACAGTGGACCGCTGTAGGTCAGCAGGCCCTCAGCCGTCCAATACTGAACGTTGCGCGAGATGCGCTGCGCTAGCAGTGTCGACGCCGGCTCGTGGTAGCCGTCTCCGGGCCGCGGCGCCAGGGTTTTGAGCTGGAAGTCGTAGTTGGGAACCGGGCTCAGCAGCGAGCCCAGGTTGGCGACCCGGCCGGTTTGGGTCGTGTGGGCGGCGAGCCACGTGCCGTCCGACAGCACGAGCGGGTCGCGGTAGTGGCCGCTGTGGTTGGGGGTTTCGTTGAAGGTCACCGTATCGGGATGAGTGATGTCGACGACCTCCATCAGATCCGGCGAGATACCGACGCTACCGTCGATCCGGACGAGCTGACCCGAGGCGTGGCTTTCGGCGAGTGGTGAGTTGGTGCTGAGGAAGCGACCGGCGACCTGCGGGTCCTCGCGCACCTGCAGCAGGTTTTCGACGGCGTTGCGGTTGAGGTGGCCGCCGATGCCGGCGCCGAGCTCGTGGTCGAGGAGGGCGGGATCGTCGTTGAAGGTGCGAGTGAAGGCTTCTGAAAGCTCGTGGCGTCCGATGTGGTTGAGGGTCTCTTCGGCGGTGCCGTCGGGGCGGATCTCCCAGATACCGAATTGGTTGAAAGTCAGGCCGAGAAGGTTGGAGCCATCCGGCTCGCGCGGTTCGGGAAATTCTTGGGCGACTGCGGCTCGCGGCGTCGCGCCGGCAGACTCGTCGGGGTAGTCGCGGACGGTATTGGGCTCCTCGTCGAACTGTTTGTCGCGCTGCAGATGATCCCAGCGGCTGAACAGGATGCGCCCATCACTGGCCTGGAACGGCTCGAATGATCCGGATGGGGAGTGCTGGAGCAGTCGCAGATCGTGAGTCGTCGGATCGAGGCTCCACAGGCCGGTGGGGGTGGGGAGGGAGTCGTACTCGTCGAGCTGGGGATAGAGATGGGCTTCGCCGCCGCGCGGCCGGTCCGAGCTGAAGACGATTCGGCCGTCGTTGACATAGATCGGGCCGACGTTGTTGTAGTCCGCGGGCTGACCGGCGACCCGAGTGATCGCCGCGCTGTCGCCTGGCCCGAGCCCGGTGACCTCATAGAGCTGCCACTTGGAGGGGGTGGGCTCTTCGTCGGACAAAGGCGCGCCGATTACCATGCTGAAGAGGGCGCGATTGCCTTGCCAGTGGACGTTGGGATCACGCACCGAGATCGAGTTGGCACCCTGCAGTACGCCCGCTTCGCCGAAGCCGGCTTCGCGAGTCAGGTTGCGCAGGGTGCCGTCGGGATAGCGAATGAACAGATCGCCGCCGCGTCCCGCGATGAGGGGGTCTGGCAGGTGGTTGGCGAAGGTGGAGAGGATGGATTCGTCGTTGGGGCCGGGGACGGGAATCTGGGCCACGAAGAGAATCGGGTTGGGGAGGGTGCTGCCCTTGGCCGGCAGCGAGGCGGGACGGTCCGCGGCAACGGAGTGCGATACCGATAGCGAGAGAGTGCTGAGCAGCAGCAGACTCAGAAGACGTTGGCTCACCGGAAGGACTCCTTCCTGAAGCGATCGGTTGAGATAGCCAATGGGGGATGAGTCGATTCAGGTTGGTGCTCTCCCCGAAGCTGAGCCGAACGGTAGGGCTCAGAGGAGCGCATCGAACGGGTGAGATCATCCTAGAGAAGCACCATTGCCGCATTCTGGCGTCCACATGAACGGGTTGTAATGGAGCGCGGTAGATGAAGGTGAGCCGTCATCCAACCGCTCGCGGAGTGCGAAACACCAAGCGTGGCTGATCACACTCGCGATTGTCGTGATCAGGAGGCCAGTCGAACAGGAGCAACGTCTTTGGAAACGTCTAATGCCACGACCGGCAATAAACAGAACATGCTTTGGGACGTAACGGAGCCCGACCTACGCCACCGCGTCGAGATCGCCCGCTTGCTCAACCGCGGCGGGGTGAGCGCCGCCCCGCTGCGTCGACTCGACGTCATCTCCATCTACGACGACGACGAGTACGAGAACTACGACTTCGATCTAGTGTCACCGCGTCGACGGCTGAAGATCGCCGCGTTGCTCACCGAGGCGGGTTATCGGCAGAAGTCCGGCTCGAAGATCGTGGCACCGGATGGCGGCCCTCCGGTGCTCATCCCGAAGCCCGGGATCCTAGGCAGCGATCCGTCGCGTCCCGCCGAAGCTCTGCTTTCCAAGGGCAACGGCGTGGTCGTCGCGACCCCGACCCAGGCCGTGCTGCTCTATTTGCACCACTTCGGCCGCGAAGACGATACAGCAGTGGCCGACGAGCTCACCGGTCTAGTATGGGAGCAGCCCGCCAATCTCGACAAAGTCCAGGACTGGGCTCGGGCCGCTGGACTAGCGGGCACTTTCGCGCGACTGCGGAACCGGTTGGAGACCTCGCAAGCCGAAGGCATCGACCTGCGTCGTCGCAAGCGGTTTCGGTCCAAGCTGCCGCGCTGAGCTCGTGCGTCACTCCGTTCGACTGTGGACGGCGGACCAGCCCTCGTGCGGCCCCACCTTGCACCGCTGTTATCATCTGTGGCTTGGGTGCCTGCGAATGGTCGAGAACATCTACTTCCAGCTCACGGCTGAGAGGTGCAACGATGCAAATGCTGAGTGACGACGATCTCAATTTGAAGGACATGACCGACGAAGAGCTGGCGGCGGCTTGGGATCTTTGGTTCGATCTGGCACAGACCACCAACGACTCGGATCCACCTTATACCCACGGTGTCTTCGTCAATCTGACCTGGGAAGACCTCGCTCCCGAGCCCCGACCCACCGTCCGTCGAGACAAAGAGAATCAGTAGCGCTTCGGGCGTCGTACTAGACCGACGCCAGGACCGCCTCCTCGCGCTCCACCCCCATCTCGACCTCCAGCTCCGCCCCGATCTTCAACACCCCGTCGACGAGAAGGTCGAAGTCCTTTCGACGCGACCGGTGGTTGGTGTTCGCGACGCGCAGAGCGAATCGACCGTCGATCCGCGTGCTCGAAGGGATGGCGATGCCGCCTTCTTGCACCCGCAGCAAGATCTCCTGGTTGACGTCGTCGAGCTGATCTTCGGCGAGATCCTTTCCGACGTACCGAAAGCACACCAGATTGAGCGGCACTGGCGCTAGCAGCTCCAGGTGCGGCTCGCGCTCGACGCGGGATGCAAGGTAGCGGGCCTGCTCGACGTTCTGGGCGATGACTTGGCCGAGCTTGTCGACGCCGTGGGTCTTGAGCAGCATCCAGACTTTGAGGGCGCGGAAGCCGCGGCTGAGCTGGACGCCGAGCTCGGTCATCTCCAAGGCTTCGGGCTGGATGCCGCGACCCGGGGTGCGCAGGTAGTCGGCGGGCATGGCGAAGGTTTCGCGGTGGAGGTCGGCGTTGCGCACCAGGACGCAGCCGACTTCGTACTGCAGGTAGCCCCATTTGTGGAGGTCGAAGGCTACGGAATCAGCGCGCCCGAGGCCGCGGACGAGGTGCTCGAGCTCGGGCACCAGGGCGGCGAGGGCGCCGAAGGCTCCGTCGACGTGGAACCACAGGTTTTCTTCGACGCACAGGTCAGCGAGGGCTTCGAGGTCGTCGAAGGCGCCGGTGTTGACGGTGCCGGCGTTGCCGACGACGCAGATCGGGCGGTCACCCGCGGCGCGATCCGCGTGGAGGGTGGCACGCAGCTGGTCGAGGTCGATGGCGCCCCGGGAATCGACGGCGATGAGACGAAAGCCCTGCCGGCCCAAGCCGAGCAGGTCGCAGCATTTCTTGGCCCAGCTGTGGGTCTCGGCGGAGCCGTAGACGCGGAGTCGTGGACGTCCCGGACCGGCCAGGCCCTCCTCGCGCACGTCGAGCTCCGCCATGGCGCGGCGGGCGACCGCGACCGCGGTGAGGTTGGCGGCGGTGCAGCCGCTGACCAACAGGCCACTGGCCGATGTCGGGTAGCCCAGCATCTCGGCTAGCCAGCGCAGCACCTGGCGCTCCATCACGTAGGCGCTCTGATCCCAGCCGCCGACGTGACTGTTCATGGTCGCCGCCAGCATCTCGGAGAGCACGCCGTCGGCGGTGCCAGTGCCCATGACCCAGCCCCAGAAGCGCGGATGAATGTTGCCGGTCGGATAGGGCAGGACCGACTCGCGAAAGGTCTCGTAGACGCTCGCCAGATCGCTCGACGAGCGCGGCAGCGGCTGGATCAGATCGGCGCGGGCGCGCTCCGGCAGGGGCTTCCAAGGCGGTCGTTCACGCACGGTGCGCAAGAACTCGACCATATCGTCGACGGCGCGGTGGGCCAGGCTGGCAAACTCGTCCCAGTCTTGGGGGTCGAGGTCGATTTCATCAGACTCGAGAGCATCAGAATCAAGTCGAGACACAGAGACTCCTTGCGGTTCCGGATCAGCTGACGCAGACGGCTCGTCCACGGAGAGCGGTAGGACGAGGCGGTGTGGACGGAAGGCTATCGAAAACGGTTGTGAGGTGTCGAAGACGTGCTAGGAACTGGCACTCGAGAGCTCGGCCGGTTAGGGAGCGAGCCTGGCTGCCGATATCGGTCGAAGACACCTCGAGCTACGGTTTGGCAGCACCCTCTGGATTGGTGGATCGGCCTCCACCTGCTTGCCATGAGCGGCGTCACGGAGGATGGCTTCCCTGGCTGTTGGAACGGAAGTACACTGGACCTCGGATGGCGACTGAGCATGAGATCGACGAGCTTTACCGCTTGCCGCTGGCGGAGTTTGTCGTGGCGCGCAACGACCTCTCCAAGAAGCTGCGCCTGGGCGGTGATCGCGAGGCGGCCAAGCAGGTCAAGAAGCTGGTCAAACCGTCGCTGACCGCCTGGGTGGTGAATCGGCTGGCGTTCGAGGCGCCGGATGAGGTCAAGGCGCTGCTAGCGGCGGGAGAGCGCCTGCGCGAAGCGCACCTGAGCGCTTCGTCGGAGCGTCAGGATGCGACGCGAGAGCGGCGCAAGGCGATCTCGCAGCTGCTGGAGCGTGCCGAGCGCGTGCTGACGGCGAGCGGCAACCCGCCGCATCGTGGGCACCTGCAGCGCATCTCGACGACGCTGGAGACGCTGTCGAGCCAAGGCGCCGATAGCGACGCGCCGCGAGCCGGTCGCCTGACTCGCGATCTCGAGCCGCAGGGCTTCGACGCGGTGGCGGATCTTGCGGCCGCTCTCGGCCAGCTGCAGGCTAGTCGACCCACGACGACTCCGCCGCCGGTCCTGAAGCTCGTTCCCCCGCCGCCGGCCGAGGAGCCCGCACGTGCCGAGAAGGAGGTCGATGCCGAGCCGACCCCGCCGTCTGCTGAAGACTCGGCCGAGAGCGAGGGTGCTGAGATTGCACCTGAGCTAGTGCAGAGCAGGGTTGCAGAGGTGGCGGTCGAAGAGTCGGCGGTAGAGGAGTCGAGCGAGAGCAGCGAACCGGTCGAACCGGAAGTCGACGAAGAGGCGCGGCGCTTGGCCGCCGAACGGGCTGCTGAACGGGTCGCCGAGCGCCAGCGGGTCGAGCTCGAGCTGTCCGAGGCGCGCGAGGCCTTGGCCGCGTTTGACGCGCAGGCCGCAGGCCTGCGGTCGCTCTCGCAGCGCGCTCGCGACGATCTGGCCAAGGCTCAGAGTGAGGCCGAAGAGCTCGAGTCTGCGCTGCGGGAGGCTGGGAATCGGGCCGAAGCCGCCGAACAGCGGGCCCGCGAAGCGCAGCGCTTGGCCGAGGCGGCACGGCAGGAAGCCGAGGCGGCGCAGCGCCAGCGTGATGAGGCGGTGGCGACGCGAGAGCGGATCGAGCAGGAGACCGAGGCCTCGGCGGTTGTGCTGCGGCGAGCCGAGCAGGAGGCCGAAACCGCGCGCCAGCGGGTCAGTCGGCTCGAGGCGCGGTGCCAGCAGCTCGAAGATCCCGAGTCTTGAAAGGTATTTGACACAGAGTCGGCAACTCTTGCGCATTGTTGAGAAGTCGGATGTCGACTCCGCGCTACACTTGAGCGTTCGAACAGAAAACACGGCGAGGATAAGACGATGTTGGGTTGGCTACAAAAGGGCGAGCAAGATGTCTACGCGCTGATTGCGCGCAAGAATTATCCGAAAGCGATCAAGGTGGTGGAGCAGCAGCTGCGCTCCAATCCCCGCAGCGTGCACCTGCGCCAGCTGTTGGGGGATCTGTGGGTGCAGGCGGGTAACCGTTCCAAGGCGATCGACATCCTCGAGCAGCTGGCGGACGAGTTCGTGGCCGAGGGCTTCATTGCCAAGGCGATTGCGGTGCTCAAGAAGATCCAGCGCATCGAGCCGGCGCGTGCTGACATCGAGCAGCAGCTCACTCGCCTGCTGCAGCCGGTCGACGAAGAGGCCGCCGCCCTCGGCCTGGACCTGGTGCGGCCGCCGGTCGTCGACGAAACGCCCGAACCCGAGGCCGAGGAGCCGGAGCCAGAAGCCCCGAAGCGTCGCATTCCGGAAGCGACCTCCGAGCTGCGTGCCGACTGGTTCGACGAAGCGGTCGACCGTCGGCGTGATTTTCACTGGTCGCCGCTGCTGGCGGACTTCAGTCGCGACGAGCTGGCGGCCTTGATCGGCGGACTACGGCTGCTGGTCAAGAAGCCGGGAGCCATCATCTACGGCGAAGACGAGCCGGGCAACAGCATGTTCATTCTGTCCACCGGTAGGGCACGGGTGTACCGACGTGACGTCCACGGCAGGTACCAGCAGGCCGGCATGCTGCAGGAAGGGCAGTTCTTCGGCGAGGCTTCGGTGCTGACCGAGAGCCACCGGCTGTCGACCATCACCGCTGCCGTCGAATGTGAGCTACTCGAGCTCGACAAGCGTATCTTCGATCAGATCTCAGAGACCTATCCGCGCGTCCGCGAGACGATTCAGGATCTCTACCAGCGGCGCGCGTCCTTCGAGACCGCCAGCATCGAGATCTGAAGCCGCCTCGCGCACGGCGGCTCACGGACAGCTATCGAAGGCGCCGGTGAGCCGCACCGGCTGGAACGGGGGGGGAAGTCGATCTGCTGATCGCTCGCAAAGCAAAACCCCGGAAGCCTGAGCTCCCGGGGTCGCTTTGGGGGTGCAGGGAGCCGGCAGAACGCTCAGCCGACTCCTGGCGTCTCAAGGCTTACTGCGGGCAGATCGACAGGTCGTCGATTCCAGCCTCGATGATGTCGCCGGGACCGGCGCCGTCGGAGACCCGCACCCGCAGCTGGACGCTGGCACCCGCCGGCACCGTCGTCGTGCCTTCGGTCCAGGCCGCGCCGCTCTGTACGTCGCCGATCGACACGAAGGAAGAGTAGGCGCCGCCGTTGACCGACGTCTCGAGCACGAAGTAGTCGCCCGAAGCATCGTCGCCCGCGTCGCGCTGGCCGTGGAAGTACCACACCGCCAGGTCCGAGGCGTCGGTGACGTTGAACACCGGCGAGGTCAGCACGCACTCGCCGCCGTCGACGTCGGCGTTGCCGATCGAGGTGTTGCTGGCGGTGAACAGCGCGTTGCCGGAACCCGTCGTGTGATCGCCGCCGACCTGGGTCGTCAGGCCACCGGTGGTCTGCAGGTTCGGCGTGCCTTCGACAAAGTCGCCCGTCGTGCAGCTGCCGCTGGTCGTCCAGCCCGCCGAACCGGTCTCGAAGTCTTCCTCGGTTGTGCAGCCCACGGGGACGTTTTCATAGACCCGAACGTTCTGGAAACGGCTGGTGTTGCCGCTGCCGGCGTCGTTGTCGTTGACCAAGACCAGGAACATCGCTGAACCCGTGTAGAACTGACCCACCGGGATGGTGTAGGTCACTACGCCGGTTCCGCTGTAGTTGTCGTAGGTCTGGTTTGCCGAGCCCCAGTTCTGCGTGCCGTAGAGCTGGAAGATGCGCACGTCGTTGGTCAAGGTATCGTCCTCGTCGAAGCCGATACCGTGGATCTCGCCCTGCGACGTCGACTGGAAGTCGAATTCGATCACGGTGTTGGCGGTGACGTTGAACGTCTGGGTGGTGCGACGCCAGGTGTTGTCGGTCAGGAGAATGCTGTCCGCGCTCTCGACCGTCACATTGGCGCTGACATCCTGGGTGGAGTAGGACACGGTCGTGGTGGTCGTCCAGTCGACACAGTCGGTGCAGCCGCTGCCGCCCTCGCAGATGTCGGTGGA
>JBCCEE010000334.1:0-9603 GCA_039030415.1 Acidobacteriota bacterium
AACCTGAGCGACAAGTTCTACTTCGACCCCTTCCAGCTGGCGCCGGCGCCGGGCCGCTCATTCGTCGCCAGCCTGCACATTCCCTGGCGGAACCTGCTCGGCAACTGATCCGAGCCAGCTATTCCCTCGCGCTCCGTAAAACGGAACCCGCGAGGGGATAGACTCCCCGCTCGAAGACTTCCGATGAACTCCGCCGAAGGCTCTCCGAGCCCCTACTACGCGCTCGCTCTGCAGGCGACCTGTCGAGCGATCAACGGCCTCGACGACGTTTCTGAGGCCCGCGCCCGCATGGGCCGAACCCTCGAGCGCCTGCACCGCCAGATCATTGGCTCGCGGGCCTTCATCGGCTCCGACGTACGACTCGTGGTGCTGCCGGAGTACTTCCTCACCGGCTATCCCATGGGTGAGCCGATCGCGGTGTGGGCGCAGAAAGCCGCGCTCGATGTCGACGGCCCGGAATACGAGCGCATGGCAAAGACCTGCCAGCAGCTCGGCATCTATCTCTCCGGCAACGCCTACGAGCGGGACGCCCACTTCCCCGGCATCTACTTCCAAACCAGCTTCCTGATCGACGATCAGGGCGAAGTCGTGCTGCGCTATCGACGCTTGAACTCGATGTACGCGCCGACCCCGCACGACGTCTGGGATCGCTACCTCGAGATCTACGGCGCCGACAGTATTTTCCCGGTGGCCCGAACGGCCCTCGGTAACATTGGCGCCATCGCGTCTGAGGAGATCCTCTACCCGGAAGTGGCACGCTGCCTGGCGATGCGCGGCGCTGAGATCTTTCTGCACTCCACCTCCGAAGCCTTCGGCGATGGCGACACTCCCAAAGACATCGCTAAAAAAGCCCGGGCGATCGAGAATCTCGCCTACGTCGTCTCGGCCAACAGCGCTGGCATCACCGATACGCCGATCCCGGCCTCCTCAGCGGACGGCGGCTCGAAAGTCATCGACTACCGCGGCAAGATTGTGGCTGCCGCGGCCACCGGCGAGAGCATGACGGCACACGCCGAAATCGATCCGGCAGCGGTTCGCCGCACCCGCCGGCGGCCCGGCATGATGAACCTGCTAGCGCGCCAGCGCTTCGAGCTCTATGCCGCCAGCTATGCCGAAAACTCGTTCCACCCGCCAAACACCATGGCCGAGGGTGAGCCTGATCGCAGCCTGTTTCGACGCACTCAGGAAGCAACGATCCGTCGGCTGGAAGAGGCAGGGTTGATCTAGGAGACCCACGGCCGAAGGGGCCCCTCACTCGACAACCTGCCTCGCGGCCAAGACTCGAGGCTTCCCTCGAGTAGCAAAAATGCCTGGGTTGCGGGATGTCCAGGCATTCCCAACCGACAAATCGCTCAGCAACATTTTGTAGAATCCTGTAGATTCTTTGCGTTGAGGCTCAATCGGAGCCTTATTCTCACGCGATTAGGCAAAGACTGGGGAGTCACCCAAGTATGGCTGGGCGTCGAAAGCTTGCGCTGGCGTTGACCTTTACGCTCATGGTCGGCTGCTCTCAACCGGGTCCGACCCCGCCCACTGAGGGCAGCTCGGCGACTGAGGCAATTCGACAACGAGGCAAGCTGATCATGCTCTGCTTCCCCACTTTGGGAGGCGGCGTGAGTCCGAACCTCGAAGCAGGTGCGACGCGCCGCGTAGGCTCCTCAGAGCACTTTGTCGGGCTCGAGGTTTCCTTGGCTCAAATGCTCGCCGACCGGCTCGAGGTCGGGCTCGAGATCCACACCCTCACCGAGCCGGGCTATGCTCCCCTCATCCCAGCCATGCTCGAGGGTACGGCGGATCTGGTCGCCAGCACCCTCTCGATCACGCCGGAACGTAAACAGATCGTAGACTTCTCGAAGCCCTACGACTTCGCCTATCAGGTGGTCGTCGTCCGCCAGGGAAGTGAGATTCGATCTGCGGAAGATCTCGGCGACAAAGTCGCCGTGACCACTCGCGGCAGCAGCCACCAGCAACACCTCCAAAGGCTGGGTATCGAAGAGCACAACATGCGCTTCGTGGATTTCGTCGAAGCCTACTACCCGCTGCTCGCCGAGGGTGGCGCCGATTTCGCGGTGGTCGACTCGTTTCAACCTGACCGGCTCGACGAGTTTCAGAATGCCCAAGCCACCGATGGCCTCGAAGTCGCTTTCGCGCTGCCCGAGGTCGACCGCATCGCCGCCGCGCTACCGCAGGGGAGCGACCTCAAACATCCGCTCGACGAGCTGATCGAGGAGCTCGAGGCGAGTGGCGAGCTCGAGCAGATGCGCCGCGAGGCCCGCGCGATCCGAGCCGAGCTGATGTGAGCGACGCGATGCGCTAGGCGGACGCCGGCGCTCCGCTCGCTTCGTACTTCCGCACCTGGGTGGCCGCCAGCAGCGCCAGGAAGATCAGCACCGAGACCAGGATAAAGGCGGCTTGATAGCTGCCCGTCCAGTCGTGAATTGCGCCGGTGAGCCAGATCCCCAGGCCGCCGCCGATCGCGTCGAAGGTGGTGATCGTACCCAGAATCTTGCCGGCTGCTTTGAGCCCCAGGGTGTCGACGGTGAGCAGCTGGATCAGAGTGTAAAGGCCACCCCAGCCCAGGCCGAAGAGCACGATCGCAGGCCACAGCAGACTCAGCTTCATGGTGGCGAGCAGAATCGCTCCAGCCAGCATGACGGCAATGTTGGCGAGGAAGACCCGTTTCTGGTCGACCTGGTCGGCGAGGAAGCCGAATAGGAACTTGCCGACGAGGGCGAGACCGAAGAGCAGGGTGAGCCCGTAGGCTCCGCGCTCGGGCGGCAGCTCGAGATCGACGGTGAGATGCAGGAATAGGTTGGCCTGGAAACCGAGGATCGAGAAGAAGGTCGTCATGGCGGCGAACGCCAGCGCCCAGAACGTAGGGGTCTTGAGAGCCTCTCCATACTCCAGCCCAGGAAGGTCTTTCGGGTCCCCCCCAGAAGACGTCGCTCCGGCCGTTGATCCGGCCGCTGCTTCGGTCGGTTCCTGGCCGTACGGCTCCAGTCCCTTGTCCGCCGGTCGGTTGCGTACAAGCAGTACCAAAATTACCAGCAGGCCGATCGGGAACAGGGCTTCGATAGCGAACGCCTGGCGCCAGCCGTGCTCCGCGATGAGACCGGTCGCGAAGGGCGGATAGAACATTCCTCCAAGGCTGGTGCCGACCAGCGCGATGCCGATCGCGGTGCCGCGCTGCTTCACGAACCAGTTCGAGACCAGCATGATGGCGACGATCAAGCCGCAGCTGGCGAGCACCATGGCGAACAGCACGTGGATGATGTACATGTGCATGGCCGACTGGATGCGACCGTAGAGCACCAGCGAGACCGCCAGCAGAATCGCGCCGAAGATCATGAAGCGACGCACCCCGTAGCGATCGGCCAAAGCGCCGGCGAATGGCCCCATCAACCCGGCGAGTGCGAAGGTGATCAAATCCCGGAACTTGAGCGTGCCCCGGCTCCAGCCAAACTCCTCGAGCAGAGCCGGATCGAAGGCGGTGATGCCGGGAATGATGATGCCGTTGGTCACCCACAACACCAGCAGCGCGCAGCCGGCAATGACCCAGCCGTAGAAAAACTTCATATTCGCGGCCTCATCAGCTAGATCTCGTCGGCGGGATCGCGGGTCAGGTGGACGTTGAGCGAGTAGATATCGCTGCGGTAATAGGTGTGAACCCTGGCGACGGCGCGCCCTTCATCGGTGCGCACGACGCGATCCACCGACAGCAGCGGCGCGCCGATGCGGATGCCGAGCAGCTTGGCCAGCGGGGCGTCCGCCAGGGTAGCCCGAATCGACTGATCGGCGACCCGCAGGCGCAAACCCAACCGCTTTTCGACCGCCCGCATGATCGAGCCTTCGCGCCAATCCTTGTCCTCGAAGCCCTCGGCGATCTCGGTCGGCAGGCGGTTGACGATGTAGCTGTAAGGGATCTCATGGTGGCAGCGCAGGCGGGCGCATTGGGTCACCTGATCTTCGAGGTCGATATCGAAGGTCTCGACGTCTTGGCGCGTGCTGGCGACCCGCCGGAGATCTAACAGCTGGACCGACGTGGCGCGCCCCATCGACATCAAATCGTCGAGGGTGTCTTCCATCTGGATCGTTTCCGGCACCCCGGGCAAGCCGGTCACGAAGGTGCCGCGGCCGGCCTCTCGCCGGATCAGCTTCTCTTCTTCCAGCGTCTTGAGCGCCTGGCGCACGGTGATTCGGCTGACTCCGTAGTCCGCCACCAGCTCGGCCTCGGTGGGCAGCTGATCGCCGAGCGTGTAGGCCCCCGAGAGGATCTGCTCCCGCAGGATCGTCCCCAATTGATAGTAGAGAGGCACCTCACCGCTGACGAAGGGTGAAGGGCTCGTCTTGGCCCGATCCCGCTGATTCATCTAGATCCAGTCCTCCAAACCGTAGACTTTCACCGCATTCTCCCACAGGAGCTTGCGCTTGACCTCATCAGAGAATCCGAGCTCGTCGATCTCGCGCACCGCGCGCTCGAAACCGATCACCGGCCAGTCGGTTCCGAACAGCACTTTGTCCTGGCCCCGACGGGAGCCGATGAAGCGCACGAACGATGGATCCCAGTACTTGGGAGCGTGGGCGTCACTGCCGATGTAGACGTTGGGATGCTTCCAGCATACCGAGATCATCTCCTCGGTCCACGGATAGCCGATGTGGATGCCGATGATGGTGAGCTCGGGAAAATCGAGCGCTACCTGATCGAGCAGCATCGGTTTCGCGACGGTCGGCAAGAACTGCTGGGCGGAGTGCCCGACCTGAATCTGAATCGGCACTCCGAGCTCCGCGCACTTGGCGTAGAACGGGTAGTAGACGCGGTCATCAGGCGCCTTACCGAACCAGTGCGGGTAGAGGTGAGCGCCCACGAAACCGAGCTCCTTCACCGCCCGCTCCATATGCTTCAGCCACGGCACGATGTTCGACGGATTGACGCCTACGATGCCCTTGAAGCGTTCGGGATGCTGGGCCACCACCTCGGCGATCCGGTCGACCGGCTTCTCGAAGTAGATATCCGAGCCCTCCCAACCGCCGGTGGTGGCGACCATCAGGCCCTTGTCGATACCGCCAGCGTCCATCAGCGCCAGCTGCTCTTCGAGGGTGACGCCACTATGGGTGGTGCCGAGCACCTTGACCTTCTTCCAAAAGGCGTCGAGCCGAGGCGTGTAGTTCTTGGTCAAGTCCGGCGTCCAGAGATTGACCACAATGTCGAGGATACTCATAGGTTGCTCTCGTAGGTTACGGTTTGTCGCTGAAGCGTCGGCGCAGCTCCCGCCTGAGAGGTTTGCCGGCTGGGTTGCGCGGGATCTCATCGATGACGTGGATAGCCTTCGGCCGTTTGTAGCCGGCCAGGCGCTCGCGTCCGAATGCCGTGAGCGCGGCGACATCGAGGCTGGCCTCGGGTCGCGGCACGACGAACGCCGTCACGGCCTCGCCCCAGCGCTCGTCCGGCAGGCCGACCACCGCGACGTCGGCGACGTCTGCGTGCTCGATCAAAGTGCGCTCAACTTCGCTCGGATAGACGTTGAGGGCACCGGTGACGATCATGTCGTGCTTGCGGTCGACCAGGTAGAAGAAGCCGTCTTCGTCCCGGCGCGCCAGGTCGCCGGTCTTGAGCCAGCCGTCACGCAGCACTTCGGCAGTGGCTTCCGGCCGATTCCAATAGCCGGTCATGTTGGCGTCACACGCCACCGCGATATCGCCGATCTCACCGTCCGGCATCTCGTGCCAGGCCTCGTCGAGAATCCGCACGCCGACCCCGACCTGCGGCCGGCCGCACGACAGCAGCAGGTGGTGGCCTGCGGGATCGAGCAGGGCGCGAGCGTGGTCCTCAGGCTCCAGAACCGTACCCGCGAGACCGGTTTCTGAGGTCGCGAAGGTCTGCCGGAAGCCGCAGCTGAGAGCCTCGGCGGCACGCCGCAGGGTCGGCTCCGGCATTGGGCTGCCGCCGTAGAGCAGCACCTCGAGCGCGCTCAGATCGTAGCGCTCGAAGTCCGGGTGCTCGAGCGTCATGCGCAGGGTGGTCGGAACCAGGTTGGTGAAGGTGATGCGCTCGCGAGCCAGGGTCTCGAGCGCTCCTTCGATACTGAACTGAAGCAGGTGGCAGGTGCTGCCAACCGCGACGTGGCAGGCGATGCCGGCAAAGCCCGCCGCCGAATAGAGCGGCGACGGCAACATCACGCGGTGGCGATGCGCGCAGCCGATCGCCAAGACGTGGACGACCGTGCCGAGCAGCGCTCGGCGGTGGGTGTACATCACGCCCTTGGGGAAGCCGGTGGTGCCGCTGGTGTAGAGCAGAATGAGCAGATCATCGCCCGCGATCGGCCGTTCGAGAGGCGGCTCGCTCTCGTCCCCTTCGTCGAGCAGCTGGCGATAGGCCGGAATCTCGCCCTGGCCCTGGCCGAGACCCGCGACGATTCGAACGCTCGGCGCCTTGCCCGCCGCATCGCGAGCGATCTCGAGATGGGCATCGCCCGCCAGCATGGCGCTCGCCTCACAGTCCGTCAGGATACCCGCCACCTCAGCGGCGTTGAGGCGAGCGTTGATCGGCACGGCGACGGCTCCCAGGCGAGCCAGGGCGAACAGCGCTTCGACAAAAGCCACGCTGTTCTTCGCCAGGATCGCGACCCGCTCGCCACGTGCGACGCCGCGACGCCTCAGGGCATGCGCCAACCGGTTGGTGCGCGCCTCGGTCTGCCGCCAGGTCAGGCACAGGTCGCCCATCACCAGGCCTTCCGCCGAACCCGACAGGCGGGCGTTGCGGGTCAGCAGATCGCCGAAATGGCGCAGATCACCGAGCATGCGAGTGGCAGCCGATCCTCAAGCGACTTTGCGCTCGTCGATTATGGTCAGCTTGGCGAACGCGCCGCTCTCGAAGTGCTGCCAGGTGCGCGACCGGTGAGTGTCGTCGACCAGGGTGATGATCTCGGAGTAATCGTCCTGCGGAGCGTGGGTGTAGATCCAGCGCAGTACGATGGTCTTCTCATCGGCCTCGACGGCTTCGCCCTTCAAGCGCGGAGTGTCGAACAGCAGCTTGCCATCCCGAAAGTCGCCATCGAACTCCTTGACTTCGGTGCGCCCGTCATCCCAGGTGTATTCGTTGCGCTGCGACCATTTGGTACCGTCGATCGAGCAGCTCAGTCGGCTCTTGTGACGATCCAGAACCTGGCCGCTCTGGCGGTCGATGAGGGTATAGGTGCCTTCCCAAACACCGATGTGGCGATCGAAAACCGGGAAATCTGACATTTTGGCCTCCTTGGAGCCTAGATGCGGAGCGCTCGATAGCGCCGGCATAGCCGGCAGGATCAAAAGTCTCGGGGATGCTGCCGCATATTGTACTAAAGATAATACAAAAGTCCACGGCCAGACCTTGACTCAGCAGGGCGACGCCGTACAATTGTATTGACCACATGACCTTTTGGAGACAGCACTATCATGGCCTCCGATAAGCAGCAGCAAGGCGGCCCGCGACCGCTGGACGGCGTTCGGATCTTGGAGCTGGGCCAGCTGATGGCCGGCCCCTTTGCTGGCACCATCCTGGGTTACTTCGGCGCCGAGGTGATCAAAGTCGAGCCGACCCAGACCGGTGACGCGGTGCGCCGCTGGCGCATCATGGACGAGGGGACCTCCCTGTGGTGGCGCACCCTCGGGCGCAACAAGAAGTGCATCACGATCAATCTGCGCGAGGAGCGCGGCCGGGCGCTGGTGCGCCAGCTCGCCGAGCGCTGCGACGTGCTGCTCGAGAATTTCAGGCCCGGCACCATGGAGCGCTGGGGCCTGAGCCCGGAGGAGCTTCAGAAGGCCAATCCCGAGCTGATCTGCGCGCGGGTCTCAGGCTACGGCCAAACCGGCCCCTACGCCTCCAAACCGGGTTACGCCTCGGTCTGCGAAGGCGTCGGCGGCATGCGTTATGTCAACGGCATCCCCGGCGAGCGGCCGATGCGCCCCAACCTCAGCCTGGGCGATTCGCTCACCGGTCTGCACACCGCCTTTGGCATCGCACTGGCGCTGATCGAGCGCAGGCGGAGCGGGCGCGGCCAGGTGATCGACTCCACCATCACCGAGTCGGTGTTCAACATGATGGAGGCCGTGGTGTCGGAGTACGACCGCTGCGGCGTGGTGCGAGAGCCTTCGGGATCGACCATCACCGGCGTCGTACCGACCAACACCTACCTGTGCCGCGACGGCAAACACGTGATCATCGGCGGCAACGGCGACTCGATCTACAAGCGGCTGATGAACACCGCCGGCCGGCCCGATCTCGCTGAGGATCCGCGCCTGGCCACCAACGACGGACGAGTGCAGCATCAGGACGAGGTCGATCAGGCACTGGCCGAATGGACCGCTACCCTCGATCTGGCCGAAGTGCTCGAGCAGCTCGACGACGTGCGGGTACCGGCAGGACCGATCAACAGCGTGGTCGACATCGTCAACGATCCCCACTTCCAGGCCCGCGGCATGTTCGAGGAAGTCGAAGTCGGCGGCAAGCCACTCAAAGTACCGGCGATCGCCCCCAAACTGTCTGAGACGCCGGGACGTACCGATTGGGCGGGTCCAGAGCTCGGCTCGCACAATCAGGAGATCTTCGGTGACTTTCTCGGGCTGTCTGAGGACGAGATCGCGCAGCTCGAGCGCGACGAGGTGATCTGAATGGCGAAGCCCGCAGCGCAAGACGTCGACGCCGTACTCGCCGAGTACCGGCGCAAGGGACTGGCGAACGACGTCGGCTTCGGCCAGCAGCCCGCCGTGCTGGTAGTCGACATGATCATCGGCTTCACCGATCCCGAGTCGCCACTGGCAGCGGACTTCTCGGCGGAGACCGAAGCGATCCGGGAGCTGCTGGCCGAAACGCGCTCGCGCCGCATTCCAGTCTTCTTCACCACGACTTCGTACGGCCCCGACAGCCGCGACGCCGGTTACTTCCTGCGCAAGGTGCCGTCGCTGGCGACGCTGCAGCAGGGGTCGCGCTGGGTCGAGGTCGACCCGCGACTCGAACGGCGAGCGGAGGAGACGGTGGTCGACAAGAAGTACGCCAGCGCCTTCTTCGGCACGTCTCTGGCGTCGACGCTGCGCGCCCTTGGCGTCGACACCCTGCTGATCACCGGCGTCACCACCTCCGGCTGCATTCGGGCCTCGGTCGTCGATG
The DNA here is from genome assembly GCA_039030415.1 of Acidobacteriota bacterium. Classification (GTDB taxonomy): domain Bacteria; phylum Acidobacteriota; class Thermoanaerobaculia; order Multivoradales; family J023; genus JAAELT01. The sequence goes on from JBCCEE010000334.1 coordinate 9,143, forward strand.
CGCTGCAGCATGGCTTCCGGCCGATCGTGCCGCGCCAGTGCGTCGGAGACCGCGCGGCGGGCCCCCACCAGGCCAATCTGGTAGACATCCACGGCAAATATGGCGACGTGGTGGAGTTCGAGACCGCCCTCGCCTACCTCGAGGCTGTCTCGCGACAGAGCGCCTCATGACAGAGCCCCTTCCATGACCCTGCCCCAGCGCATCAGAATCGTCGAGGTCGGGCCGCGCGACGGCTTCCAGGCCGAGTCGCAGCTCCTCCCCACGGAGCTCAAGGTCGAGACTATCAACCGTCTCGCGGACGCTGGCATTCGCGATATCGAGGCGGTGTCGTTCGTGCACCCTCGGGTGATCCCCCAGATGGCCGATGCCGACGACGTGATGGCCCGCATCACCCGTCGCCCCGGGGTGCGCTACCTGGCGCTCGTTCCCAACCTCAAGGGCGCCGAGCGGGCGCTGGCGGC
>JBCCEE010000335.1:0-9574 GCA_039030415.1 Acidobacteriota bacterium
ATAAAATCTACTGACAAGCCATTGCGATGAGTTTGATGAGGTTTGAACTCGCCTCCATTGCGCAACCCAGTTTCACCATAGACGAAAATCGTTGGGGCCGTCGGCGGAGTCTCTTTTTCGCCGGACGGAGCGCGACTCGCGCTGGCGCATTGGGGAGAGGAAAGTGATGGTGTACTTGTCTACGAAACCGAATCGGGCTCACTGAGCTTGCAGCTGACTCATGAGCAACCCTTAAACGGTATCGAGTTTTCACCTGATGGGAAACGCATCTTTGCAGGGGGCACTAGTACGAGCGAGGGAGAGACCGCACGAATGTGGGATGCAGAAAGTGGCCTCGTGCTCTACGAAGTGACAGGTCATGAAAGAGAAGTGAACGATATAGCTTACGCGTCGAACGGAAGGTGGGTCGCGACGGCGTCCGAAGATGGCTCAGCCCGCATCTGGGACGTGCGGAACATCGAAGGGGAGTCACCCCTGGTGCAGCTAGACGCTGATCCCGCGGACGTCTGGCACCGCGTCCAGATGATGCTGCGCTACACGATCAGCGACGAAGACGAGGTCATCGAGCTCTGGCCCACGGGCCCCCGGCAGATCGCTGGCTGGGACCCAGAGCTCGAGAATGCGCTGGCCCAGTAGACGGCCTGGATAGGCAGGGCAAGGCACTAGAACCTCGGCCAGCAATATGACTCATGGGTTCTCTATAATAGGGAGAGAACTCTGAAAGGAGCGCCCCATGAGATCAAAACGAATCCAAGACCGAACCGACCACGCCCTGACGACGGTGTGGGCGACCTTCGCCAGCGCCGACGCCGCCAGTGAGGCGTCGCGACGCCGGCTCGGTATTCCAGAACACGACGAGCGCACCCTCGTCGGAGATATGCTGGTCGACTTCGGCGGCCGGATCCTGAATCGCCTGCACGACCTGCTGACCCTAGACGATCGCTACCAGCAGCTGCGCGCTCGCCAGCGCCAACGCCAAGCGCAGCGCGACGCGGTAGCGCGTCGCCTCTACCGCGAGCTCAACCAGGCGCGACCGCGCCTGCGGCGCCTGATGCGCGACGAGCTGATTCGCCAGCGGCTGCAGAAGCTCGGTGCCACGCGTCGGCGACCCAAGCTGCTGTGCTGGCAGACCAGAGAGGTGCTGCTCCTGCTGCGCTGCCGCCAACCCGAAAGAGAGTGGCCCATCGCCACCCGGGTGATTGAGGAGCTGGCCGCCGAGCTGAGCGGTTCGCTGCACGAGCTCGAGCAGGCGCTCAATGACGTCGAGTATGGCCGCAAGGAGACGCAGTCGGCCATGGTGCAGCAGCGCAAGGCGATGAAGCGCTTCGACCACACCTACCTGCACTCCGCTCGTGTGCTCGAAGCGCGGCTGAACCTCGTCGGCCTACCGACGCTGGCCGACGCCATTCGCCCGCACGTCGGTCGCGCCGGCCGGCCGCGGAAGCATCGCCCCGTCGACCTTCATCCCGACCTCGTGGATCAGGTGCTTGGGACCGGCTTGGTCCGGCTCGACACCGGGAGCGCCGGGCTCTCGCCTGAGATGGACACGGCGAGCACCCGGGAGCTCGACCTCGATTCGCCTGCGAGCTCCGAGCATCCCCGGGGCATCGGCGTCGAGCCGTCCTCACAAGGCGAGAACCCCGGGGATTTTGCCGTCTTGCCCTTGCAGGAGAGCGCAAACCCCGGGTCAACAGCGGGCTTGTCGGGTGGGGAAGCCCCAAACACCGGAGACTTGGCCTCTGAGAAAGTCGAGCACTTCTTCACCGAGCTCTCAGAGGGCCTCGAAAAACTCGAACAAACCTTGTCCGAGCCGGTAAAGGGCCTCGAAATAATCGAACCTCCGCTTCCCGAGCTGGAAATCGACGACAGAAAAGTCGCGCATCGTCTTACCGAGCGGCGGAGATTCCGCGTAAGTGACCCTAAATCAACACTTGAGCTGCCTGTGACGCGAATTGTGCGGCGGCGATGCCCGCATCGCCGGTCCCACGTCGCTAGGGGAAGAGCCCTCGCGGACCTATCACGCGTTGGGCCAGCGACTTCGAAGGTGGGACGGGTGCGACGGGCCGCTTCTGGCTGGTGGGAGAAATGGCGGACGGCTTGATCGAGCGGCGTTGACGGACGATCTAGAAGAACCGGTCGATCTAAAAAGACCAGCCGCGGGCCGCAAACACCGGCTCGCCACCCAGCAGAGTCAAGAGCACTTGGGTCCGGCCGATCCGCGACGTCGGGATCTCGAACAGGTTCTGATCGATCACGATCAGGTCGGCCTTCTTGCCGACTTCGAGCGAACCCGTACGGTCGTCGTGACGGAGTAGATAGGCTGGGTTGATCGTCATCATTTCGAGGCCAGTGGCCAGGTCCGGGATCCCGTCGCGGTGGCGCTCGAGGCCGCGCTGGAGCGTTGCAAAAGGGGCCAGCGGCTCAGCGTCCCAATCCGAGCTCAGGACGACGCGTGCACCAGCGTCGAGCAGCTCGCCCAGCGGCAGGGCGCGTCGCGAGCGATCGCCGATCCGCTCGGCGAGGTAGTCCTCGTATTCGCCTGTAGCGCTGGTGGTGGGGAGCTGGAAGTCGGCGACGACGCCTTGGGTGGCGAAACGGGGAACGTCGTCGGGGTGGACGAAGTAGAGATGCGTCATGCGGTGGCGTCGAGCCACTGCGTCCTCGCCCAGGGCGGCAATGGCGTCCAGCCCGAGCCGTACGCCTCGGTCGCCGGTGGCGTGGAAGTGCAGCTGGAATCCCGCGTCGTGCAAAGCGCGGCTGGTGCGGTTCAGCGCCGCGGGCTCGAAGTAGAGCAGGCCGCGGTCCCGCGTCCCAACATAGGGCTCGAGGAAGGCAGCGGAGCCGATGCTCGGAATGCCGTCGATGTAGATCTTGGCCTGGTCGAAGCGCAGGAGGCGGTCCGGATCGTTCGAGAACCGCTGCTGCAGCTCGCGCAGCTGCGACTCGGCGTCGCGATACGGGTAGACGAACAGCGCGTTGCTGGCCCGCACCGTCAACGTGTCTTCGCGCTCGGCCCGCGTCCAAACTTCGGTATGACCGCGCGGCCAGTAGCCGCCCGCGTCCGAGACGGTGGTAATGCCCTGGCGGTTGACGTCCTCGAGGGCACTCAGCAGGCCGTCGTAGGCACGGTCTAGGGTGGCGGCATTGGGACGCTCGGCGGCATCGTGCGCCAGGTACTGTGCCGCCTCGAGCAGCAGCCCGGTGAGGCGCCCGGTGCTTGGATCGCGATCGAGGATGCCGCCAGGCGGATTTTCGGACGACGCGTCGAGCCAAGCGCCTCCAAAGCCCTGGAGTTGACCCACACCGCATGCCCCACTGCGTCGAGCACCAGAGCGGGGCGCGACGGCACCGCGCGGTCCAGCACCTGGATCGGCAGCTCGTCCTCGGCCAGAAGATCGTCGGCGTACGGGCCGGCCGCACGCACCCACGCGGCATCGGCCTGCCGGCGGGCGCAGGCGCGCATCTTCCGCTCATAGGCCGCGAGTCCAAGGCCCGGCTCCAGGAAGCACACTTCGCGATTCAATCCGGCCTCGATCACGTGCAGGTGGGGATCCTGCAGGCCAGGCAGGATCATCGAACCCTCGACGTTGATGACCTCAGTCTCCGGACTCGCCAGCGCCAGCACCGCGTCTTCTCCACCGACCGCGACCAGCTCATCGCCGCGGATGGCAACGGCGTCGGCCCATGGGTTGGCTGGATCCAGCGTGTAGACGGCGGCGTTGTGGAGGATCAGGTCGGGAGCGTTGCTGCCGATCGGCGCGGGATGTGGCGCACTCGTCGAGCAGGCCAGAAGCGCGGCCGTGAGCAGGCTGATGATGAAGAGAGCCATTCAACCTAGCCAGGCGCGAACCGTGGCGCCGATGGGTTGGTCCCACATAACCGACTCAGCCCCATGTAGCCGAGCAAGTTGTCGCAAGAGCCGACGAATCTCAATGAGATGCGGACGGTTGAGCCGGAGCCGAGCTGAGGTGTACTCGGCGTTCGGGGTCAACGGTGTCCAGCGTCCGTCTTCTTCCTCTCGAAAGTGATCAGAGAAGCTCTCTCGGCAGAAGTCTAGAAAGCCAATGCCTTTGGCTTCTATCTGTTCCGGAGGCCACGTGGCACCTTTGTATTGGTTGCAAACGTGGCAGCAATAGTAAAGGTTGAAGAAGTCTCTCGAGAGGTCTGGGAAGAGAGACCTGGGCCGAAAGTGATCCAGCTCGAAGTTGCTTGCTCCTCCGGCGAGCAGTTCGTGAAGGAGACAGTAGCCGCAGCACTGCGAGAAGTCGTGTCGGACGGCGGAACGGAAGCTGGAAGGAGATGCTGAATCAGGTGGAGTCTTACGGCGAGTGAAGACGCCCACTACGTCGAGTCACTCTCGAGCGCTTCGATCCGTTCGTGAAGGCGCTGCAGAGTAGGCTGATAAAGAAAAGCCTCGGCGGCGTCTAGATTCCGTTCGACAGCGCGAAGCTCGCTAGCTTCGGAGTCGGACAGCGCTCGAGTGAACTTCTTATCGATCAGCTCAGCATGGCGCCGCCTTGCTGCTTCCATTGCTGCCGTTGCCAAGACCCGGTCGATGCCCTCGAGAATCAGCTGCGCAACTGAAGTCGCACGTTTTGCCGCCAGCTCTTCAAGCTGTCGATGTTGAGACTCATGGAGTTGAACCTGTGCCTTGACCATTTAAGTGCCTCTTACGCCCAATGGGAAGAGACTATCACGCAGCCAAGAACCGCCAATGATGGTCTCCGCGGAGGTCAGTTACTGGCCTGATTCTGATCGACCAGCCACCCCCAACCCCGGACCCTCCGGCAGGCTCAGCCGCCCCTGCTCGAACAACGCACCGACGAAGGGGTCTTGCTTGATCAGCAGGTGGCCGTCGAGGTCGAGGTAGTCGACGAGAGGGGCCAGGTGGGCGGCGGCGGTGATGGAGAGGGACGACTCGATCATGCAGCCCAGCATGACTTTGAGACCATGGGCGCGGGCGACGGCGATCATGCGCAGGGCCTCGCCGATGCCGCCGCACTTCATGAGCTTGATGTTGATGCCGTCGAAGACGCCGGCGAGGCGCGGGATGTCGGCCGAGGTGCCGACGCTTTCATCCGCGATCAGAGGCAGCGGGCTGGCGTGGCGCAGCTCGCGGGTCTGGTCGAGCTGGTCGGCGGGCAGCGGCTGCTCGACCAGCTCGACGCCCATCTGCTGCAGCCATTCGAGGCGGGTGATGGCGTCGTCCAGGGTCCAGCCCTCGTTGGCGTCGATGCGGATCGGTTTACGGGTGACGCGACGCACCGCCTCGAGCATTGGCCGGTCGTCGTCCGAACCCATTTTGACCTTGAGCACGGGAAAGGCCTCGGCCTCCTCGACCCTGCGCGTCATCGCGTCGGGACGGTCCATGCCGAGGGTGAAGGAGGTGGGCGGGGCGGGCTGAGGGGGGATGCCCATCAGCTCGTAGAGCGGGACGCCGAAGCGTTTGCCGGCCAGGTCGCGCAGCGCCATGTCGACGGCGGCCTCGGCGGCAGGCTGACCGTCGATCGCGACGCTGCGTGCCGCGAGCTCGAACGCCTTGGGATCTTCGATGCCGCGCACCATCGTCGCCACGGCGTCGGCGGCCGAGGCGCAGTCCTGATCGTAGCGGCTGATCGGCGCCGCCTCGCCGAGGCCGACGAGGCCGTCGTGCTCGAGCTCGATGATCAGGTTCTGGCGGCTGTCGGTGGCGCCGCGCGAGAGCCGGAACGTGTGCTTCAGCTCGAGGTTGATGGTGCGGTAGCGCAGGTGAATCACGGCTGACCCTCCTTCGCATCTGCTTCCGAAGCGTTGGGATCCACCGGGTAGATGTAGTCGAAGCGGCGCTTGATGCGTTCGACCCGTCCGTCGTCGTCGAGCTCGAACACCACCAGCTCACCGTCGGACATGCGGAAGGTGTGCTCCGAGACCGGCTCGAGGCGGGTGAGGCCGTTGCTCGGTGCGTCTTCGGGCGGGTAGCTGTGCTCGTAGAACACCAGCTGCTGGTCGTGAATCAGCACCTGGTACTCCCAGCCCCAGGGGTCGCTGTAGGTGCCGAGGTAGCGCTGCCAGGCGGGATCCACGCGCTTGGGCTCGGGCGGCGGGGCGGTCGCCGAGGCGATGGCCGGGGCGAGCAGGTCGTAGGCGCGGTAGCTGAACTGGCCGGGGCTGGCGTCGTCAGCGTTGGTCATGACGATCACCGCGATCTTCTCGCTCGGCGCCAGCAGAAAATGCGTGCGATGGCCGGCCACCCAGCCGCCGTGGGACACGAGGGTCGTGCCCTTGCGTCGCGACACCGAATAGCCGAGTCCACGCCCGCCGCTCCAGTCCGCCTTCATCCAATGCGGCCGGTGCATCTCGCGCAGGGTGCTGGCGCGCAGGATCTGGGCGTCCTCGGCGCGGGTACCGGCGCTGAACTGGAGGGCGGCGAATCGCGCCAGATCGTTGACGGTCGAGACCATATTGGCGGCGGGAGCCAGCGCGCCGGTGTCGTAGTACTCGGCGATCCTTCGGTTGCCGTCACCAGCGCGTCGCAGGTAGGCGGTGGTCATCAGGCGGCGCAAGGCGTCGTCAGGATCGGCGCTCGAGCGGGCCATGCCCAGCGGTGTAGTGATGTGATCGCGCAGGAAGTCGGCCCACGGCGTGCCGGAGACTTCGGTCACGATCTCGCCGAGCAGAGCGATACCGAGGTTGGAGTATTTGTAGCGCGACGCCGGCGGAAAGATCGTGCTCTGGCCCGGCACGACGGCCTGCAGCTCCTCGCGGGTGGGGAACTCGTGGGTCGTCCAGTAGGGGAAGGCGGCTTCGCGCGGCAGGCCGGAGCTGTGGGTCAGCAGATGGCGGACGGTGATCTCCGGCTCGCCCTCGAAGTCGCTGTGGATCGAGAACCACGGCAGGTGCTGCGCCACCGGATCGTCCAGCCGCAGCAGGCCGCGATCGCGCAGCTGCAGGATCGCCGTCGCGGTGAAGACCTTAGTCACCGAGCCGACGCGAAAGACGGTGTCCGGCGTCACCGGCTCAAGCGATTCGAGATCGCGTACGCCGAAGCCTCGGGCCCAGATCAGATCCTGGTCGTGGACCACGCCGATCGCCAGGCCCGGCAGAGCTTGGTAGGCGCGCTGCTCCTCAGTCCACAGCTCGAGGAGGGCGATAGCGTCGGCGACCGCCGGAGCCTGGGCGAGATCGTCCGTGGCGCTGGCGAGCGGGCAAACTATGAACAAGACCGCGGTGAGAGCGATCTGCTTGGCTTTCAAGAGGACCTCCTCGAGACCCATCCTGCCGAAGGGTCTGCAGCTTGGGAGTCTTTGACCAGCAGAGCTTCTACTGAGAGCCGGCGTGCTGCTGGTGGGATCGTCACGTCCCTAGAGTATACGGGAAGCTCGGGGCTCAGCGCCCAGGGCTCCATACCCAATGCGTCTCCCGTGCTGGCTTCCAAGATGGCGTCTTCCTTGGTGGTGCTTTTCCGCACGACCTTGATTCGGCAGGTGTCTTCGAAGACGATGTCCGAACCAGATACCGGTAACGATCGAGAGCGCTAGGAACGAAATGGGATCCACCATCGAGATGCGAACGTCGCGCGACGGCACAGCTCAGCTGCGCCGAGTCTGGCCAGCGGCCGAGCCGCGAGCCGCCCTGCAGCTCGTGCACGGCATTGGTGAGCATTCCGGGCGCTATGAGCACGCCGGAGACGTCTTTGCCGCCCTGGGCATCGACGTGGCGGCGATCGACAATCGAGGGTGTGGCGAGAGCGGCGGGCGCCGTGCCCACATCGACGATTTCGGCACCTTCCTAGATGATCTCGAAGACCAGCTGAGCGAGCGTCGCGAGCTCGGCGTGCCGGTGATCCTCTTCGGCCATTCGCTGGGCGGCCTGATGACGGCAGCCTACCTGGCGCAGCGTCGTCAGCCCGCGCCGGACTTGGCGATCCTCAGCGCCCCAGCGCTGGCGCCCGCCGCCCCGCCGTGGCAGCGGATCGCTGCAGCGGTGCTCGGACGGCTCGCGCCGCGACTTTTCATTAGAGTGGCGATTCCGCCGGAGGTTCTGTCGCGAGACGAGGCCGTGCAGCGCGCCTACGTCGAGGATCCGCTGATGGTCTCTGGCGCCACAGCGGGCCTGGCGCTTCAGATCTTCAAGACCATGAAGCGGACGTCCGCGGCCTACGACCGCGTCGAGCTGCCGCTCTACGTGCTGCACGGCGAGGCCGACCGGCTGGTGCCGATCAAGGCGTCCCGGCCGCTCGCCGGGCGACCCAACGTCACCTACCGCAGCTGGCCGAATCTCCGCCACGAATGCCTGAATGAACCCGAGCGAGAGCAGGTCATGGCGGAGATCTCGAGCTGGATCGACGCGCGCCTGAAGGCGCTCGATGCCCAGGCTTGACGCCAACCCAGCCTACGAGAACCCAGTAGTCCGAGAACCCCAGTAGCTCGAGGACCTCAGGAGCCGCACAACCCCAGGAGCCGGATAACCCCAGGAGACCTTGATCCGTGGACCGACACCAACAGTATGAACTTCATCGCGACTACCTCCGAGACAACGGGCTCGACGAGCTGATCGACTTCCAGGTCCACCTGGACTACCAGGAGGGCGCGTTCGACAACGTCAGCGGGCGTCTGGACATCCCATTCCCGCCCGAGGCCGACGACCTGGTGCGTCTGCACCGGCTAGTGCGCCAGCGCAAGCCGTTCACCATCCTCGAGTTTGGCCTGGGCTACTCGACACTCGTGATGGCCGATGCTTTAGCCAAGAACCAGCGGGAGTGGGAGGCTTTGCCGGAGCGGCCCGAGATCCGCAACCGCTTCATGTTCCAGCTGTTCTCGCTCGACGCCTCGAGCGAGTGGATCGCCCATACTCGCGAGCGCTTCCCCGAGCCGCTGCGCGACCGCGTCCACTTCCGGCAGAGCGACGTCGAAATCGGCCGCTTTCAGGGCCAGCTCTGCCACTACTACACCCGCCTGCCCGACGTCGTGCCCGATTTCATCTACCTCGACGGTCCCTCAGCCAAAGACGTCCAGGGCGACATCAACGGCCTGAGCTTCCAATGCGACGAGCGCACCGTGATGTCCGGCGATCTGCTGCTGATGGAGCCGACCTTCCTGCCGGGTACTTTCATCCTGGTTGACGGTCGCACCAACAACGCGCGTTTCCTGGAGCGCAACTTCTCGCGCGATTACGAGGTGGAGTGGCATCCAGAGCAGGACACCACGACCTTCGAGCTGATGGAAGAGCGGCTCGGTAAGTACAACCTGTTGGGCTCGGACTTCTATTGAAGCGTAGCCCGAAGCCGCGTCGGATTCGTCGCCCCCAATGAATCCCGAGGCTCGAGCACAAAGAGACGCTCGGCAGCTGGATCTTGGCTCTATGCTAGGATCAATTGAGAGTACGTCTCGTGAAATAAAGTAGAAAGAACTTATCTTGAACGTTTCGGTTCTCGGAGGGTCCCCCATGGTTCAAGATGGCGCTTCATGGCCGGCGAATGGCACGGTGGAGGAGCGGGGCGAGCAGATCGTAAGGCACCTCGAGGCGCTGATTCCGCTGGCGGAAGGCGCACCCGAGATCGAGGCTGCCGAAGGACGCCTCAAAGCGCTGGCGGGCG
>JBCCEE010000336.1:0-9527 GCA_039030415.1 Acidobacteriota bacterium
CATGGCTGACCTCATTCTTCACAACGGCAAGATCACCACCATGGATCCGGAGCATCCGCAGGCCGAAGCGGTCGCCATCACGGACGGCAAAATCTCGGCCGTCGGCTCGACGGCCGACTTCATGGCGCATGCCGGCTCGGCAAAAGCCATCGATCTTCAGGGCCAGCGGGTCATCCCCGGCCTGATCGACAGCCACACCCACATCATCCGCCAGGGCAACAACTTCGCGATGGAGCTGAGGTGGGACCACGTGCCGTCAGTGGCGGATGGCCTCGCCCTGCTGAAGGCGCAGGCGCAGCGCACGCCGGCGGGGCAGTGGATCCGCGTCGTCGGCGGCTGGTCGGTCGACCAGTTCGCGGAAAAGCGGCTGCCGACGCTGGAGGAGATCAACGCCGTTTCACCGGACGTGCCGGTCTACGTGCTGCACCTCTATGACCGCGCGTGGCTCAACCAGGCGGCGCTGCGGGCACTCGGCATCGACAGGCATTTCTACGAGCCGTTTGTCTCGGGCCGCCTCGAGCGCGATGACAATGGCAACCCGACGGGACTCGCCCTGGCGCGCCCGAATGCCCAGCCGCTCTATGCGCTGCTGGACATGGCGCCAAAGCTCGATTTCGAAGCGCAGGTGACGTCGACCCAGCATTACTTCCGGGCTCTGAACGGGCTCGGGCTGACGTCGGCGCTCGACTGCGCCGGGGGCTTCCTCAATTACCCGGACGACTACGGGGTGATCCAGGAGCTCAACCGTCGCGGCGAGCAGACGGTGCGCATCGGCTATCAGCTGTTCGCGCAGCGCCCGCTGTTCGAGCTCGACGACTTCAAGCGCTGGAACGACCTCGTCAAGCCGGACGCGGGCGATGACTACCTCAAGTGCGTGGGCGCCGGCGAGATGCTGGTCGCCTCGGCCTACGACTTCGAGGATTTCTCCTATCCGCGTCCCGAGCTGCCCCAGCGCATGGAGGGCGATCTGCGGCCGGTGCTCGAGTTTCTGTTCGAGAACCGCTGGCCGATTCGCTTTCACTGCACCTATGAGGAGAGCGCCCACCGTCTGCTCACCCTCATCGAGGACGTGGGGCGCGATCAGGGACTCGACGAGCTCAACTGGATTTTCGACCATGGCGAGACCATCACCGAGTCCACGATGGAGTGGGTGGCGCGTCTCGGCGGCGGCATCTCTTATCAGAACCGCATCGCGTTCCAGGCCGGCGCCTACCAGGAGCGCTATGGCGAAGCCGCCCTGCGCGAGGTCATGCCGGTGAAGAAGATGATGGCCTCCGGCGCGCCGCTCGCCGCGGGAACGGATGCCACGCGCGTCTCGTCCTACAACCCGTGGCTCGCCATTCACTGGGCGGTCTCGGGCCTCGGCCGCGGCGGCGAAGTGATCTGGTCGCCGGAAAATCGACTCAGCCGAGACGAGGCGCTCCGTCATTGGACCGCGGCGGGCGCCTGGTTCAGCCGCGAGGAGGGCGTGAAGGGGCAGATCAAAGTCGGCCAGCTCGCTGACATCGCGGTGCTCGACCGCGACTACTTCTCGGTGGCCGAAGCCGAGATCGCGGACATCACCGCGGATCTGACCCTGAGCGGCGGCAAGATCGTTCATGGCAAGGCCGCCTTTGCCAAGCACGCGCCAGAGCCGTTGCCGGAGCTTCCGGACTGGTCGCCCGTGACCGCCTTTGGCGCTCCCGGCGCACCTGCAGTCGCGGCTCGCGGCTAGATTGACTCGATCCGAGGACGGTCGATAGACGGTCGCGCTCGGTGGACTCCGGCCTGGGCGGCCCCCTTGACCTCGCAAACTCGCCGGCCCAGCTGCGAATGCATAAACCTCGGCTCTTCAGGGCGCTTAGGAGCTCCAAACATGCTCCAAGCTCAAACAGTCCTCGGCCGTGCTCGTTCCACCAGCGCGACCTACCCGTTTCCGGACGAGAACTAGATCGAAAGGCTAGAAACATGGCAGGACCGTTCAGTCACCGCGCGTTCACCGTCCTCTGGTGCGCCACCGTCGCCTCCAACATCGGCACCTGGATGCATGATGTAGGGGCGGGCTGGCTGATGACGGAGCTGTCGCCTTCCCCTCTGCTGGTCGCTTCGGTCCAGGCCGCGACCACCCTGCCGGTATTCCTGTTCGCGCTCTTCGCGGGTGCCATCGCCGACCTGGTGGATCGTCGCAAGCTGCTGCTGCGGATCAACGCCGTGCTCGGCGGTGCGGCGGCGCTGTTCGCGCTGCTGGTGCATCTGGAGCAGGTGACGCCGCCGATCCTGCTCGGCTTCACCCTGATCTTCGGCACCGGCGCGGCGTTCATTGCGCCGGCCTGGCAGGCGATCGTTCCGAGCCTGGTGCCCCGGTCAGAGCTTTCCTCCGCCGTCGCGCTCAATTCCATGGGCATCAACGTGAGCCGTGCGATCGGGCCGGCGTTCGCCGGCTTTCTGATCGTCGCCGCGGGCATCGCCTACCCGTTCGCGGTCAATGCCCTGAGCTACATCGGGATCATCGCGGCGCTCACCTGGTGGAAGCCACCGGCACCCAAGGAGGAGGGCTTGGAGCGCGAGCGCATGGGCGGCGCCATCCGGGCGGGCCTGCACTACGCGGCCTACAGCCAAGCGTTCCGAGCCACCCTGCTGCGCGCGATCTGCTTTTTTCTGTTCGCCAGCTGCTTCTGGGCGATGCTGCCGCTCGTCGCCCGAACGGTGCTTGCCGGCGGGCCTTCGCTCTACGGCATTCTGATGGCCGCGGTCGGCGCCGGTGCCGTCGCCGGTGCCTTCCTGATCCCCCGGCTCAAGCAGTGGCTCGGCAACAGCGGCATGGTCACCGCGGGCACCCTCGGCATGATCGCGACATTGGGTGCCACGGCCTTCAGCACGCTCCAGGAGCTGGCGGTCGTGGCGTCCCTGGTTGCGGGTTTTGCCTGGATCATGGTGCTCTCGACCCTCAACGTCTCGGCGCAAACCGCCTTGCCCGATTGGGTCCGCGCGCGTGGCCTGTCGATCTACCTGACGGTCTTCTTCGGATCGATGACGGCCGGCAGTCTGATCTGGGGCCAGGTCGCGTCGCTGACGAGCATTCCCGTCGCGCTGATGATCGCCGGCGCCACGGGCCTCGTGCTCCTGCTGATCGCCCTGCGCGCCCCCCTGTCGACGAGCGACGGCTCCGCCCTGGCGCCCTCGATGCACTGGCCGGAGCCGATTCTCGCCACAGAGACCGTGCCGGACGGTCCGGTCGTGATCCAGGTGGAGTACGAGGTCGCGGCGGAGCATCAGGCCGCCTTCCGGGATCTGATGCGAGACCTCGCCAAGAGCCGTCGACGCGGCGGGGGCTATCGCTGGGAGCTGACGTTCGACACCGCCGAGCCAACCCGGTTCGTGGAGAGCTGGCACGAACCGTCTTGGCTCGATCACCAGCGACACCATCAGCGCGTCAGCGTCGAGGATCAGCAGCTACAGGAGCGGATCGCAGGGCAGCTGGTGGCCGGTACCCGGCCCAGGGTAAGGCATTTACTACGGCACGAGGTGAGTTAGATCGCGACCAGCTCTAACTCCGGATTGGCGCTTCATCGTCAAGGCATATCAGTTCCTGAGGATTCTGGTTCCCCCCCCTTTGGCAAAGGGGGGATAGGGGGGATTCTCTTCGACGTTGACCGGGCCTCCAGAAATCCCCCTCGGTCCCCCTTTGCCAAAGGGGGAGGTCAGATGAGAAGCGACGAACCAGATCATTGAGCCTTGGAAACGCGCCCGTCTATCGATCGCTCCTCGGCGATAAAAAAGTTTTCCGCCTTGGACCCGATATCCCGTAGTTCAAAGTGAAACGGGGACGCAAAGCCCTCACCCACAGGGCAGCTCCGATGACCCGCAGGGAGCCATCGGAGCCATGCAGCACGGCGATCGAAGCCTCGAATCACGCCGAGCCTGAAGCCCCAAAAGTTTAGGCCACCTCAACTTCCCGCAAACCCTAACTCTAAAAGGAGAGCTCCCGTGAGCCAGAGCAAGCTCGAGATCCTGACCCCCGACAACTGCCAGCTGATCTTCATCGACCAACAGCCACAGATGGCCTTCGGCGTGCAGAGCATCGATCGTCAGACGCTGAAGAACAACGTCGTCGGCCTGGCCAAGGCTGCCAAAGCCTTCGACATTCCGACCATCATTACCACCGTCGAGACCGAGGGCTTCTCGGGCCCCACCTATCCCGAGCTGCTCGACGTCTTCCCCGATGCCGATCTGCTGGAGCGCACCTCCATGAACTCGTGGGACGATCAGAAAGTGCGCGACGCGCTGGCCAGCAACGGTCGCAAGAAGGTCGTCGTCTCCGGTCTGTGGACGGAGGTCTGCAACTGCACCTTCGCGCTGTCGGCCATGCTCGAGGGCGACTACGAGATCTACATGGTGGCCGATGCCTCCGGCGGTACGTCGATCGACGCTCACGACTACGCCATGCAGCGGATGGTTCAGGTGGGCGTGGTGCCGATGACCTGGCAGCAGGTCCTGCTCGAGTGGCAGCGCGACTGGGCGCGCAAGGACACCTACGATCAGACCATCGGGATCGTGCAGCAGCACAGCGGCGCCTACGGCATGGGCGTCGACTACGCCTACACCATGGTTCACAAAGGGGATCAGCGCACCAGCCACCAGGGCAAGGTGCTGGCGCCCGAGGCGGCGTAATCCGGACGCGGCGGGCGGGCGTGGCCATTAAGTCTTTCTCGCCCGCCTGCAGCCGCTGCGCGTCTGAACCCGCTTGGAAACCATGACATGCGATCCCTAGCCGCAGCGGCAGGCCTCGTTCTGACCACGATCGCAGCTCCCGAGCTGATCGCCGTCGAACCCTTCACCTTCGATCGCATCCGAGGTGAGGAAGACTGGATCGCAGACGGTGATGCGGAGACTCTCGCTTCACTACCGGCCTACAAGGCCATCGAGCTGACCGAGAACAGCTGGCTGACCCTGGGCGGCGAGTGGCGCCTGGCCTTCGAGCTGAACCGCAATGAGGGTTGGGGAGAAGTGCCTGGCACCGACGGCATGTCGCTCGAGCGGGTGATGGCCCACGCGGCATGGACCTACCGGCCGCGCGGCGGCCCGCTCGATCGCGTGCGCCTCTTCGCTGAGCTGAAGCATGGGGAGACCGCCGGCCGCCGGGCCGAAGACCGCGTGCCCGACGTCGATCGGCTGGATTGGAACGCCGGCTTCCTCGAGCTGCGCAGCCGCCCGCTCAACCGCGGCCAGGTGACGCTGCGCCTCGGCCGGCAGGAGCTCTACTACGGCGCCGGCCGGCTGATCTCCACCCGTGCCGGCGCCACCAACACGCGCATCTCGTTCGATGCGGCGCTGCTGCGCTACACCTCCGAGCCCGTCGATGTCGACGTCTTCTACGCTTTCCCGAACGAGACCGACCCCGGCGCCTTCGACAACGGTCGTCTCGAGGGGCGCAAACTGCGCGGCTTCTACGGGACCTGGAAGCAAGCGGAGCGCGGCGGCCTGGACTTCTTCGCATTCCTCGACGAGCGGCCCCAGAGCTACTTTCAAGGCAGGGGCCAAGAGCAACGCTACAGCGTCGGCGGTCGTTGGTTCCATGAGCAGGGAAGGCTCAGCCAGGACATTTTGTTTACGTGGCAGTGGGGCGATTTTCTGGACGACTCGGGGCGAGCCGGCGAGATCGAAGCCTGGACGGTGAGCACCCAGACCTATCTCAGGCTGAGGGAAGACGGCTGGCGCGAGACGCTGAACCTCTTCACCGGAGTGGCGTCCGGTGACGATGACGCCGCCGACCCCGACGTCGGGACCTTCCGCGCGCCCTATCCGCCCGGCCGCTACTTCGGCTCGGGGTCACCCAACGGCCCGCTGAACGTGGTGTTCTACCGCCTCGGCGTGGGCCTCCAGCCGTCGAGAAAGCTCGAGGTAGACGTCGGCTTCTACGACTTCTACCGTGAGAGTACGCGGGATGGCACCTACGGCGTCCCGGGGATTCCCCTCAACCCGCCCGGAGTTTCCGGCGAGCGTCACGTCGGTCGCCTGATCGAGCTGGTGGCGTCTTTCCCCCTGGGGGAGCGGGGAGCTATCGAGGCCGAAGCCTCCTACTTCTTTCCCGGCGCCTTCTTCGACGACCAAGCGCTCGAGGCCGAGACGACGTTTCTCGGCTTCCGCATGACTCATACGTTCTGAGGAAATTCCCCTCAGCCTCGAGCTCACCAGCGCCCGCTCGAGGATGCGAGTCAGCTCGCCGCTGCGGAATCCAGCCTGCGGCGCAGCCAGGCACGGGCGAAGCCCCAATCGTTGCGCACCGTGCGGTCGGTGACGCCGAGCGCGTCTGCGATCTCGTTGGTGCTGAAGCCGGCGAAGTAGCGTAGCGTCACCACCTGAGCCGCGCGCTCGTCGACCTCCGCCAGTCGGTCGAGCGCCGCGTTGAGCGCCAACAGCTCCTCGGGCGACTGTTCGAGCTCAGCGACCTGCCCTTCGAGCACCTGCGACGTCACGCGGTCGAGCTCGCCGCCGTGCTTCTCCGCTGCCCGAGAGCGGGCGCGGTCGATCAGCAGGTTGCGTATGGCGGTGCCCGCCGCGTTGACGAAGTGGCGGCGCGACTGCCAGTTGCGGTCCTCGTTGCGCACCAGCTTCATCCACGCCTCGTGCACCAGCTCAGTGGGCTGGAACGATTGACGGAGGCTGCGCGAGCGGACGTTCGCCAGCCGGCGCAGCTCGTCGTAGACCAGCGGCAGCAGCTGATCCATGGCCGAGGCGTCGCCGGCACGCGCGGCGCGCAGGATCTCGGTGACGCGTGGGGTTGCAGTCGTCACGGCAGCGCGACCTCGACAGGGCGTTCTCGGCGCTCGGCCCGCTCGATCAGCGCTTCGAGCTCGGCGAGCAGCGGGGCTTCTCCGGCCATCAGCAGACGGTGCCGATTCAAGGCGTCGACGAGAAACGTCTTCGCCGCCTCGTGCGCTCCACTGGCTTCGCTAGCATCACCGCGCAGCGCGGCAGCATCACCGCGCAGCGCGACAGCATCACCGCGCAGCGCGGCGCGGCCAAAGAGCTGAGCCACGATCGCGGCGTGGCCCGCGCCGCCCGCTGCATCGAGCTCGGCGAGGAACGCAGTGGCTCGCTCTACGGCTCCCTGCCGGCCGTGGATCAGATCAGCGGCCAACAGGTGCTGCGGCAAGACGCTGTCCCGCAGTCGCTCGGGGAACTCCTCCCTCAGCCCCTCGAGCTCGGCGGCTGGCGCCCGCTCGGGCCCGCCGGCCCCTTCGACGTGGCTGCGCGCCAGCCGCAGCAGAACCCGGGCGCTGCGTCCGTCGAAGGTCTCGGCACCGGGCCCGGCCGCCACGTTGCGCACGTAGTCCTCGAACACCTCTACCGCCTCCTCGAAGCGGAAGGCTTCGAGCAGCATGACGCCGAGCGCCCGCTGGCAGCTCAGCGGGATCGCCTCGTGGGGCTCACGATCGGCGATGCTCATGGCATAGCCGCGCCGCATCGTCTCGAGCCCCGCCTCGCGGTCTCCCACGCGGAACATGGCGAGGCCTAGGCCGACGGTGTGCGAGCCCAGGCGCGCCGGCGGAAGGCCGGCCTGCTCTCCGCGTTCGACGATCGTACTCAGCAGCTCCAGCGCCCGCACATACTGCCCGCGATCCTCGATCACCCCGGCCAGACTCGACTCGACGGCGATCACCATCGACAGATGCGAGCTCTCGAGCCCCACGAGCGACTCCCGGGCCGCCAGAAAGGCCTGCTCGGCCTCGTCGAGCCGGCGTCGCTCGTAGTGCATGTAGCCGATATCGTAGAGCGCCAGCGAGCGCATGAAGCGACCGCGCTCGGTGGTGGGCATCCCCACCAGCGCGACGCCCTCAGTGAGGGCGTCCATCGCCGCCTCGTCATCGTCGATGTCGGCCAGCACCCGGCCGGCGTGGATCAAGACCCGGCCGCGGGCGAAGTCGGCGCTCTCTGCGTCCGTCTGCGCCAGCTCCACGAGCTCGTAGACCGCCTGGCGAATGCTGCCGGAGGGCCCCAGGTGCTCGGGCAGCGACATCCTCATCAGCCGGTAGAGGTAAATAGAGATGGACTCCGAGTCCTCGAGCGCTTGCTCTAGGCTCGCCACCTTGCGCTTCAGCTCTTGCTCGCGCAAGAGCTCGCGGTAGAACCCGTAGCTGGTGCCGGCGAGACCGAGCACCAGGGTCAGCAGCACCGCGGCCGCCGCGCCCACGGCCAGCTTGTGGCGCTGCACGAATTTGCGCGCCAGATATCCACGAGACGGAGCCTTGGCCGACACCGCGTGGCCGGTGAGGAATCGTTCGAGGTCATCGGCGAGCTCCTTGGCCGACGTGTAGCGCAGCGCGCGATCCGCCTGCAGGCATTTGAGGATCAAGCAGTCGAGATCCGAAGGGATGGCCTCGTTTCCCCACAGCTCCTCCACCCGGTCCGAGGGCGTGATCGGCGTTTCTTCGCGCAGCATGCGTAGCAGCGCGGTATGACTGCCGGCGCGGTAGCGTTCGGCTTTGAAGGGTAGTTTGCAGGTCACCAGCTCGTAGAGCATCACGCCCAGGCTGTAGACGTCCGAGCGCGTGTCGATGTCCTGAATCGAAGCCTCGGCCTGCTCGGGACTCATGTACTCGAGGGTGCCGACCATCTGCCCGTGCAGCGTGAGCGCGATCTCGGTCATCCCCTCGCCCTGCCCGGTCGCCTTGGCAATGCCGAAGTCGATGATCTTCGGCACCGGCCTGCCGTCCTCGATAGCCACCAGCACGTTCGAGGGCTTGAGATCGCGGTGCAGCACGCCGCGCAGGTGGGCGTGGTACACGCCGAGGCATACCTCTCGGAACAGCTGCAGCCGCTCGGCGAGCGTCGCTTGCCGGGCGTCGCAGTAATCCAGCAGGTTGGGCCCGTCGACCAGCTCCATGACCAGGAACGGCGGTCCGGCAGGGTCGATTCCCGCGTCGAAGATTTGCGCGATGTTGCGGTGCTGGAAGCGCCCCAGCACTTTGCGCTCGGCTTCGAAGCGTTTCAGAAACTCGCCGGTGCCCATGCCCGGTTGGATGACCTTGAGCGCTACCGGCACGCCCGCCTGCGGATTGATCGCCCGGTACACGATCCCCATGCCGCCGCGCCCCAAGACGCCGTCGATGTCGTAGGGACCGATACGTTTGGGGAACGCAGAGCTTGGGTCCGGGGCGAGCGCCGGAGACTTGCGGAAAGGGTCGTCGGTGTCGTCGCTGGCCGCGAGCAGCGATCTCAGCTCACCCGCCAGGGCAGGGGAGTCGCCGGCAGCGGACTCGAGGAAGGGCTCGCGCTCTGCGGCGGGCAGAGCTTCGGCCTGAGCGAGCAACTCCTTCAGTCGCTGCAGGTCGATCTCGCTGTCACGCGAAGCTGCGGAAGGCATCGGGTCGCTTGTTTAGTTCGTGTCTTGGGGTGTTCGACGCTATTAGATCAAATCGCTCGCTTGGGTGAACCTACAGATGGCTCAATGTGCGTCTTTTTCTCTCCCCTTCGCCGTCGAGCCCCAAAGAGTTTTCCTCCGCGAGCTCGAAATCTCGTAGTCCTGATTGAAGCGAGACTCGAGC
>JBCCEE010000337.1:0-9527 GCA_039030415.1 Acidobacteriota bacterium
ATGTCGGAGAAGGCTTCGGTGCCGGTAGTGCATATGCCGCTGGCGGTCGACATCGCATCTTCCAAGGACGAGCGGCACAAAGGGCAAGACAGCGAGCATTACACGCGCAGGGATTTTGGTCTGGCCGACGATCAGACCGTCTTCCTCTTCACCTTCGATTTTTCCTCCCGCGTCCGCCGCAAGAATCCCCAGGGCGTGATCGAAGCCTTCCGGCGTGCCTTCCCCGCGGACCGCCGTGACGTCGCTCTGGTGCTCAAGTCCAAGACCGTCGACTCGGTGCCCGAGCAGGTGGAGGACGCTCGCACCGTCGCCGAGATCGCACGCCGAGACCGGCGCGTGCGGTTGATCAACGAGACCTGGCCGCGCCGCAAGGTGCTCGACCTGATCGCCTGCTGTGACGTCTACGTCTCGCTGCACCGGGCCGAGGGCTTCGGGCTCGGGATGGCCGAGGCGATGCAGTTCGGCAAGCCGGTGATCGCCACCGACTACTCCGGCAACACCGACTTCACGCACCCCGACAACGCCTGCCTGGTGGGGTTCGAGCTGATCGACGTCGAGCCGGGCGAGAACTACGATCTGGAGGGCAGCTCGGTGTGGGCCGAGCCCGACATCGACGAGGCCGCGGACCATATGCGATTCCTGGCACGCGACCGCGAGGCGCGTCGGCGGCTGGGCGATCGCGGGCGACGCTACATCGAAGAGCTCCACAGTCCACGGACGATCGGCGAGCGCTACCGCCAACGCCTGGAACGGATCGGGCTGCTCTAGCTGCCGCCACCCGTCGACCCGCAACGTGCAGCTCGTCACCATCAGCAACCGGCCGGCTCTCGCGCTCGAGACCCTCGAATTCATCGCCGCTTGGATGCCGTTCGTTTCTGAGGTGATCTACGTCTGCCCGGGCCCTTTGATCGACGCCTTCGCCACCCATGCCACGCAGCCGCGCGTCATCGCGGTCGCCGAGGAGGAGCTGCTGGGCGACCAGCTCGCCCAATTTCGATCGTCGTCGGACCATCAGATCAAGAACTGGCTGCTGCGCACCTCGCTGCTGCGGCTCGAGCGCCTGAGCGACACGTTCTTGATGGCGGACGACGACAGCCGCCCGCTGGCCGAGATTCCCATCGAAGCATTTTTCGAGGACGGTTGCTTTCACGCCTACTCGGCCTATGACCTCGGACAGTGGCAGGCTCGCGCCACGGACTATGACTTAGGCCAACATCAGACCCGAGAGCTCTTGGCCCGCCACGGCTACTCCACCCGGTCCTATTCGGCCCACATGCCCCAGATCCTCGACAAGGCGCTGCTCGCAGAGGTTGTGGCGACTCTCGAGGAGGAGACGCGAGCCGGCCTGGCGATCGACGAGTGGAGCGCCTACTTCAACATCGCCCGCGGCCTTCATCCCGACCGCTTTCATCCCCCAAAGCTCTATCAGACGCTGTGCTGGCCGGCGCTGCCGACCGATTGGGACGTCGGCGTCCGTGCCACCGCCTTCTCCTTCGAGAACACGTATCCCCCGCTCTACGGCCGGGGCGGCCTGTTCGAGGGTATCCCGCAGTCCTTCGATGCGACCCGGCAAGCCGAGCACAGCGCCGAGAAAATCCGCCGGCGCATGGCAGTGCAAGACGTCTACGACTCTCGCGCCGCCCGCCTGCTGCGCCGCGGTGCCTGGGGACTGCAGCGCGCGATCCGCGCCGGCCAGGGGCGCCTGTCAGAGCCCCAACGCCGATGGCTGGCGGGCCTCACCCCCAGGCCGCTGCGGCGGTTCCTAGAGCGCGCGGCGCAGCGCGGCGACGATCCAGCCTGGTCCTATCCGTCATTCCTGACGCGCTACCGCTGCCGTCGGGCTGACGAAACGCCTGTCGCCTAGAGCTATTCGGCGTCCGCGAATCGCAGCTGCCTGGCCTCGGATTCGAGACGCGAACCGTCTTCGAGCTGCGCCTCGACAAACCAGAACGCCCCGTTGGGGTCGCCTGGCCACGTCCATTCGTTGACTGTCGTTGGATGCTCGACCAGCGGCACTCCCGACGCGTCGAGCACCCAGACACGATATTCCGTCGCCTCGAGGACCGCCGTCCAGCGCAGCTGTACCGGGCCGGCCGGCAGCGAGCTGCTTTCACTTGGCGCTATCAGCTCGAGCGTCTGCGGCGTCTCCTCCAGCCGAAAGACCGAACCGGGCTGCGAGCGCTTGGCGTCATCCTGCGAGCGCTGCTGAACCCACCCGAGGATGCCGCCCAGAACCGCCACCGCGAGGACCGCCGCGAGCGGCCACCAGCGCGCGGGCCGGGCCGCTCGCTCGCCTACCGCCAGGGCCGCCTGCAGGACGTCGGCCGGCAGCGCGTCGGTCGACAGAGCGTCAGCCGACAGAGCGTCAGCCGAAAGACTTTGCTGCTGAGTGAGCCGTGCCTCGTCTTCGGCGACCCGCGCCTCGCGGAAGTGAACGACCAGTTCTCGGCGGCAGCTCTCACAGTCGGCCAAGTGTCGCTCGACCTCCAGACGGTCTTCGGCCGCCAGGCGGTCTTCGATGTAGTCGATCCGTCGGGTCTCTGGGATATGCATCCTCAGCTCTCCTCGAGCGTCGCCCGCAAACTCTCGCGCCCCTTGCGCAGCGCAGCCTTGACCGTCGTCAACCCCAAACCGATCAGCTTCGCGATCTCGGGCAGCGACAGCCCGTCATCGTAGCGCAGCCGGAGGATCAGCCGTTCGCGGGACGGTAGCTCGCCGAGCGCCCGCTCGAGCAGCCGATGCTGCTCGGCACCCAGGACGCGCTGCTCAGGATCCGGCTCCGCGCTGGTCGGCTCCCATCCAGGCGTCAGCCCGCTACCTTCGTCTCCGAGCCGACTCATCGAGCGACGCCCCGCCAGCTGACTCAGCAGGCGCCAGCGCTGGCCGGCATCGAGACATTCGAGGACGCGCTCGAGAGCTTCGAAGATCTGTTCGATCCCGAGCTCGTGGCGCCCCTCGGTCCGCAACGTCTCGAGCATGGATGCGGGGCCAAGACCCGCCCAGAAATGGAGCTGGAAGACGCGCTGGTCGAGCTCGCTGAGCTCGGAGACCGAACGGAAGAGACGGCGACGCCCGTGGCGGGTCCATCCCCAGTCGATCGCCGAGTGCTTGACCACCCGACGCAGCCAAGGCACCAGCTCGCCGCGCTGACCGGTGGCGCGAACCTGGCGCAGGCGACGAAACTGATCCTCGGCCAGCCGCTCGCAGACGAAAACGAAGCAGTCCATGGCGTCGTCCCGATCTAGCCCGAGCGCACGCAGCTGCCCGATGATGCGGCCGGCGTAGCGCGTCAGGAAGAGGTTCCAGGATCGAGGGTCGTGGCGCCGGAAGGCCTCCAACAGGTCATCGTCGGTCAGCTCGACCGACGCAAACCGCCGACTTCCGGATCCTAGCTGTCTCAACGTGCTCTTGCTCAGCTCTCGCCCCTCGCAAACTGTGTTTGTCTCGACGACGCGGATCGTCCCATGGCGGGCGCAGCGCGTTGCTGACGCTTTACAGTCCTCTCACTGGACTTCAACGGACACGGTGGACGAAGCGGTCGGCAGAGCACGAGATTCGATCAGATTCGAGCCGGGGCCGGTCAGGACGAATGCCGACCAATGCCCCGGATGCGCTGCGCTGCCGCCCGACCGGACAGCGGCTCGCTGGACCGTCGCCAGCGCGTCGATCGGCGGGTGCAGGCGTATCTCTCGGGCCAAAGCGATCATGAAATCGGCGGTGGTCTGATCTTCGACCGGAAACAGCGTCGCCAGCACGTTGCGCGCTCCGGCTCGCATCAGGCCTTCGATCAGGCCGCCTCGACGGAGCTCTCCTATCGGCAGTCTGGCGGGCGGCGAGGCGAGGCCGGTACGGCAAGCGCTGAGCGTGACCAGCTCGGCCTGCAGGTCGAGATCCAACAGCTCGCGGACGGTCAGCTCGCCATCCGTCGCCGGCCCCCCACCTGCGGTCGAACCGAGGAGCAATCGCGACAGCATGGGCATTTCAGGCTCGACCTGAGCATGCGTCACGAGGTGCAGCAGAGAGGCCCCTGGGGCCAGCTCGTGAAATCGCTGCTCCGTCGCGGCGCGCCCCAGCAGCAAGCGGGCGCCGAAGGCACTCGCCACGGCTTCAGCCTCACGCTCAGCGGCGGGCAAGGCCGGCACGCCGAGGCCGTCGAAGTCCCGGCGTGCGATCACCAAACCCGGCGTCGCCAGGCGCCGGTCGGCTTCCAGCAGCAAGCTGGCCGCCGGCAGCAGCGCCACGGCGACCTGCTCGACCAGGGGCTGTTCGGCCTCGTCGATGAGCGCAGCGAAGGGAACATCGTACAGATCTCCCATCGGGACGATGTAGAGTCGGTCCCGGTCTTCCAATCCTCCTGCAGCGGCGATCGGAGCCAGCAGCAAGCGCCAGAGACCGCGTGCGGCGATGCGCCAGCCGTCTCCTTCGCGCGAACCGAGCTGATGGCGCAACACCTTGAGACGCGGCCGCAAGTCCGACGGCTCGAAGCCAAGCGGCAGGACTTCGAAGCGATCGTCCCGGAGCATCAGCGCGAACGCTTCGCGACGCAGCAGAACGTAGGACACCAGGGTCGAGCGAGGCGGCAGTCGCGCCTGGATCTCCGCCACCGTACCGGCCTGCAGCGATCCTGCAGCCACCGCCTGCGCACGGGACCTCAAAGTAGCTTCCTCGAGCTCGGAGTAAGCTGCTCGTAGCCTCGCCGACTGTTCCGGCGAGGGGCGTTCCGTCACCCGCTCGGCCGCAGCGCGGGCCGCCGCCAGAGCCTCGTCTTCAGCCCGGGTCACATAAGTCACAGCAGGAAAGACTAAGCTCGAGCCACTTCGCCGTCTCGAGATCGGACGCATGCGCGCCTGCTCGAGGAGGCGGAAGGCCACGGCAGCACGCGCTTCAGGCTTCAGGGTCACGGCGGGCGCTTTGCCCTCCGCGTCAGCCGACTCGGCGGCTGGCGGTTGCAGCAGCATGGGCAGCAGGCGATTCAAGATGCCGAGCCCGTGATCTACCGTCAGGCGCCCGACGGCTCCCAGCGAGCGCGTCTCGATCTCGGCGGCCTCGATCAACGGACCCAGCGCCGCCTCGCGTCCAAGCTCGGCCGCCAGCACCGAGGCTCGCAAGCTCAGGACTCGACGCTGGTCGCTCCAGTCTTCGGTCGCTCTCAACCGCTGCTCCAGATCGATGAGCCAAGACCTCGCCTCGGCTGCGTCGCCCTCGGCGAGCGCCAGCCGGGCGAGTCCCGAGCCGATCCAAACCCGGAACGAAGGATCGTCGAGACCGCCGAGAGCCAGCGCATGCTCGTAAGCGGCGCGGGCGGCGGCAATCTGCCCGAGACGTCGATGAGCGTCTCCCAGCACCCCGAACACCGAGTCCGTCTCCATATGCCAGGGTCGCAGCTGATCCTTGAGCCTCTCGAGCCGGGCGACCGCCCGTGCCGGTCGCCGACTGGTGATCTCCACCGAAGCCAGCAGGCGTTGAACGTGCGGTACCAGCAGCACATCGCCCGCGTCCCGGGCCAGACTCAGCGCCCGTTCGAGATGGCGGGTAGCGCGACGCGGATTCTCCAGGCGATCCCACGCCCATCCCAGCTGCAGATGCCCTTTGGCCTGGCGCGAGCGGTTGCCGAGCTCCTCCCACATGCGCAGCGCCTGATCCTGCTGGGCGAAGAACTGCCCCAAGTCGTCGGCCCGCAGGCTGACGTTGGCGATGTGGTCCAGCACATAGGCCTCACCGCCGCGGTCCCCAAGGCGACGGAACGCATCCAGAGCCGGCTCAAAGTACTCGCCAAGCGGGTCCTCGACCTCTGCCAGGAGCCACCAGCGAACGTAGCCCAGCTCAGTCATGACCCGGGTGCGGAGTCGCGCGTCCTGCGCCAGCTCCGCCAGCTCGAGGGCACGCTGTAGGGCTGCGAGGGCGGATTCCGGCTCCCCCAGGGCGACCTCAGAACTGGCGGTCGCCAGATAGGCCTGCCCCTCGAGCTCCGGGCGCTCGCTCGCCCGGGCTGCGGCTACCGCTGCCTCCGTACGCTGCCGGAGTCCCGTCCGGTAGTAGCTGCGGAGTGCGACCCTAGCCATCGCGGTCAACGTCCGCGCCTGCTGCTGAGGCAGGAGATCGCGCTGGAGCAGCGGCTCCACCAGTTGCTCGGCGGCTCGAAACTCGCCCGCTAGCAGCTCGAGCTCGACGCGCTTCAAGCGCGGCTCGACGGCGAAGGGAGCCACCAGGGCGGCGCGCTGCAGCCGGCCACGCGCGGCGGCCAGGGCACCGGCCGCGCTCGCTTCGTCAGCTGCCGAGATCTGCCGCTCGACCCAGTGCCGACGATGAGACTCCCAGCCGGCCACCGAAGCGGCAAGCACTGCCAGCACTACCGGCCACAGCGTCCACCCCGTCCTCCTCCGTGTCATCCAAAGTCGCACTAGAAGCTAGGCTACCAGCTAGATTGCATCCGAGAAGCGATCGATAAACGGTCGCGGCCGACCGATGTCGGCGCGCTGTCGGTTGAAGGACTCCAGACTATCCAAGGAGCCCTCACATGACCCTGCACCGATCGATGATCGTCTTGCTCTGCTCGCTCTGCTGTACCTCACCCCTCACTGCTTCCACCGGCGCCGCTGACGAGCCGGCACCGGATACAAACCCGAGCTTCAGCAAGTTTCTGCCGCCCGATCCCGGCTGGCAGACGCTTTCGCTCACCTGGCTCGACGTCGACGGGGACGGCGCGCCCGAGCCGGTCGGCGGCGAGGTCGGGCCGGACCAGAAGTTCCGCGTGCGCGTGGGACGCGGCTCGATCCTGACCAGCTGTTTTCCGGCCGCTAGACAGAAGCCCGAGCTGCCACGCGCTCCGCTACCCGTGCGACTACGGCCGGACATCCTGCGCGCTGCCGACGTCGACGCCGATGGCCACCGCGACCTCGTGGTCGCCGAGCGCGGAGCCGACCACGTCCTCTGGTACGCCGGCCCCATCTCCGAGGCGGCACGACCGGCAGGCGCTTTCGAGCTGCCGGGTCGGCTGCGGCTGATCGAAACCGCAGACATCGACCGTCGAGACGGTCTGGACGATCTCCTGATCGCGGTCGAACACGACCACGGATCGGACCTCCTGGTAGTGCTTCGTAGCCCGTTGGGCGCGGCGCAAGCTCAGCCCGAGCTCTTGTCCTTCCCATCACCGATCACCCGACTGTCCTGGGGTCGCATTGCGAAGCCCGAAGATCCTCGGGTTATCGACCTGTGGATCGAAGCCGACAGCCAGCCCTGGCTCGTCGCCGGACGGTGGACTACGCCGCGGCAGACGCCTGCAGCGGCCCGCCAGCCAATTCTGTGGCTCACCGGCCAAGACCCTACAACCTGGGAAGCGCCTCCAAACAAACTCGCAGGAAGTGATGCACAACCGCGGCGGGCGGCGTTTCGGGTCAACTCGTCGCTCGACGGATCTGACGGTGACCCTGGCGACGGAATCTGCGAAATCTCACCGCTCGACCCGAGCGGCATCTGCACCCTGCGCGCCGCCGTCGAACAGGCCAACGCTACGCCCGGCCCGGACAGCATCGAATTCGCTCTGCCCGGCTTTGGACCATTCGAGCTGATGGTGAGTGGCCCGGCACCGATCGAGATCACCGAGGCCGTCTCGATCGACGGCACTACGCAGGCGGGCTACGCCGGCACACCGATCGTCGAGCTCGCCTTCGCGGGTGGCGGCATTCTGCCAGGACTGCTCGTCGTCGGCGACGACGTGTTGATCTGTGGTCTTTCGATCACCGGCTTCCCCGGCGAGGGCGTCGCGATCGAAGGCAACCGTGTGGTTCTCGAAGGCAACTGGATCGGCATCGACCCTACCGTAACCGCCGTCGGCAACCTGCGCGGCATCGGTATCAGCGGCAATGACGCTCGGATCGGCGGCGCCGCTCCCGGTGCGGGAAACGTCATCTCGAGCAACACCACCGGCGGCATCTCGCTGGCCGTCGCCGCGAACGACAATGAGGTGATTGGCAACCGGATCGGCACGGATCCCGATGGCCTGATCGAGATGGCCAATAGCGGCCCAGGTGTGTTCGTAGGAGGCAACGCCAACACGATCGGCGGCACTGGCTTTCGCGAAGGCAACCTGATCTCAGGCAACGTCAGCGTCGGAGTCTGGCTAGACAGCAACAGCAATCTCGTGCAGCGCAACATCATCGGTAGCGACCCCGGGAGGATCCTGCCGCTCGGCAACTCCATTGCCGGAATTTTCGTCGCGGAAGCTGCCGACGGCCAGCTGATTGGAGGAGCTTCTGGTGGCAACTACATCCACGCTACCCAAGACGCCGGCGGTGTCGGCGGTTCGGGCATCGTCATCCAAGGCTCGGAAGCTACCGTGGTGCAGAGCAACCTGATCGGAGGCACGGGAGCTCTCGGCAACGAGCTCCACGGCGTTCATGTCGAGAAGCCCGG
This sequence comes from Acidobacteriota bacterium, assembly GCA_039030415.1. Lineage (GTDB taxonomy): Bacteria > Acidobacteriota > Thermoanaerobaculia > Multivoradales > J023 > JAAELT01. The sequence goes on from JBCCEE010000337.1 coordinate 8,413, forward strand.
CTTAGTGACGCCTCGCGGCGGCGTGATCGGTGGCAGCTCGGCGCTGGGCAATGTCATCGGCGGCAACGGGGTCGGAGGCATCGGTCACGGCGTCTTGCTCGACGGGGCCGAGGACTACTTGATTGCCGGCAACAGAATCGGGACCGGGTTTTTCGGATTCGGGGTCTTCGGGAACTCGGGGGACGGGGTTCGGCTCGTCGAGTCGAGCGAGATCACCGTCGGTGGCTTACCGCCAATCGGCGCGTTCAACGCGATCTTCCACAACGGCGGCAACGGTATCGGCGTGCACGATCTCGACAGCAGCTCAGGCGGGCAGAACACCCAAGGGAACGATCTGGCCATCAACTTGCTGCGCGACAACGGCGCCCTCGGTATCGACCTCACGCTGGGCGGCCCGGTCGCCGACGGGCCGACCGCGAACGACGACGACGATATCGACTTCGGCCCCAACCGCTTACAGAACTTCCCACTCCTGGACCCCGCGGAGCGCTCAGGCGGCATGACCACGATCGACGGCACCCTCTCAGCCGCGCCTTCGACGACCTACAGCCTGCAGTTCTATGACAACCCAGAGTGCGACCCCAGCGGCTTTGGAGAGGCCCACACCTTGCTCGATGCACTCGACGTCACCACCAACGCGGCGGGTGAAGCGACCTTCACGTTCACGACCAGCCGCTTCGTCACCTTCCCCACCGCCACCGCCACCCACGCGACGACCCGGGACACCTCGGAGCTATCTCCATGTCCCGCGACCCTGCCGGGAGGAGACGGCTTCCTCGGCGACCGCGTATGGCAGGACCTCGACGGCGACGGCCAGCAGGCCCTCGAGGAGCCTGGGATCGCTGGCGTTACCGTCCGCCTGCTGGACGCCGCGACCCTAACCAAGCTGGCTCAGACCGTGACCGATGCCGACGGCATCTATCGCTTCACCGGCATCACCACCGGCAGCTACCGGATCGCCGTCGAAGCGCCGGACGGCGCCCTCTTCGTGCCGCCCAACGTCGGCGACGACGCGCTCGACAGCGACATCGATCCCGCTACCGGTACGACCGATGCTTTCACCTACACCGCAGGTACGGTCGACCTCGACCAGGATGCCGGTCTCGACGTGCCGA
>JBCCEE010000338.1:0-9483 GCA_039030415.1 Acidobacteriota bacterium
ATGACCCCGAAGGGCGCCCCGGCGGGTTGGGCGATGCGCTGCATCGGCTCGCCATCGATCTCCAGGAAGGTAGTGCGCAGCGACTCGTGGCGCCGGTCGATCTCGTCGAGGGTGGTGCGGAGGGCGGCGAGGTCAGGTGCACCGCGGATCTCGAGGGCAGTTGTGATGTTGTAGAAGGGGTTGCCGGGGCTCATCCGGTCGAGGAGCCACAGCCGTTCCTGGGCGAACGAAAGAGGAAAGACGTTGGCCGCAGCCTGTTGCGCCTTCAGCTTGCGGACGAGGAGTGCCCGCTTCTCCGGGGATAGCCCGGCGATCTTGTTGGCGAGGTCGGACACGGATCAGCCCCCGCCCGCGGGGCGCGGGGTCGGAGACATTACTACGAGCCGCTCTTCCCACAGCCTTCGGAGCTCGTCGCCGGCAGCTTGGCGGGCGGCGTTGCCGAGGCTCGGCTCGAGGGCTCGCACCAGCCCTGCTAGGGAGCTCTGGCCGTCGGCGCGGGCGAGGAGGGCGTGAAGCGCCGGTGAGATCCGCTGCCCCGGCCGGTCGTAGCTGGTGTTGATTACTGTATGGAGGTCGGTGAAGCCTTCCCCGGGCACCAGCTGGCGGGTCGCCGCGAGTTGGACGTGGGGGCACAGCGCCGGGTGGAGGGCGAGCCACGCCTCCTCGTCGAAGGGTTTCTCTTCGACCAGAAACTCGCCCACCACCAAGTACTTCAGACCGGTGGTCAAGAGGCACACTACGGCGTCGTCGACCGAATCGACGATCGGCTCTCGGTGGTTGTTGAACGAGGTATTGAGCAGCACTGGGACCCCGGTGCGCTGACGAAAGGCGTCGATCAGCTCCCAGAAGGTGGGGTTCGTCTGCCGCGACACGGTCTGGATCCGCGCCGTGCCATCGATGTGGGTGGTGGCTCCGAGCAGCTCTCGCGCCTCCTCTCGCACTCCGACCACAAACACCATGTAGGGGAGGGCCTTCCCCTCGGGCACCTCGAAGTAGCGGTGGACCTCCTCCTCGAGCACCGCCGGCGCGAAGGGGCGGTAGCCTTCGCGCTTCTTCACCATCTGGTTGATGACATCCTTGTTGGCGGCGGGCCGTGCGTCGGCCAGAATGCTGCGGTTGCCGAGGGCCCGGGGGCCGAACTCCGAGCGTCCCTGCACCCAGCCGATCGCCTCCCCTGCGGCAAGCAGCTCGGCTGCGTCCCTGGCGGGATTGCGCAGCCGGCGGAAGGTCACCAGGCTGCGCCAGGGCGCCAGGTATCTCGAGATAGTGCGGGAGGAGCCGACGTCGGGTCCCCAGTAGAGGTGCTCGAGGGGTGAGGTGGTGCCGTCAGGGTTGAGCGACTGATCCGCCACCAAGGCGGCCCCCAGGGCGCAGCCGGCGTCGTGGGCCGCGGGCTGGACGAAGATTCTGTCGAAGGTCCCCGAACGCAGCAATTTGCCGTTCAAGGTGCAGTTGTGTGCCAGCCCGCCCACCAGGCACAGGTTCCTCTCGCCGGTCTGCTGTTGATAGTGGAGGATATGGTGAGTGGCGATCGCCTCCAGAGTGGCCTGGAGGGCGGCGGCGAGGTCCTTGTGGGTCTGGGTGAAAGGCTCTCCGGCGCGCCGTGGCGGTCCGACAGAAAGGAGCTCTGGGAGCCGCCCCAGGTGCAAGGTGTAGCGGCCGTTGGAGGCGAGGTCGTAGAGCTTCCGGAAGAGAGGGCGGAAACGTTCCGGGTCGCCGTAGGGGGCGAGCCCCATCACTTTGTACTCGTCGAACTGGCGGTAGCCGAGAAAGGCGATGGCGCGGGTGTAGAGGGCGCCGAGAGAGAGAGACTCAGGGAGCTCGGCCTTCAGCTCGAGACGCCGCCGGCGGCCGGTGAACACTGTCCCCGAGAGGCCGTTCCCCTGGCCATCGAGGGTAATCACCAGGGACTCGTCGAAGGGCGCCAGCGCCGAGGCGCTCATGGCGTGGGTAGTGTGGTGGTCGATGAAGCGGAGCTTGCCAGGATCGAGGGCGTGTCCGAAGTGGCGGCGGAAGAGGCCTCGCATCAGCTGACGGGCGCTCCACTGCGGCTCGGTCCACGGCCGGCGCAGGGTGTGGACCCCCACCAGCCCGCTGATGGCTGGCTCGCGGCTGTAGTATGCAAGGGCGTCGAGCTGACCGAGCTCGACCCCGGCGTCAGCCAGACAGTACTCGATGGCGCGCGCCGGGAACCGGTTGGTGTGCTTGATACGGTTCAGACGCTCCTCCTCGACGGCAGCGATCACCTCGCCGTCGCGAAGCAGCACGGCCGCCGAGTCGTGGAAGACGAAGGGGCTGTCTACAAACCGGGTGTCGGCGGAGTCGGCCATCGGATGGACGGGGTCGAACCCACCGCTGAAGCCTAGGATGAACGTCATTTCGGGCGTCCGGTTGGATCGAGCGTCCGGTTAGAGCTTGGGATGGCGGCAAGGTACCAGAGAAGTCGGGGGGTGACAAGCGCATCGGGGAGCTTTTGACGAGACCGTGGGGGCAGTTTGATTGTTCGCATGGGGGCCCTGTGCTAACCTTTAAGCGCAGCTAAAAGAGCCTTTTTTGCCCACCTAGCCGGCCGAAGACGACGTTCCGAGGCTTTGTCCCCGCGCCCCAAAGCGACGGGGACCGGTATCCGGCCACCCCCAACTCCGAGGAGCCACCATGTACCGGATCCGCCTGGTCAACATGCCCTTCGCCAGCCTCAACATGCCCTCGATCGCACTCACCCAGCTGCGCTCGGTGGCAGAGGAGCGGTTTGGCGATCAGGTGTCGGTGGACGTCCACTACCTCAACCAGGATTTCGCCGGCTTTCTCGGGCTCGAGACCTACAATCTTCTGTCTGGAGTCCAGGCGAGCAACGCTGGTCTCGGCGACTGGTTCTTCCGTCAGATCGCCTTCCCCGGTCTCCCAGACAATACGGACGAGTACTTCCAGCGCTACTTCCCCCGCCGCGGCCAGGAGCTGGAGGAGAAGAAGCGGCAGGTGACCAGCAAGCGAGCGGTGCTCAAGCGCTACTTGAAGCGGCTGATCGCCAAGTACAAGCTCGCCGATGCCGACCTAGTGGGCTTCACTTCCATGTTCTCCCAGAACCTGGCCAACTTTGCCCTGGCGCAGCTCCTGAAGGAAAAGAACCCGGACCTGGTGACAGTGATGGGAGGTGCCAACTGCGAGGCGCCGATGGGGGCCGAGCTGGCGCGCCACGTCGACGCCATCGACTTCGTCTTCTCCGGCCCGGGGCTGGTCAGTTTCCCGACCTTCGTCGAGGCCCAGATGACGGGGTGTGAGGCGAAGTGCCACGATATCCGGGGCGTTTTTTCGGCCCAAAACGTCGATGAGAAAGCGACGGGAGGAGTCGCGTCGATCGGCGAGGAGCTGCCGATCGAGGTGCCAGTGCCCCTCGACTACGAGCCCTTCCTGGCAGACTTCCAGAAGAGTTTTCCCAACGGAGAGGTGGCGGCATACCTGACCTTCGAGACCTCCCGCGGTTGCTGGTGGGGGGAGCGCTCCCATTGCACCTTCTGCGGCCTCAACGGCGGCTCAATGGCCTACCGGGCCATGCCTGCGGAGATGGCCCTCGAGATGCTCCGCGACATGCTCGCAAAATACGGAGACCGCTGCCATCATTTCGAGTCGGTGGACAACATCATGCCTCGGGAGTACCTGACGCAGGTGTTCGACCAGCTAGAGACGCCTCCCGGGGTAGAGTTCTTCTACGAGGTCAAGGCCGACCTCAAGGAGCGCGAGATGGAGATCCTTGGCCGCGCTGGAGTCACCTCGATCCAGCCCGGGATCGAGTCGCTGGCGAGCTCCACCCTGAAGCTGATGGGGAAGGGCACGACTTCCTTCCAGAACCTCAACTTCCTCAAGAACTGCGTCCTCTATGGCATTCGCCCGGCGTGGAACTTGCTGATCGGTTTTCCAGGAGAGGACCCGGCGGTATACGAGAAGTACCTCCAGGATCTGCCTCTCATGCCCCACTTGCCGCCCCCGTCGGGCGCTTTCCCGGTACGGTTCGACCGCTACAGTCCTTACTACACACGCGCCGATTCCTACGGCCTCGAGCTGTCGCCATATGCCTTCTACAGTTTCATCTATCCGTTCCCCGAAGAGACGCTGATGAACATGGCGTACTACTTCGAAGACCGCAACTACAACGCGACCTATCTCTCCAATCTGGTGGCGTGGCAAAACAAGCTGGCTGGCGCCGCCCAGCAGTGGATCCAGCGGTGGCACGGCCGCGATGGCAAGCCCAAGGCGACCCTCGAGGTCAGGCGTCGGGGCGATGGCGCGGTGGTGATCGACAACCGCACCGGCGAGCGGCGGGAAGTCGAGCTCGATGCCCTCGAGCTAGCCGTTCTCGAGACGGTTGATTCCAAGGGGCTGAAGACGAAGAGCATTGCCACGCGCGCTAGTGTCGACGTGGTGATGGTAGAGCGAGCGGTGGACCGGATGGCGCGGGCACGACTCCTGTTCGAAGAGGACGGTCGCTACTTGAGTCTCGTCCTCGACCGCGAGCGACGGGAGATGGAGAAGAGTGCCGGGGTGGTGGCTGCCGCTAGCGAAGCCCGCCGTGGCCTCCAGCCCATCGCCGGCTGAGAGACCCACACCCCCTTATGGACTTCTACGAGCTGCGACTGGCTGCCCGGGTCCTAGCCCGGCGGCCCCTCTTCACCGCCGTCGCCGCTGTCACCATCGCCCTCGGGCTGGGGGCAGTGACTGCGATCACCAGCTTCGCCAAGGCAGTGTTCTTCGACCCGCTACCGTACCGGCAGCCGGAGCGTTTGGTGAGCGTCGCCACGGCATTCCCTGAGCGCGGGGTGGAGCGCCAGTCCATCTCCTACCCCGACTACCTCGACTGGCGGGATCAGAGCTCCCTAGACGACCAGAGCTCGAGCCTCGAGGGGCTGGTGGCCTATTCCGCGGGTGAGTCGTTGGTCTTTCAGGGCGAAGACCGGGCCGAGCTATTGGGCGCTGAGCTGGTGAGCCGTGGCTATTTCTCCCTTCTGGGAGTCGACCTCGCCCTAGGCCGGAGCTTCACCGCTGAGGAGGCGGTGATTGGCGCCGAGCGCGTGGTGATCCTCGGCCACGACTTCTGGCGCCGTCAGTTCAACACCAACCCCACCGCCATCGGCCGCACCATCGAGCTGAATGACGCCGACTACCGGATCGTCGGCGTCGCCCGCGACGGCTTCCGCGGCCTCGGCGACGGCGCCGAGCTATGGCTGCCGATCACCGAGGCGGCGAGGCTCTATTCACCGAGGATACTCGAGAACCGCCGTCTCCGCGTTATGTCCTGCTTCGGCCGGCTGCGCGACGGAGTGAGCATCGACCAGGCCCGGACCGAGCTCGAGCTAATCGCCCGGCGGCTGGCGGAGACCTACCCGGAAAGCAACGAGGGTGCCGAGGTCGCCGTCCGCCAGCTCGCGGAAGAGTATTTCGCCGAGCATCGACGGGGCGTCTTCCTTCTCGGTCTCGGTGCCTTACTGGTGCTTTTCCTCGCCTGCCTCAACGTCGCCAACCTGCTGTTGGTCGGCGCGGCCCGCCGCGGTAAGGAGGTGGCGCTTCGCCGAGCCCTTGGTGCCGGCGATCGCCAGATCCTCCGCCAGCGGCTGCTCGAGAGCGCTCTCCTCACACTCATTGGCGGTTTCCTCGGGGTACTCTTGGCCGCTTGGGGTACTGGCGCCCTGCTGGCGGCGAGCTCCCTGGGACTGGTCAGCAGCGTTCGCGTCGACATCGACCTCGGGGTGCTGGCGGTGGGGCTCCTGGTGGCGGTGGTGGCTGCGGCGGTCCTCGCCTTGGTGTCGGCGCTGGCGGTGCGCCCGTCGAGCCTTGCCGCCGCCCTGCGGGTCAGCGGCGACGGCGCCGACATCGGCCGCGGCCGACTCCAGCGGGGGCTGATCCTGATCGAAATCGCTGTCGCCCTAGTGCTGGTGGTGGGCGCTGCCCAGATGCTGAGCGGCTACCGCCACCTGCAAAACACCGACCTCGGCTTCGACCCCGACGGCGTCCTGGCGTTGGAGGTGTTCATGGGCGGCGAGCGGTACGGTCGTGCCTCCACCATCTTCAGCCTCGGTGAGGCAGTTCTCGATCGGCTCCGGGGCCTCCCCGGCGTCGAATCGGTGTCGCTCACCTCGCCGGCGATCGTTCCCGACGCCCTGAGCTATCTGACCCTAGTGGTCGAGGGCCGAGAGGGGGACGCTGACGGTGGTGTCGTCCGCACCCACCCCCACCGCGTCCTTCCTGGCTACTTTCGCACTCTCAGTGTTCCGATCCTCGCGGGTCGTGACTTCACCGAACAGGACGACGCCAGCACCCCCGGGGTAGTCATCGTCAGCGAGGCGATGGCGGAAGGGTTGTGGCCGGGTGAGCAGGCTTTAGGACAGCGGCTGCGCTTCAACCTCCCGGCGTACGCTGACCGGTGGATGGAGGTAATAGGGGTGGTGGGGGACGCCAAACAACGTGGCCTTCTCTACGACTCCGACAGCCCCGATGTCTACCTCGCCTTCCGCCAGCTCCCGGGCCAGCGACTTGGCTACGTCGTGCGTGGCGCCGCCGATCCGGCGTCGCTGATTCCGGCGGTCCGCGACACCCTCCGCGATCTCGATCCCCACCTGCCGGTGGACACCCTCGAGACCCTTGAGAGTCGGCTCGCCGCAGACCTCGCCCAGCCTGGCTTTCGGGTTCGCCTAATCAGCCTCTTCGCCGCCGTCGCCCTCGCCCTCGCCGTGATCGGCCTGTACGGGGTGATGGCAAACTCGGTGATCCAGCGCCGGCGAGAGCTCGGCATTCGAATGGCGGTAGGCGCCGACCGTGGCCGGGTCCTGCGGCTGGTCCTGTGGGAAGGGGCACGGCTCGCCCTCCTCGGCATCCTCCTGGGCATCGATGGCGTCTTCGCCGCCACCCGCCTGGTCGCCGCCTTTCTCTACGGCATTCCCCCCAACGATCCCACGCTCCTCGCCGTTCTAGCCCTCCTGCTCCTCCTCACTTCTCTCTTCGCTACCCTCGTCCCCGCCTGGCGGGCGTCCAGGGTGGACCCGATCACGATCCTGCGACAGGAATGAAGAGCAGAAGCAGCCGGTCGCTTCCCGGTTCGACGTGAGCGTAGCACCATAGCAAGCCTGCTCTACCTTGGGGCCAAACGCGCCAATAACGCACCAAATAGTGGTGCATTCAGAGCGGCCTTGCGGAGCGCCCTGGCTAAGTGGTTGAGGGAGAAAAGCTTGGGTTGGTACCGACGCCCCGGGTTGAACGGGGGACCTCCTGATCCACAATCAGGCGCTCTAACCAGCTGAGCTACGTCGGCCTGCGGGACCGAGAATGGTATTACCTGGCCCGCTGGCTGTCAAAGCTTTTGTGGGAGATCTCGGGCCTCTGGGGCGTGGTACGATGCGGCCATGAAGCGCAACAATAACGTCGCACTGCGGCGTGGGGAGCGGTGGCAACGAGCCTGGATCGTTCGACACCTCTCAAAATAGGAGGCTGGATTCATGGAGTTCGCGATCTGGGAGCGTTTGCTCCTGCTGGTTCTGATAGCGACGACGGTGACGCTGTTCGTCCGCGAGCTGTTGCCGAAGGTGGCGACGATTCGCGCCGGACACTCGGATCGTGTACGCACCGACGATCTCAAGCGTCGGATGTGGGTGACCTTCAAAGAGGTGATGCTGCAGACCCGGGTGATCGGTGACCGGCCGGTGGTGGGAGCCATGCACGCAGCGGTGTTCGGCGGCTTCGTGTTCTTTGGCCTCGAGACGATGGAGCACTTTCTGAAGCCGTTTGGCATCCATTTCATTCCGCCGTTCTACAAGCACTTCATCAGCGTGTGGGCGGTGCTGGTGTCGGTCGGCATATTCGGGCTGGCGTACCGCCGGTTCGTGATGGTCAAGATCTCGCCGGATCCGAAGTCCTACAGCTCGGGGGTGGTGGCGCTGTTGATCCTGGTGCTGATGGGCACCTACCTCTACGCCCAAACCGGGCCGACCGGGCTGGCGGCGAAGGCCAACTGGTGGGTGCATGCGCTGGTGATCCTGATCTTCCCGCAGATGATCCTGAGCTCGAAGCATTTCCACATCCTGATGGCGCCGATCAACATTTTCTTCCGCACCGAGCGGCTTGCCGACCTCGAACCGCTCAACCTGGACATCGAAGAGCTCGAGGAAATGGAGGAGGAGCCGACGTTCGGGCTCGAGACGCTGGGCAATTTGAGCTGGAAACAGCGCATGGACTTTCTGTCGTGCGTGGAGTGCAAGCGCTGCACCGACAACTGCCCGGCCAATCTCGCGGGCCAGGAGCTGGATCCGCGCGGCTTCATTCTCGACGGTCGCAAGTCGGTCGGTACCCTCGAGAATGACAAGCCGGCTATCGGCAACATCCTCAGCGAGCAGGCACTCGGCCAGTGCACGACGTGCGGGGCGTGCGAAGAGAACTGCCCGGTGGGCATCGAGCATCTGCAGGTGCTGATGGGCGCCAAGCAGGCTCAGGCCCTGGCGCTCGGAACCGGCATGGTCGCCGACGACTTCCTCAAGACGATCGAGCGCCGCGGAAATCCGTTCGAGCAGCCGGCGAGCGCCCGCACCAAGCTGATCAAGGAGCTCGAGATTCCCTACTACGAGGAAGGCAAGACCGAGCAGCTGCTTTGGCTCGGCTGCGTCTGGAGCTACAACCCGGACAACCGCCGCTCGCTGGAGGCGATGGTCAAGATCCTCAAGGCCTCGGGCACGAGTTTTGGCGTGCTCAAGAAGGAGTCATGCTCCGGGCACCACTCGCGACGGCAGGGTGAAGAGATGCAGTTCCAGACGCTGGCGCAAGAGAATATCGAGCGTCTCAAGGGCGTCAAGAAGGTCATCGCGCCCTGCCCGCACTGCTTGCACACCATGGGCCGCGAGTACCAGGATCTCGACGACAAGCTCGAGCTCGAGGTCAAACACCACTCGCAGGTCATCCAAGAGCTGGTGGCGAGCGGCTCGATCGAGCTCGATGGCGGCAAGAATACCGACGTTCAGGCCACCTACCATGATCCGTGCTACCTCGGCCGCTACGAGAAGGTCTACGATGCACCGCGCGACGTGATCCGCAAGACCGGTCTCAAGGTGCTCGAGATGGACCGCCACCGCGAGCGGGCGGTGTGCTGTGGCGGTGGTGGCGCCGGCTTCGCTCGCCAGACCGAGGAAGACGGCCAGCGCGTCGACCAGCTGCGCAAGGGGCATGTGCGCGATACAGGCGCCAAGCTCCTGGTCACCGGCTGCCCCGAGTGCAAGATGATGCTCGACGCCGCGGTCGACGAGACCAAAGATCTGGCCGAAGTTGTAGCCGACGCCATGGTTTCCTAGAAACTTCGGTTTCTCAGTCTCAAAGAGCAGTAAAAAAGCTAAAAGCTAGGGGCCGCGAGCCGCATGACGGTTCGCGGTGGGTCGCCGACGTCTTGACCGGATCGTCGATTGCACGTTCCTGACGGTGCAGAGACCCGGTTTTATCGTCGATCGCGGTCTCTGC
>JBCCEE010000339.1:0-9455 GCA_039030415.1 Acidobacteriota bacterium
CATCACGAACAGGATCCGGCGCGGCTGACGGCTGGGATCGACCAGCCTCGGGCGCAGCAGGTGAACGCCCTCAGGTGACCCCAGGGAGAGCGAGTCCGCTGGACCGAGCTCGAAGTCGATCGCCGTCGGAACGCTGAACGAGCGTTCCGTTTTGTTGGAGCCAGCACTCAGCTCGAGCGTCGCGCTCTCACCGCTCGGAATCGCCACCGCGCGGAAGCGACCGCCCCGGCCGTCGAGCACCACCGTACGCTCGCCTTCCAGGGGAACCGCCCGAGCCCAACCCTGCGGCCATGGAACCCAGCTCGCCTCGTCCGGCCACAGGGCAACGCTGGCCGGACCGCCAGTGGGTCCGGCACAGCCACTGAGCGCCAGCACGGCACAAACCGCCGGCAAAGCACGAACCGCCAGCAGAGCGCAAACCGGCAGGGTGAAGCGACGCCTGGCGCTCACGCGGTCGGCGTGGCCTGCATGAAGCCGATGACGGCTTCAGCCAGCGCTTCACCCTGGTCTTCCTGCAAGAAGTGTCCACCGTTCTCGATCGTGGTGTGGGGCTGGCCAGCGGTGCCCGGCACCAGCTTCTGGAAGAGCTTGTCGCCGCCGCGCATGATCGGATCACTGTCGCTGAATGCCGTGAGCACCGGCTTGGTGAAGGAGCGCAGCACGGACCAGGCCTCACGATTGGGCTGTGATGCCGGGTTGTCGGGCGTCACCGGTACGAGAGTCGGGAACTGGCGCGCTCCGGCTTTGTAGCGGTCGTCAGGGTAGGGCGCGTCGTAGGCCGCGACAACGTCGTCGCTGAGCTCGGTAACGGTGGCGCGCTGGACAATTGGCCCGCAGTCGAAACGTGGCGTCTCCTGGCTGTACTTCTTCCACGCCTCGAAGGCATCGGGCATCGGCTTGTCTCCGGTCGGCAAGGCGGTATTGGCGACGACTACCCGAGCGAAACGATCGGGATCCGCAGCCACCAGCCGCAGGCCCAGGAGGCCGCCCCAATCCTGGCACACCAACGTGATGTTCTGCAGGCCGGCTGCGTCGAGCCAGGCTTGCAGCCAGTCGAGGTGACGCTGATAGGTGTAGTCGCTGCGCTCGACCGGTTTGTCGGAGCGGCCGAACCCGACTAGGTCGGGAGCCACTGCGCGGTAGCCGGCAGCGGCGAACGGCGGCAGCATTTTGCGGTAGAGGAACGACCATGAAGGCTCGCCGTGCAGGCAGAGCACGACCTCGCCGTCAGCCGGTCCGGCTTCGGCATGGTGCATGCGCAGGGTGCCACCATCACCGGAGGGTACCTCGGTGTAGTGGGGCTCGAACGGATAACCGGGCAGATCGACAAAGCGGTCGTCGGGGGTCCTGAGGACTTCCATGGCGTGCTCCAGAGACAAAAAGATTCGCGATGAGGGCGCTGAGCGCACAGACTGCGATTCTATCTAGATACCGTCCAGGAACGATCGATAGCCGGTGACGCTGGCCGGGCTGCAGGCGGGCTAGAAGCTCGGGCGGAGCTCCTCTACCGAGGAGCTCGTCACCATTTTCTCGAGAATCGTTCCGAGCAGCTGTTCGAGATGGCGTCCACGTTCCGGATCCGCCTCGTGAATCTGCTTCAGGGCCTGGCTCAGACGCATGGCTTCGAGCCTGACGTTCTGCTGCATGCGTCGATCGAACCGGCGAAGACGCTCGTCACGCCACCACCCGCTCACGAGGGAATACGCTGCCAAGCGGTCGGTAAATGCTCGACGCACCTGTACCGTTGTCGAGCGGAACGTCATCGGCGCAAAGAACGGGCGCCGAAGCACCTGTCGGCTCCCGATGAAGTACAAATCTCCGACGTACTGCGGCAGATGTCCTGTGCCGTCGATCAGGAGCGTGCTGCGCATTGCACGCGTGAGCGGCTCGAAGCTATCGCGGTGCACGCGAGTGGTCAGATAGAAGGCATCACTGGCTGGTGAGTCGCTCGAGTCCATATCCTGGCCGTAATGATCCTGGGAATAGAGCGAGGTCAAGTGACTGCTGAGGCGTATGAAGGTAATGAGATGGTCGACATCGAGCTGCTCTGCGCTCAGACCTATGCTGTCGGCCAGCCAATCGAGCCCAGAGCTCGATTGCTCGCGCACGATCTCGGCATCCTTGGCCACGATCTCCTGGCCGAGTCGATGAGTGATCTTCGCCAAAACCAAGGCTTGGGCGGTGGATGCCACGACGACGAAGACGACACTCCACCACAAGCCTCGAGAGCGCATCAACCTTCGACCGCTGAGCCAGTCCTGCTGCTGAGGCACCCTGGCAACCAACAGGATCGCCAATCCCAGCACTACGAGCTCGACCAGACCGCCCGGTCTCTTGCCGCCCAGATCGAGCACCTCTACCAGGCCTTCGGGGCCGACCAGGCTCACCATGCGCGAAGAATTCTTCGCCAGACCCAAGACGTACCCCCCCGCGAGCACCAGCATCAGGCTGAGACCCAGCGCTCGAAACGGCGTGGTCGCAAGACGCGAGGCATATAGTCCAGCCATGAATGCCAGCACCGTCAGCCCGATCAACTGAGGCTCGAGCTCGCCCAGATCGATGCGCTGACTCAGCAACTGCGCCAGCAGGAAACCAATGATGGCTGAGCTCACTGCCAGCCCAAGGCCGGCAAACACTTTGAAGCGCCACTGTTTACGTCGCGGAAACGGCAGAGCCAGCTGCCAGCCCAGAACGCTCAGCTGACGCTCGCCAGCAACAGCACTGCAGCCCAACAACAGCGGCACCACGACGAGAAGCCCCCAGATCGGCAGGTGACCGAGCACCTCCAGCCAGTCAGCCACGAGATGGCCCGAGGCCAACCTCATGTTGGGCCGAAACGACAGCAGCCAAAACGTGAGGCCCACGAGCACCATCAGTGGAATCAGCATCAAACTACTGCGATGGAGGTGAAACTCCTTGCGCCACAGCAGACCCTCCGAGGAACCGCGCTGAGAGGACGGTGCGGCAGCTACCGAAGCGGGCTTGCCTACTGGCTCACCAGCCACCAGCTCCAAGCTGGAGAAACGCCAGTAGCCGAGCCCCAGCATCAGCACGCTGTAGGGCAAGAGCACATCCGCCAGCGAGAGCACCCCCCGGCCCTCGGCGCCAACCAGATTCCGCCCCAACGTCCAGACCGTCGTCACCACCACGGAGACTCCGATCGGCAGGACGAAACTCGCCCATAGGGTGCGCACGCTGTCACGCAGCACTAGCGAAAGCGTCGGGCCGGTCGCCAACGCCGCCAAAGGCGCCAGCAGCCACGGCCAGGAGAAGTCCCCGAGGGGGTCGGGAAGCAACATCTTCACTTCGACAAACCGCAAGGCAGTCCTGAGCACCAGCAGGATGGCTCCCAGCGCCACAGCGCCTGCCAGCATCTTCTCGCGCCACAGCAAAGACCTCGGCACGGGCTGGGACAGCAGCGCCTGCAGCGTGCGGTTGTCGAGCTCGACACCGATGACCCGACTCGCCAGGAAACAGCACAAGCCCCAGAAGACCCCAGCGGAGACATAAGAGCTTGCTGGAACCCCTGCCAACAAATAGAAGACGAACAGCAGTACCGTCACCGATTGCGCCCATGGCACTGCCAGGGCCCGCATCTCTTTCCGGAGCCGGATCCACATGCTCAGCTCACCTGGCCGCGGGTTGCAGCGACAAAGATCTCCTCGAGCGGCAGGTTGTCGACGCTCAGAGTCGTCGCCTCGAGGGCTCGCAGCTGCGCTTCGATCTCCGGCGAAAAGTCACGCGCCGTGAGCTCGAGCTCGCGGCCTTCGCGGTGATACTCGAGCACCCAGGGCTCGGCGAGAGGCGGCGGCTCTTCCCGGAATCTCAGGCGGATACGCTTGAAGCTGCGGCGAGCCGAGTCGACGTCGAGTGCCAGCAGGTTGCGCCCCCCCTCGATCACCGTGAAGGCATCGATCAAACCCTCGAATTCGTCGATCAGGTGGGTGGACACGAGCACCGTGCGATGCTCAGGATCACCGTCCTGATAGGCGCCGATCACGGTCTCGAGAAACTCCCGTCGCACCACCGGATCGAGGCCCGAGGTCGGCTCGTCGAGCAGCAGCAGATCAGGTTCCGGAGCTACCGCACAGATCAGCGCCAGCTGCGCGCGCATGCCTCGGGAAAGGCCGGAGACCGGCCGATTCTCGTCGAGACCGAAGCGCACGTCGAGCAGCTCACGCTCGAGCTCTCGATTCCAGTGTGGACGGAAGGAAGCGGAGTAGTCGAGCATCTGGCGCACCGTCATCCAGGGATAGAAGGCCACGTCGTCGGGAACGTAGCCGATGCACAGCTTGACCGCGACCTCGTCGACTCGCGGATCCATGCCGAAGACCCGCACGGAACCGCTTTCGGGTTGCAGGTGATTGAGCAGACACTTGATGGTGGTGGTCTTGCCGGCTCCGTTGCGGCCAAAAAAACCATGACACTGGCCGCGTTCGACGATCATGTCGAGCCCTCGCACCGCCTCGTGGCGTCCATAGCTACGCACCAGACCACGGACCTCAGCCGCGTACTTCTCAGTCTTTTGCATGTTTCCCCTCCGATCGGGATCGCTGCTCGTCCAAGTCGTCGCTCGCTTCGCCTCCTGCGAGACGCTTCTGCACCAGATCGAGAACCTCGTCATCACTCACCCGAAAAGCTCGGGCCTTGGCGATCAGGCGGTCGATCACGTCGCTTAGAACACGATCGCGAAAACCGTCTTCGTCCACTGGATTGCTCTCGGCAATGAAGGCTCCACGGCCGCGCTCGGTGCGGATCACCCTCTGGCGATCGAGCTCGCGGTAGGCCTTGTCGACGGTATTGCGGTTGATCCGCAAGCGCTCCGCCAGCTGGCGGATCGAAGGCAGCGGGTCGCGAGGCTGCAGTCGGCCCGAGGCCACCCCCATCTTGATCTGGTCGACGATCTGCAGATAGGCCGGCTTACGATCACGAGGGTTGATTTCGAGGTGCATGAGCCCTTCCTGAGCTGTCCGCGGGATTCCGCCTGCGGGCGTCCGTCTGAGGAACCGTTACCCGACGCGCTTGCCATAAACAACTGTCCTATAAACACAGGACAATTGTCATAATGTCCTATGACAGAATGATCTGTCAAGCTTGGATCCCAGCAGCCGCGTTGCCAAGCGGTTCGCCTGGACAGGCCAACGCCCCTGGGGTAGGCTGAAATCCTGATCTCTCAGAGTTGACTAGCCCACGCCTCATGGCTCACGATTCTCGATTCACTCCAGATGCCGCTCGCCGCTGGGCCGAGCTCGGCGGCCGAGCTCAGACCCGGCTGCTCAACAACATCTTCTGTTTTGCTTGCCGCAAACCCGGCACCATCGTCCGCTTCACCGGCAAGATGCGGGGCGAAGATCTGGTGCTCGAGGGCTCTTGCATGGCATGCGATAGCCCGGTGGCACGGGTGATCGAAGGCTCTTGACAGGCTCGAGCCCGTCCGGTCGAGTCAAGACGGGCTGAGGCCGGAGGGCCCACTGAATGACGACCGATCGTAGGCAGAGTCGGGCGCCCCGGGCCTCCGCGGTCACGCTACCGAGCGTGCTAGATCCCCCGCCCACCGTGCTCGATTTCCTGGTCGAACGCTTCCCCCGGATCGACCGCGAGATCTGGCAGGGACGCATGGCCAACGGGAAGGTTCTCGACGACGCTGACCGGGCCCTCGATGCGGCGACGCCGTACCGTGTCGGCCTTCGCGTGCGCTATTTCCGAGAGGTAGAGCACGAACCCGAGGTGCCGTTCCAGGAGACCATCGTTTTTCGCAACGACCGTCTGCTGGTGGTGGACAAGCCCCACTTCTTGCCGGTCGTGCCGTCCGGTTCATGGGTCAATGAGTGCCTGCTCTATCGTCTGCAGCGCTCCACCGGCCTCGAAGCGCTGACGCCGGTGCACCGGCTCGACCGTCTGACGGCCGGCCTGGTGATGTTCTCGATCGATGCCTCTAGCCGCGGCTCCTACCATCGGCTATTCGATCGCCAGGAGGTGCAGAAAGACTACTTAGCGCTCGCCCACGCGCCGGAGCGCCCGGAGCGAAATCACTGGCGGATCGAGAATCGCCTGGGGCGTGGCGAGCCTTGGTTCCGTATGACCCGGGTCGACGGCCAGGTCAACGCCGTCACCGAAGTCGAGCTCTTGAACTGGCAGGAGGGCATAGCCCACTTTCGTCTGCGGCCCGAAACCGGTAAGCAGCACCAGCTGCGGGTTCACCTCGCCGGACTCGGATACCCGATTGTCGACGACCCGATTTACCCTACCCTGCAGCCCAAAGGCGCTCCGGACTTCGAGCGTCCCCTGCGCCTGCTCGCAGAGCGCCTACGCTTTCGCGATCCAGTGACCGGCCAAGCGATGGACTTCCAGAGTGGCGCCACGCTCGAGCTCCCAGCGTCTAGGGCTTGACTCAGAACCTCAGGCGGACTCCAAAGCTGCGCAGGCAGCCCCGGCCCTTGGCCCGAGCGCTCTTGGACCGACTGTAGTCTCGCACCTTCAGCGTCCAGGTGCCCTCCAGCTGGAGCCCTACGAGCGTTTCGAGAGCGGGGGTATTGACGAGATCGAAAGCTCGCTCGAGATTACCCAGCGTGCCGCCCACGCGATCGTGCAGCTTGATGGCCTTGCGACCGGATGCTGCCGGCGGCACCAGCGAGACGACCAGATCTTCTACGTTGGGGTGCCGGATCGTGACTTCTACGATGAGGCTGCGGATGGGCTCGAGATCGCCCACCGCCAGGCTCAGCTCAGCGGTCTCACCGGCTCCGAAGACAATGTCCTGGCGCGCGCTGTGGGCCACCTCGTAGGAATCATGATCCGGCGCCGCCAGCATCACGGCCTGGGCAGTGTCGACCCGGCCGTAACCGTAGAGCTTGCTGTGGCCGCGAGCGTCGTAGTCGCCGCCAGTGCGGTCGATCTGCTCACAGCTCTGCTTGATGATCTCCTTGACCTGATGCCAGCGCAAATCCGGATTGCGTGCCAGGATCAAAGCGGCGACGCCGGCCACGCCAGGGCACGCGCTGGAAGTCCCGCCGAAGGAGTTGGTGTAGTTGCCGCGGGCGTCTCCGAGCGTCTCTAGACCGTGATTGTAGCCTTCGGCCCCAGAACGGTCGGTGCTCCAGATGCCAGGGGTGCAGGTGGTCTCACGGAAGTCGCTCGATGGAAAGGTACACCAGATGGCGTCGCCAAAGTCACTGTATTCACTGCGCTTGCCTTCGTCGTTACTGGCGGCGACGGCGATGACCTTCTCGAAGCTGGCGTAGCCATCGTTGTCGACGCTCTCGTTGCCGTTTCCTGCCGCCCACACAACGACGCAGCCCCGGCCGCCGCGACCGTGCTCTAGAGCGTACTCGAGCGCCAGCCGGGTCGCGTCGGGCAGCGGGTGCACCGCCCGGTGCAGCGGGTCGTCAGGATCACGAAAACGTCCGTCGCTGGGGCCCCAGCTGCAAGAGATGACGTCGGCTCCGTTCTGCGCCGCCCAACAGAAAGCATCAGCCTCGTCTTGCGAGCCGACTCCCGACACCAGGCGGATCGGCATCAACCGCGCCCGCGGCGCGACGCCCGAAGCACCGTGAAAACCGTCGGCGCAGGCGACGCCAGCGCAGGCCGTGCCATGATTGTCGCCCGCGCTCGGGCAAGGGTTGTCGGTACGAGCCGTGACGTTGCGTGGCGCCACGATCTTGCCGTGCGACTGGAACTCTTCGTGGTGGATGTCGACGCCGTCGTCGATCACCGCGATGACCACGCCTTCCCCTTCGCTGTGCTCCCAAGCCGGCTCGACGTTGGCGTGCTGATTGACGACCCGGCGGCCGACCCTGGTCTTCTTGAGGTGCCACTGCTGGGGAAACGCCGTCCAGCGCCTGGCCTCGCGCACCAGCTCGGGGTGGACACAGTCGACGACTTCGTCGGCTAGCAAGCTCTCGGCCACCGTGAATACATCGGTACCGCAGGACTCGGGCGTCGAGACAAAGAACGCGTTGCGAGAATAGTACAGCTCGCGCTTGACCTTCAAACCAGCTTCGCGCAGGTGCCTCCTACAAGCGGTCGTCGAAAGGCGATTTTGAAACTTGACGAAGAGATTCTCGGTGTAGAGCACCGGTTCAGCACTGCGGCGGTCGTAGAGCACTCGGCCAGCGAACTGGACCTCGCGCTCGGTTGCTAGTGCCGAGCGAACCTCGTCACGCACTGCGGTGCGCTTTCGAGAGGCCCGCACCTTGAACAGCTCGACACCGACCGTCGGCAGTTGGAAGACCGGTTCGACCAGGTCTAGCGCCTGGCGACCGCTGCGCGAATGGACGCAAGCACTGACCGGTCGATGGCTGTGGGTTCGAACCGCGACATGATGACTGCTGTAGTACAAGCGCTGGGCCTTACCCTTGCGGCCGCCATACCGGAACTTGAACATGGTTCGCCTCCTCCCGTCCATGGGTGAGTGCCACGCTGCGTGAGCGGTGATCGAGATCGTGCGATGCTAGCATCCTGTCCAGATCGCGACATGGTTCACGGATCACGCGTAGCGCTGTCATCACTTTGACCCGCTACAATCTCGACATGAGCTCCATCGCCAAGACCCAACCGTCAGCCTTCGAGCTGGCTCTAGAGCAGAGTCCGCCGTCCGAGAAGCCACCAGTTCAGGAGCAACATCTGGCGCCAGAAGACTGCCTGGCGCCCGGCAGATTCGTCGACTCCGAGACGCCGGAAGTCGTGGATTTCGCCCGTCGATCTGCTGGGGACACCAGTGATGCCATAGAAAAGGCGCGTCGCCTCTATTTGGCGGTACGCGACGGTCTACGCTACAACCCATTCATCGTCACGTCGGACCCAGCAACATTCACTGCCAGTCACGCCCTGCAGTGCGGCTTCGGATTCTGCGTCACCAAGGCCGCCTTACTGGCCGCGGTGGCACGCGCCGAGGGCATTCCCGCCCGGCTCGGATTCGCCGACGTCCGCAACCATCTGACGACCCCCAAGCTGCGCCGCATGATGGGTACCGACGTCTTCGCCTACCACGGCTATACCGAGCTGTGGTTGGACAGTCGATGGGTCAAGGCGACACCGGCTTTCAACGCCAGCCTGTGCGCACGTGCTCGAATCAGACCTCTCGAGTTCGACGGGCGCAACGACTCGATTTACCACCCTTTCGATCTCGATGGCAGACGCCACATGGAGTATCTGCGCTATCGCGGAATCTACGTCGATATCCCGTTCGAGGCCATGATGCGCTGCTTTGCCGAGCTCTATGGACCGATCATAGACGAGCACGGCTCAACCCACCCCGAGGAAGACGCTAGCGACTTCTTTGCCGCAACGCGCTGAGCTCAGATCTTCTCGGGTTCAACTGCCCTCAGCGGTCACATCACGCTCGAAGTCGCTAGCGTCTTTCTCGGGGTGGGTTGAGCCGTGCTCGTCTATGATCGGTCCATAGAGCTCGGCAAAGCAGCGCATCATGGCCTCGAACGGGATATCGACGTAGATTC
>JBCCEE010000340.1:0-9438 GCA_039030415.1 Acidobacteriota bacterium
ACGCATCGAGCAGGATCGGTGCAGGAGCCACGGCTCGAAACCAGAGCCCAGCTCCGTTGGGATCTGGCAGCAGAGCCGCGGCATCGGCCGGCACCTCGACCTCGAAGCTAGCGACGGTCTGCGCCGCATCGATCTCGGCCGAGATGGCGACGGTCAGGTTCGCGGCTGCCGTCGGCACCTGCGGTAGGCAAACCCACACCGCGTTCAACTCGCGCGCCAGCCCCGGTGGGGTGCCGGCAGCCGCCAGCCGAAAGCTCTGGGAGGCGTGGAGATGGGCGTCGACCCGCACCCGAAAGCGCTGGCCGGGCGACGTCCCCACCGCTGTCAGCAGGCGCTGGCGGATGCCCGGCTCGAACGCCGCATCGAGCTCGAGCTCGACCCGAGCGCCGTCGGCTGGTGAGGGGACCTCGAGCTCGGCTCGCCGCCACGGATCGAGCCTCAGCGAGACCGGGGCTGCTTCACGGATTCGCCGGAAGCGCCCCGTGATCTCGACTTCGATCCGACCGTCTTCGATCGACAGCAGCCGAATCGGCACGCGCACGGTTCCGCCCGCGGCTCGTGCGGCGGCAGCAACCCAGGCGGCGTTGAGCGCCGCGGCGAGGTTTCGCGTCGTGCTCGTGACTCCCGGCCGAAACACCGCCGGCAGCACCTGCAGCGGAGTATCGTCGCCGATCGAAACCGCGACCCGTCGTGCCCAGCGTGGCAGCTCCGGCTTGTCTGTGTCAGGGTTGGGAGCGCGATCCGCTAGGCGATCGAGGTTTTTCACCTGCGATTCCTCGAGTTTCGAGCCACCCGTCACCGCCAAAGCGAACGAATCGGCGATCAGGTCGCTCTCGCCTTCGAGCACCAGCTCGGTGGGTCGGTCCGCACGCAGCAGGAGTTTTGCCGGTCTCCCTTCCGCGTCGAAAGGATCGGAAACAGGTAGCGTCGCCAGTTGATTTTCCGGCAGTGCTGGCTGGAAGTCGCCAACCGCCTCTTGGGTGAAGGCTTGTCGATCAGAGACCATCATCCGGCTCCGATGCTCTCTGGGTGCTCGATCCGATGCTGATCGTGCCCAGGGGCTTCCTCTGTGGCTCAGACTCGAGGCGGATGCCAGTGATGACGCCGGCTTCCTCGGTCGGCTCGAGCCGGAACGCCAGCTCGGCTTCGAGCTCGATCAACCAGCCCGTCAGCTCGTCGCGCTCGTCGCGGCTGATCTCGCTCAGCTCGAAGCGTTCCCAACGCAGGGCCACCTGCCGGCCGGACGACCTGGCGATCACCCAGCTGCGCAGCCGGTCCTGGGGCGGCTCGACGGGTGGAGTGACGTCGGCCCCCGGGGCGAGACGCGGTTCGAGCTCCTGCAGCAGCAGCAGCAGATCGAGGTCGACGCCGGCGAAGCGGGCACTCGGCGGTTCGAGCTCCACTTCCGCTGACGCCCCCACCTCGCTGACCGGCCCGAGCAGGTGCATGGAGACGCGAGCGCCCAGCCGCAGATCGCGCGGTCGATCCACCGTCGCCATGCCGACCTGCTGCTCTTCCTGCAATAGATCGAGCGCGTCGACGAGCACCGAGAGCCCGGTCTCCCCCGGCTCGAGGCGAGCGGGATCGAAGGTTCCGGGAATCGGCCGCACGGCTCGAAAAAGCGGGTTTCCCGCCGCGCGATCGCTCAGGCGATCGGCCAGGTAGTGGGCCACGTGCTGCTCGAACGCTCCGATCATGTCGACGTCTCCGCCCAGCGGAAAAAGAGAGTAAAGCGCAGGGTCAAGGTCTCTCCCCCCGACAGGTGAATTGGCGGCTCGATGACCGCTCGGTTGTAAAGCACCGAACCTTCGTAGTGCTGGTCCTCTCGAAAGGCCACGCCCGCTTCCGCCACGGTCCACTCCTCCACCGGGGCCGTGAAGCGTCCCGTCAGAAAAACGTAGTTTCCCCTCGCCAGAGGCCGCGTGCTCGGCGTCTCCCAGAGCGAACGCAGTAGCCTCAACTGCGCGTCGTGACGGGTTGGACTCCCGTTCGAACCGATAGCGATCCGGTAGTCTCGGCGACTCGCTGTCCCAGCCAGGCAGCGGATGATGTGGGCTCGGCCAGCCAGCAGAACATGATTGCTGGCCTTCGATCGATGGGTGCAGCGCCCGTCGCTGGTGTGTACCGTGATCTCGAGCTCGCCGTTGAGGGTGGGATGGGTCATGACGGGTGCGCAATCCTGAAGATCACAGGTTCGACGTTGGCTGCTGGGGAGTCGGAACCGTCGTGAAGCTCGACGTCGGCTCTCCCAGGGTTCCGTGGACGGCGACGTTGAAGGAGGCCTTGTTGCTGACAGTGCCGCTCGCCGGGTCGACGAAGGTCAGTTCGCAGTAGGTCTTGGCGCGCCGCACCACCATGGGAAACAGCAGCGGGCTGGCATTCTCACTGCCGTCCCGGCCTACCTTGCCAAGCTCGACGGTGGCGTTGACCGTGTAGTCGCAGGTTCGATAGGGCAGCTCGAAGTTCAGGCGAACGCGGTCCGGCAGCTCCCCGCTCTCCCGCAAGCGAATGATCGAGCGGATGTTGACGTCGCCCCGGCTCATATAGCCCGCCGGCAGATTCTGGGGATTGTTGACCACGCTGCGGAAGGCGTCGCGAGCGAGCAGCTCGCCTTCGAACTGCGCACTGTTGAGATCGATCTCCGCGTCGAAGTGGTAGAACAAGTTCTGGACGGCCGATCGCTGCGCGGGATTGGGCTCCGTCGTCCTGCGGAAGGCGAGAGGCTGGTTGTCGATCGTGAAGGCGCTGCTGCTGCCAATCCCCGGATGGAAGGAGGCCACCCCGCAGGTCCACGAGGTGACGCCGTAGAACGAGGGATCGAAGCTGGTCACCAGACGCTTGCGCTCGAGCTGCTGAGGACTGACTGCTCCGCCTCCGATCAAAGCCTCTCGCTCCAGGGCTTCGACGACAAACTCGAGATCGGCCGACGTGCGTCCAACCTCGCGGGTGCCACCGACCCGGATGCCGGATGGCAGCACTAGCGATGCGCCACGAGAGGCGACGTCCTGCGGGGCCGCCTGGAAGTCGCTCGAGCCATCGAAAGCCGCGGCGCTGGCCGCGGCAGCGAGCCCCGGTGCGGTCAGGAAACTGCTGGTGCTGCCAGTCTCGATCTGTTCGGCGCTTTGGAAATGGTACGGCGGTAGCCGGGCAAGGTCGCCGGCATCGGTAAACCGCCGCACCTCGAGCGCCGGGTCGGGGGCCGCCTCCGGCTCGAAGTCCCACCAGCGATTGTCATCAGCCTGCCGGTCGGGAGTCAGGCTGGCGTCCGGATTGATCCAGACGATGAAGCCGTAGGTAGTCGGACCCGAGCTCAGCTGCTCGAGCCGCGAGCGCAGCTCAGGCGCCAGCTTGGCGCTGTTCACCGCATCGTCCGCCAGGCTCTCCCTCACCACGGCGCCGGCCGCCAGATGCTCGGCAGCCACCGATTGTTCCGCCAGCTGATCCGCGCTGACCGCCGCCGGTGCGATCTTCTCACGGGTCACCGCGAAGTCGTTGAGCTGCTCGGTCGCCACTGAGCCCGGCTCGAGCGCGCTGGCGTTCAACGGACGACTGTCCGCAGGCTCGGCAGCATTCCCCTGGTGCCTATGGTGCAGGATGCGTTCGAGCAGCGCCACCAGGCCGACGTTGAGCTCGTCGGCGGTGATCAAGCTGCCCGGCTGGAAAGGCAGATCCAGTGCGGCTCCCCTAGCACGAGCCTGCAGCAGCTCGGCTCTCGCCGTCTCGAGCCGGCGTTTAAGCTCCTGACGGATCTGCTCTGAGGTCAACTCTGACTCTGACATGAGGCTCTATCCCTCCACGACAAACGATTGCTCAAGGCAGCTGAATCCAATCGAAAAAGACTTTCCACTGCACTCGGATGCGGTCATTGCTGTTGAGCACGACCGGTGGATCGATCACCGCCCGGTTGTAGAGCACTTCTTCCTCACTCTCGATGCGGCTGTACTTGAATCGCAAGCCCGATTCGGCGACCTCCATCGGCTCCCCGGCATTGAAGACGGCGGTAAAGGTCAGCTCACTGCCGTTAGCTTCCGGACTGCTGACCGGATTGCTGCGCAGGAGCTCATGCAGTTGATCCAGATCTTCGCCACTATCGGGCTGCTGGCCGGAACCGATCTCAATCCAATGCGTTTGAGAGTTGATTTCGCCGACCAGGCAGCTTGCGACATGCTGAGTGCCCGCAGAGAACACTCGATTGCGATGGCTGGACTGGTGCCGCTTGCGGCCTTCGGCATCCACTACCGTGAGGGTCACCTCACCGCTGAGAGTCGTTGTTTCGTTCATTGTCTCGTCCTCCTCCTGGTTGGGTTTGGGAGTCTCTCTCGACCTCGATCTCCAACAGCTCCAGAGCAGCGATCCGCTCCTGCAGGTGGCGCCGGCGCACCACAGTGCGGGAAAGCAGGAAGTCCGCCACCAGGCGTTCGATCCCGCCAGCCTCTGAATCGACGCTGATCGTCAGCTGGTCGCGGACCGCAACGCGCTCTTTTCTCGTCCGGCGACGGGATCGCGGCACGTGGGCAGCTTCCGGCTCGTCACCCGCCGTTACGCCGTCGGTCAGCTCCAGGAAGCGAGCCACAGCAATCGCGAGCTGCGGTCGGGCGCGGACCAGCTCCTCACCATGGAACGAGACGTTGCGGATCAGACGCTTGGCCTCTAGCGCGTCGCCGGCACGGACACTCTCGGCCAGCGGGTGGTGGAAGCGATCCAAAGCGATCGTCAGCTGGTCCCGGACGGGTTGCCCTTCTCCCAGGTCCTGCTGACGTCGGATCGCGAGTGCCTGCAGCGACTCGGAGGCCAGCACACGATCCGTGAGATGATGCGTCACCGCACGCGGCACGTAGCGCTCGACCCTGATGCTCAGCTGGTCGCTGACCGCCAGATGCTCGCTCGGTGCCTTGTCCCGCGAGTCACCCTCGGCTCGAGCTTCGACGAGCTCATCTCTGACCCTGAGTCGCTCCTGCAGCACCCGATCTCGCGAACCGAGGTGCAGCTGCATCTCGAGCTCGTCGAAGGCAGCGATGTGGGTCGCACCCGAAAGGCTCTCGAGGCCGACGGCGCGCTGCGTTCGCAGCGCCAGCGGGACTCGCGGCACCTCGGCGAGCCGCGACCGCCCCGAGGGCAAACGCAGCACGAGGTCGAAGTTCTCCAGGGCGCCGACTCTCGAGCTCTCTACTGCCGGTGCCAGCTCCTCCGGCGCGACCCGCACGGTGCCGGCCAGCTGTAGACGATCAACCTGCTCGAAGAACCAGCTCCGGCGGTAGGTCCGGGGCTTGTCGCCGACGCGGGACAGGTGGCGTGGCTCGAAGCGCAGAGCGAAGGTTCCGGGCCTTCGCCCACGCCACCGCATCTCGATCCGCGACGGTCCTTCCCCGATCCTGCGAGGCCGCAAACGCAGGCCCTCGATCGCCAGCGTCGGTGCCGTCGTCCCGAGCTCAACGCTCAGCAAGGACCATTGGGAAGTGCCTAGGGGCAGCAGGCCGGGCCAGGGCAGATTATCCGGCGCGGCTCGATCGCCAACGAGCGGTGCCTCGGCTTCTGGGTTCAGCTCGTTTTCGAGATACCAGCGCAGGGCATGGGCCGGAGGATCCTGGGGGCCTCTCGCCAACGCCGAATCGCCCAGGATCGCGCCGGTGCCAAAAAGCAGGGGCGGCGCCGGTAAATGGCGGAATCGCAGGTTACCGGGCTCGGACTGAGCGTCGGCAGGAGACAGCTCGAAGAGCTGCCGCTGCACGAGGTCGACCTCGAGCACGCAGCCCGGCCGCATGATGCGGTTGATGAGCACGGCGCGCTGCAGGTCGTGCTGCACCAAAACCGGAAGTCTCAGCCCGCTACCACCAGCCAGCAGTCGAATCCGAGGATCGACCGATCGAGGTGGGCTCGGGGGACTCGTGAAGGTGTCTTCGATGAGTCCATGCAGGGGATTCTCGACGCTCCACCCCAGCGGCCCGGTGCCTGGCGCCGGCTCGATGACAGCCTCATGCTCGACCTCCGGCAAATCTTCGACCGCAACGGAGAAAACCTCCCCCTCGCCATCCGGATCGGCTGAAGCTCGGTGGCGCAGCACCGCGGCGGTCGTGAAACGGTCGGTCAGCAGCCGCTGACCTGGCAGCAGCGCCGGAAACGTCCGCACGTCGCGCGGCTCCACCACCGCGGGTTGGCCGGCCGCGTCAACTTCGAGCCGGGCACCACAGGCGACTTCCACCAGCTTCAAGAGACGGCGCGTGTTGAGCGCTCCCTGCAGCGCGACTCGCGCCATCGTCCGCAGCCGCTCGCGAAACGCCTCGAGGTCTTCGTCAGGCCACGGCTCGAGGCGCAGCAGGGCCGCGAGCCGACGGGCGTCGTCGAGATCGTTCAGGTCTTCCAGGTAGTGGGCGCGAAGCGCCTTCTTGGCATCACGGTCCAGCTCCTCGACGGCTCGGCCGAGCGCTCGCGTCAAAGCATGAGCGGCACTCCTGGAGCCAGCACGCAGGTACGCCTGGGGCAGGTGCCGGATAACCCTACGCTGCTCGGCAGGACCTCGGTCGGCACCATCGCTCACGTCGGCCACCGCAACAGAGGTCCGCTGGCGTCGGGCTGCAGGAAATCCCGATCGTCGAGCCAATAGGTTTCGCGCTCGCCGGCCCGCAGCTCGGCGGTCGCCTGATCCTCTAGCGAAAACACCTGGATCACGAGATGCTCCAGGTGCAGCGTCACATCGGATATGGCCGTCTCGATCTTGGCCAGGACTTCGACGAGCTCGAGAGCTTCCGGCGGCTCTTCGCTATTGACCGCGTCGAGCGCTGCGATCCAAGCCTCGGCAACCGCGGCTCGAACGGCATCTCGAGAGCCCGCCGGCGTCGTCGGCAGAATCACTTCGAGACCGGCCACCAGCGTGTGCTCGTCAGCGATGTCGATCGCCAATGCCCCCGGACGGTCCGCCAGCACCAACCGTTCGAGCTTCTCGACGTCGATATCTCCGGGTGGCGCGGGGGCGCTGGCGTCGAGCGTCAAGGAAGAGCTCGCCAGGTCGATATCGAGCACGCCTTCGAGGCTCAGGAGCTCGGCCAGCCAGCGATTCCACACCAGACCTTCTCCTAGCTGAAGACGATCGAGGCGCTGTCGGATCAGCTGATCCGCCCGATCGCGCAGCATCCGCCGCTCGCTGACCCCCAATGCGGGATTGACCGGTTTCAGCCTCAAGCGCAACGCCAGCTGCCGTCTCGCGACTGCCCGCAGGTGAACCAGAATGCCCGGCCCCTTGGCAGCCTGAATCGCGCGCTCGAGGTCTTGCAGCACGTTCGGCGCGCCAAAGTCTGCGTCGGCCACGACCTCGAGCTCACCGGGACGCAGCTGGCCGTCGGCTCCGGTCGCGTCGCGCAGCTCGACGGCCTGGACATGCCCGGTCTCGAGCACGGCTCGCTCGAGCGCCTTGCGGGTGCCGCCGCCCGCCGCCTCGATAGCGCCCCGGGTGCGCTCCCGCAGCTCCTCATCGGTTTCGCGCAGGCCACGGACGGCGGTCGGGGCCGCCAGACTGAGGCCGGCGACCCCAGCGATCTCGCTGGCCAGCTGAGCGCTGCCGTGCTCGACGTCCGCGGCGTCGAGCAGGATGTCGCCGGAACCGTCTGGCTTGTCGAGCGCAGCGACGATCGAGATCGAGGCCTCGGCTGCGCCTTCCGGGATCTCGCCGTCCTCGGAGGTTCGGTAGCTCGCTCGCTTGTCACCAGCCGCGCTTCCCAGCTGGATCTCGGTACCTTCCGGGATGAAAACTCGACCGCTGACCCGCGGATCACGGCGCAAAACGATCGTGCCCCAGGCCGCCGCACCTTCGACCCGCTCGATTCCGAGCAGAGCCACCAGGCGATCGAGCGCGGCCCCCTCGGCCGTCTCGATGAACCCCATGTCATAGACATGCCCCAGCTGAGCATAGGACGCCGCCAGTTCGCGGCCGAACGCTTCCACCAGGGTGCGCGTCACGCTCCCCGGGCTGGTATCGGTCAACACCCCGGTGCGCCCCAGATCTTCGAGGATGGCGCTGACGATCTGCTGATAGCTGCGGCGGCCGCCCGGCGGAATCACGTCTTCTCCTCCTCGTCACCCAGGCGTTACGGCACCGTCGTCGAGCGATAGATCGAAGGTCAGATCGAGGGCGGCCTCGGCGCCGATCGGCTCGACCCGCAAGCGGATCGCTAGGCCCGCAGGATCGCCGGCTCGCGGCTCGACTTCGACCGCCCCGAGGCGTGCGATCCGCGCTTCCTCGCGCAGCGCCTGGCGGACGTAGGCTCTCGCCAGAGCGTGGGTCGACGCGCTGTGCAAGCGGCCGACCAGCTGATGCAGCCGGCTGCCGAACTGCGGATGGCCAAGGTGGGCGAGCTCGCCTCGCGCCACCGCCAGCCGCAGCCAGATCGCCTGCGCCAGGTTGTCGCGTCCCTGGATCGTTGCGAGGTCGGTTGCCGTAGGGCCTTCGGCGAGCGCCAGGCGCAACACGCTGTCGCTGCGCTTCCGCGGCTCGAGAGCCAGGTCGATGCCGTGCTGGCGGTCCATGGCTCAGCCCCCGATCAACACCGAGCCGCTGGCGAGTACCTGACCCACCGGCTGATCCGCGGGATCGTTGCAGGTCGTCGCGGTGTCCCCCATGCGCGCCGCCGGGCTACCGTTGATCAGTACCGTTCCGCTGCCGACGGTGATCGACCCGCGGTTCGACGGCGGCGTCTGGAAGCTCCCGCCTTGCGGCACGTGCGGCGGTGCGTTGTTGGCGGTGCTACCGACCGTTGCCGCCGGCTGCCCCTCGATCAACACGTCGCTGCTTGTGTCGCCGTCGACGCTGCCGGCGAAGGGGTGCGGAACGGGCGCCGCTGCGCCGCTCGGCGTCACAATGACGTGGGTGTCGGTGGCCAGGATCTGATCGCCGAGCTTGGCTGCGGGTTGACTCATGGGCTCCTCCCGGTCGGATAGTTCAATGCCTGCGGTGGGTTTTGACCCGTCAGTTGAGCTTCACGACGCTGCCGCTGACGTCGGCCGAGCCACCGGCTTCGACGCTGGCATCACCCCGTGCCACCAGTTTCAGGTTGCCGCCGGCCTCGATCGTGATGTCGCCATCGCCGACCAGCGACACCTCGCCACCCTCATCCAAGCTGGCGGTCGCGCCACCGGTGGTCAGCTCGGCGCGGCCGGCAGCGGCGTCGAGCTCCAGCGCCAGCTCACCGACCGTCGCCCGCAGCCGCTGATCCTCGATCACCACTTCGACTTCCTCGGGCAAACGCTGGATGACCGAGCGGCCGGCCGAGCCGGCCGTCAGATCAAGCTCCAGGCGCTCTTTTTCGGCGCTGCCCGGAGGCAGCCGGGTGAGGATCTGGTCGGCTGCGAAGTCTGGCGCTCGCAGAGCGTCGCTGTAGAGACGCCCGACCACCACCGGCCGGTCCGGATCACCACCGACGAACTCCACCAGCACGAGGTCACCGACGG
>JBCCEE010000341.1:0-9372 GCA_039030415.1 Acidobacteriota bacterium
CGACCGCTGCGTCGCTCAACGCGGGATGCGCCTTGAGGGCCGCGGTGATCTCTCCCAGCTCGATACGAAATCCCCGAATCTTCACCTGGTCGTCGAGACGGCCGAGGTAGTCGAGCTCACCGTTCGCCAGCAAGCGGGCCAGATCGCCTGAACGGTAGAGCCGGGCTCCAGCGCGATCCGCGAATGGATGAGGCACGAATCGCTCGGCGGTCAGTGCAGCGCGTCCCAGGTAACCTCTGGCCAACCCGGCTCCCCCCACCAGCAGCTCGCCGCGAACGTTGAGGGGCACCGGCCGGAAACGGCGATCCAACACGAACACCTCGAGATCCGCGATCTCTCGCCCGATGGGGCTCAACGAGTCGCCCGCAAGGTCAGCCGCAGCAAGCGGGATCCGGGTCACGTGGACGGTGGTCTCGGTGATTCCGAACATGTTCACCAGGCGGGGCCGAGCATCGCCGAAACTGCTCCACCAGGGCGCGACTCCCGTCAGATCGAGAGCTTCTCCACCGAAAATGATCCAGCGCAGCGCGAGCTGCCACGTGTCGTGCGACGCGGCGACCGATTGCACCAGCTGGTAGAACGCCGAGGGGGTCTGGTTGAGCACCGAAACGCGTTCGCGCTGCAGCAGTTGGAGCAGCTCATCGGGAGACCGGCTGAGCCGATAGGGCACCACCACCAGCCGCCCGCCAAAGAGCAACGCTCCGAAAAGCTCCCAGACCGAAAAATCAAAGGCGTAGGAGTGAAACAGCGTCCAGACGTCATCGGCACGGAAGCGGAACGATTCTTCGGTGGCGTCGAACAGCCGCAGGACATTGCGTTGGGAGACCACGACCCCTTTGGGTTGGCCGGTCGAGCCCGAGGTGTAGATCACGTAGGCTGCACCGTCACCAGCGGCGGCGTCGACACGACTCACAGGAACCTCAGGCGACGCGGCGAAGAGCGCACTGTCGAGGCAGATCGGGTGCAGTCCTCGAGCCGGCAGCCGAGACGTCAGGCCACGCCGGGTCACGACGCAGGAAACCTGGCTATCCGCCAGCAGGAACCGGACCCGATCCGGAGGCGCATCGGGATCCACAGGCACGTAGGCTCCGCTGGCCTTCAAAATACCGAGGATCGCCACCACCATCTCGACCGACCGATCTAAAAAGACCGCCACCCGCTGCTCTGAACCGGTCCCGCGCGCCTGCAACCGGCCGGCCAGCGCATTGGCGCGACGATCGAGCTCACCATAGGTAACGAGCTGATCGCCGAACGCGAGAGCCACGGCCGCCGGTCTCGTAGCTGCCTGAGCCGCAAAGCGCCCAGCGATCGATCCGGTTCCGCCAGCCGATGCCGCCCTCGACCGCTCGACCAACAGCTGATGGGTCTCAGCCGCGGCGAGCCAGGGAAGCTCGGAGACCAGCTGCTGCGGAGCTGCGACCACTCCGTCCAGCAGATTGCGCAGGTGGTGAATCATCCGGCGGATCGAGACCGCCTCGAAGAGATCCCGATCGTAGGTCAGTTTGCCCAGCAAGCTGCCCGCCTCTTCCGAGATCACCAGGGTCAGGTCGAACTTCGCGGTGCCGCTGTCGATCTCTTCGCCGGTGATCGACAGACCCGATAGATCAGCGACGACGGTAGGAACGTTCTGCAGCGCTAGAACCGTCTGGAACAGCGGAGTGTGGCTCGCGCTGCGCTCCAGATCGAGCTCGTCGAGTAATTTCTCGAACGGCAGATCCTGGTGAGCATAAGCCTCGAGACACAGCCTCTTGACCTGCGCCAAGAGCTCGCGAAACGTCGGCTCACCGGCGAGATCGGTGCGCAGCACGAGCATATTGACAAAGACGCCGATGAGGCCTTCCACCTCGGCCCGGTTGCGATTGGCGATCGGCGAGCCCACCGCGACGTCATCTTGTCCGCTGTAGCGAGCGAGCAGGCTCTGGTAGGCCGACAAAAGCACCATGAAGAGCGTGCACCCCTCGAGCCGACTGACGTCATGCAGCGCCGTGGCAAGCTCGGGGGACAGCGTAAACGTCTCATAGGCACCGCGAAACCTCTGAACCGCCGGCCGCTGCCGATCCGTTGCCAGCTCGAGCACCGGCGGCGCATCGGCGAGACGCTCCTTCCAATAGGCGACCTCCGAGGCGAGAACGTCTCCACGCAACCATCGCCGCTGCCAGTGGGCGAAGTCCGGGTACTGGATCGGCAGCTCCGGCAGCGGCTCAGGGGCTTGATGGCCGCGGTAGGCAAGATAGAAGTGAATTAGCTCGCGCACCAGCACGGCGACGGACCAGGCGTCGCTCACGATGTGGTGCAGTGTCAGGACGGCGAGATGCTCTCGCGCCGCCAACCGCACCATCAAAACTCGAATCAGCGGGCCGCGGGTGAGATCGAAGGGGCGCAGCGCCTCAGCGATCATCCGACGCCGCGCTTCGGCTTCACGCGTGGTGGGTCCCAGACCACTGAGGTCCGCGACCGCCAGGCCAGGTGCGAGCGCCGGCAGGACCTCCTGTGCCGGCTGGCCATCGGACGCGAGGAAAATCGTGCGCAGGGATTCGTGGCGCGCCACCACCGCCGCTAGACTCGCCGCAAGCGCCGCCAGATCGAAGTCACCCTGGAAGCGAATCGCCTTGTGCACATGATACGCGGCGCCGCCGGGAGCCATCTGCTCCAAAAACCATATGCGCTGCTGGGCGAACGTCAGCGGCAGATTCTGACGGCGATCCGAAGGCCCGAGAGGTGGGGCTGAGACGCCCACGTCGGCGCGTAGCGCCTGCTCGATGCCAGACGCCAACCCGGAGACCGTTGGCGTTTCGAAAATATTTCGAACCGGAATCTCGACCTTGAAGACGTCGCGGATGCGAGAGATCAGCTGGGTAGCCAGCAGCGAGTGCCCCCCGAGCTCGAAGAAATCGTCATGGATGCCGGGGGGCTCGATTTCGAGCAGACTCTGCCAGATCCCGCACAGCACTTCCTCGACAGGCCCGCGCGGCTCGGCCCGCTCCGCCGACACTTGGTGGCCCACGATCTCGAGTGCGGCCAGGGCTCGGCGATCGACCTTGTTGTTGGGCGTCAGAGGCAGAGCCCTCGAAGCGACGAAGACCGCCGGCACCATGTAGTCGGGTAGCTGACCCCTCAGAAAGCTCTTGAGATCGCTGACCCGAGCGGCTTCGCCCTGGCGCGCTACCCAGTAGGCGATCAGGGCAGCATCGCTCGCGGCGCGGTGCCGGACGATCACCGCCGCCGCCACCACTGCCGGATGCTGCTCGAGCACCCGCTCGATCTCGCCCGGCTCAATGCGGAAACCACGCACCTTGACCTGGTGGTCGGCGCGCCCTGCCAGATCCATGCGGCCATCGGCCAAGAAGCGGCCCAAATCTCCCGTGTCGTAGAGCCGCGCTCCTTTGGCGCCGAACGGATCGGGGACAAATTTCTCGGCCGTCAAGCCAGGCTTGCCGACATACCCCCGGGCCAGGCCAACGCCGCCGAGGAACAGGCGACCGCTCACGCCGATCGCGCGAAGGCGCAAGCGCCGATCGACAATATGCAGGGTGGTGTTGCCGATCGCGCGCCCGATCGCGCCCGGATGATCGGTTGGATCGACCGGTTCGAGACTCGACCAGACGGTGGCCTCGGTAGGACCGTACAGGTTCCACAGCGAGCACACTCTGGAGCTCAGGTCTCGCGCCAGGGTCGGTACCAAAGCCTCGCCGCCGCACACGGCGAGCAGCTGCTCGGAGCCGCTCCAGCCCGAATCCAGGAGCATCCTCCAGGTGGCAGGCGTCGCCTGCATGAACGTCGCTCGCGAGCGTCGCGCGAGACGGTCCAACGCCACGCCGTCCGACATCGTTTCAGATTCGGCCATCACCAGCCGAGCGCCAACCAGGAGCGGCAGAAAGACCTCGACGACGGCGATGTCGAAAGACAGCGTCGTGACACCCAACAGAACATCGTCATGGCTCAAGCCCGGCCGCTGCAGCATCGAAGTGAGCAAGCTCACGACCGAGCCGTGGGTGATCAGGACCCCTTTGGGCTTACCAGTCGAGCCCGAGGTGTAAATGACGTAAGCCGCGTTCTGTTGCGAAGGAGTGAGCTCGGACTCGCTCGCTCCAACCACCTCTCGATGCAGGTACGTCTCGTCGTGTTCGAGATCGACCTGATACGCACAGCTGTTCAGAAGTCCGCGCGGCGCTCCGCGGCCATGGACCAGCACCTCGACGCCGGCATCTTCCACCATGTAGCGCAGACGCCCTTCGGGGAAGGACGGATCGAGAGGCAGGTAGGCACCCCCCGCTTCGAGAATACCGAGGATCCCGACGATCATCTCGACCGACCGCTCGACACTGAGGCCGACGATGTCTTCCGGCTTCACCCCCAGGGTCCGCAGCTGCCCGGCGAGCTGGGCGACGCGACGGTGAAGCTCACCAAACGTCAGCTGCCGCTCGCCGCAGGTCATCGCGATGCGCTCTGGCACCTCGGCGGCTCGCTCGCGCAGAAGGTCGTGGAGACAGCGCTCGGGGAACTCGATCGCCGAGTCGTTCCAGGCGCCGGTGACCTGCCAGTGCTCACTGCGGCCAAGCAGGGACAGATCGTTGACGGGACAATCCGGCTCGGCCAGAGCCGACGTCAGCAAGTGTTCGAATCGGGCCAGCAGGCGCTCGATCGTCGGACGATCGAACAGCGCGTCGCTCCATTCGGCGGTCAGATCCAGGCGGCCTCCGAAGGTGCTGGCGGCGAAGGTGAGATCGTACTTGGCCTGGCGGTCTTCAATCTCCATACGCGACAGCGTGAGCCCACCCATGGCCAGTTCTGCCGGAGGCTCCTCGAGCAGGGTGAAAAGCACCTGGAAGAGAGGGTGAACGCCCAGAGTGCGCTGCGGCTGAAGCTCATCCACCAGCATCTCGAAGGGCAAGTCCTGGTGGTCATAGGCCTCGAGGGTCGTCGTCCTGACGCGAGAGATCACCTGACGCAGGCTAGGCGCCGCCGAAAGGTCGGCGCGCAGCACCAGCAGATTGAGAAAGAGGCCGACGAGTCCTTCGGTTTCTAGCTGCTGTCGGTTGGTCAGCGGAGCGCCGATCAGGATGTCGCTGCGCCCGGTGTCGCGGTACAGCAGGACATTGATCGCGGCCAGCCAGATCATGAACGTCGAGGCGCCAAGCTCGCGACCGAGGCTCGCGAGCTGCTCGGCCAGGTGGGGAGCGAGGCGCCGGGTCCCTCGGCTTCCGGTCCCCAAACCCGCCGAGCTGCGAGGCCGGTCGAAGGGGAGATCCAGCACCGGTGGAGCGCCCTCGAGCTGCTCGCGCCAATACGTGAGCTGCCCGGCGGCGCGCTCGCTCTCGAGCCAGCTTCGCTGCCAGCGGGCGTAGTCCCGATATTGGATCGGCAGCTCCGGCAGCGCACGCTGCGGGTGACCGTATAGCTGTGCGATCTCGTGGACCAGGATGTCGCGCGACCAGCCGTCACAGATCACGTGGTGGAGATTCAGCAACAGAATGTGCTCACGGTCACCGAGCACTAGAATCCGCGTTCGAACCAGCGGCCCTCGAGCAAGACGGAAGCTGCTGCGAGCCTCCCGCCGGGCAATCTTCGAAGCCTCTTGGCGCCGCGCTGTCGCGGCGAGAGCGCGCAGATCGATCCGCGGCAACGACACCGGTTCGGCCGGCAGCACCACCTGCATCGGATGCCCGTCGACGTTGGGGAACACCGTCCGCAAAATCTCGTGGCGCTCGATGCACCTCTCGAGACTCTCTCTCAAGGCCCGTACACTCAGGGCACCCGAGATCCGCAGCGCACCCGGCACGTTGTAGTCCGCCGAACCTGGATCGAGCTGATCCAGGAACCAGAGCCGGCTCTGAGCAAACGACAGCGGATTCCTGAGCCTCAGGAGAGCGCGCTTCTCAGGCGAAAGCGCGGCGATCCGCTGCCCCGGATCCCTCATCCCATCCGACCTCCCGACGCTCCGACAGTCTCTTCCTCGAGCGCCAAACTCGCCTCTTGTTCCGAAAGGCCTTCGAGCTCTGCAAGCTCGTCTTCCAGGCTCTGGCTGGATGCGGCGATAGCGTCTCGCGGCGTGTCCCCGGTAGCTTCCGGCGCACTCTCAGCGACCCAGCGGGCGAGCCCGGCGACGGTGGGAATCTCGAAGATCGCGCGCACCGGCATGTCGACATGGAAGGCTTTGCGCACCCGGGAGATGATGCGGGTGGCGAGCAGCGAATGGCCACCAAGCTCGAAGAAGTTGGCCTCGGCGCTGACCCGATCGAGCCCCAGAACCTCGGCCCATATATTGGCGATCCCAGTCTCGGTGTCATTCCTCGGGGCCACGAAGACGCGCCGGGCTTCCTTGCGTATCTCCTCGACGCTCGGCAGAGCCCGATCATTGACCTTGCCGTTCAGGGTGAGCGGCAGTTTCGGCAGATGCACGAAGAAGTTGGGCAGCACTTCCTCGCCGAGGCGCTTCGCCAGATGTTCCCGCAGCTCCTCCAGCGCCAACTTCTGCCGCGAGACATAGTAGGCCACCAGGACGTCGTCTCCGCCTTGATCCTGGCGCAAGGCCACGACACTGTCCCTGATCTCGGCATGATCGTTGAGCGCGAATCGGATCTCGCCCAGCTCGACTCGAAAGCCGTGGAATTTGATCTGGTGGTCCCAACGGCCAAGGAATTCGAGACGCCCGTCGCCAAGACGCCGCGCCCGGTCACCGGTGCGGTAAAGGCGGCCGCCCTCACCGTGTCTACTGAAGGGATCGGGGACAAACCGCTCAGCGGTCTGCGCCGGGCGGCCGTAGTAACCCCGCGACACCGTGGCGCCACCGATGAAGAGCTCTCCCGGCTCCCAGGCCGAGACCGGCCGACCACGGAGGTCGAGCAGGTGCGTCGCGACGTTCGGGATCGGGCGCCCCAGAGGCACCGTGCCACATCGCGGGTCGACGGCCTCCTCGACCCGGTGAGTCAGGACGCCGACCGTCGTCTCCGAGGGGCCATAGTGATTGAAGACGCGACACGTCTCCGCCTCGTCCCGAAGCCGGCCCGCTAGCGGCACCTTGAACGCCTCGCCGCCCAGCACCAAACGCTGAACCGGCATCAGCTCCCCGGGCCGCGAAACCGCTCCCAAGCTCTCGATGTGGCTGGGAACGATTTTCAGGCAGTCGATGCGGTGCTCAGCGAAGTAGTCCACCAGGGCGGCGGGATCCGAAGCCGCCTCCTGAGACAAGAGGTGCAGCGTGCCGCCAAGCGTCAGCGCGGGGAAGATCGAGGTATTGCCCAGATCGGCCGCCACGGTCGAAACGCTGGCATAGCTCCACCCTGACTCGAAGCCGAGCTCGCTCACGACACCGTCCAGATAGGCGACGATCTGATGGTGCTCCACCGCGACCCCTTTCGGCAGCCCGGTAGAGCCCGAGGTGAAGATCACATATGCCAGATTGCCCGGGCCCACGTCGACCTGCGGGCGCCGAGTCGATTCGCCATCGATGCGCTCTTCAGCACGGTCAACACAGATCGCTGGAGTTTCCGCCGGAAGATTTTCCGCCAGGCGCTCCTGGGTCACCACAATCGGCGTTCGCACCTCGCTCAGCATCTTGGCCAGACGGCGCTTGGGCTGGGACGTGTCGATCGGCACATAGGCGCCACCGGCTTTGAGGATCGCCAGCATGCCGACAACGAGATGCAGCGAACGCTCCAGATAGAGCACCGTCGGGACGTCGGGACCGACACCTCGGCGGCACAGCTGGTGCGCCAGCTGGTTGGCTCGCTCATCGAGCTCGCGATAGGTCAAGCTCTCGCCGTCGACGACGAGGGCCGTCGCCAGGGGATTCGCCTCGGCCTGGGCCTCGATACGGTGATGGATGCAGTCATCACTCGAGGCCCCGCGCTCGCTGCTCGTGAACCCCTCGATCCTGGCCCTCTCAGCTGCTCCCACGAGAGTCAAGTCGCCGATTCGCACCTCGGGATTCGTCGCGGCGCTGAGGAGGACCTCATTTAACTGAGCGGCCAGGTGCTCGATATCGGAGCCATGAAAGCGAGCTGCGTCGTAGCGCAAAGCCAGCTCGAGCTGCTGCGACGTCTCCGTGACCAGGAGCTTGATCGCGAAAGGCTCGGCGGCCGCCACATGCAGCTGCCGTGCTGAAGCCACCATCTCGTGGCCCTCACCGAGCTCACTCCAACCATGGAATTCAAAGCCGATGGCAGCCGATTCGGGACGCTCGCGGATTTCGCTCGCCGGCAGGTAGATCAGCCAGCTCTCGAGCTCCTTCCGAGAGCGCGCCAGGCGCTGGCAGACCGCCCGGAAGCGGGTTTCGGGCTCTGCTCTCAGCACCATTGGTACCCAGCGAGTGATCGGACCCACGGCAGTGGCCAGCTCCTCGTCTCGACCGTCGAACGCTTCATCGACGAGGCAGCTCTCGCGCCCCGTCAGCCGCTGGAGCAACAGCATCCAGGCGGCACGCAGAACGTCCGCCACGCCGACGTCGTTTTGGTGAGCGAGCTCGAGCAGACCCGCTCTCGTGCTGCCCTCGAGAGGAACCGGCACCGAGGCACGGTCAGCGGCGACCACCGCGCCGTTCGACGCAGGCGTAGTCGCTGGCAGCTCGATCGGCAGGTTGGGCGGCTTGGGACGGAGCCCCTCTTGACGCCGCCAGAAGGCTTGACCCCGGACTGAATCTTCACCCTCCTCCTCGATCACCTCTTCTTGCCAGGACACATAATCCAGGTAGGGAATCGCCTCCTCGAGCGTCTCTCCGGCCCCGCTACAAAGGGTCAACGCCTCCTGCACCAGGCGACGCAGAGAGCAGCCGTCAGCGAAAAGTGCGGGAACCGCCAGAATCAACACCGCCTCATGATTCGCGGTCGCGACCCAGCGCGCTCGCAGCAGCGGCCCCCGCTCGAAATCGAACGCGTGCTGGAGCTCCTCGGCAACGAGATCTTCGACCGCCTGCCGCCCGCCTTCCTCTCGCCAATCGATCACCGCCTCGTCGGCGATGGTATGGAACGGAACCTTGATACCGGCGCGCTGCACCAGGCGCGACCGCAGGACTTCGTGGCGCTGCATCAACTGCAACAACGCACCACGCAGATCCCGAGGGGAGACTGCGCCCGCGATGTCGATCGCACAAGCCGAAACCAGCGGCGTGCCACCCTGCTCCGCGAGCCACAGTCTGCGCTGGGACTCTGAAAGCCGGAAGACCTCGGTAGCGGCGATCATGACAGGGACCCTCCTACGGCCGATGTCGAAACAGCGGCACGCAGCCGCCCTCTTGGCGACGGTCCACGCAGCCGGGGCTTCGCGAAGCTGGCTGGGCGGGATTCGACGCTCGGTCTCCAATCCCGCATACCCTCGACCATCTGATCGATGAGCGGCTCTTGTCGCCGGTCGTGCTCCGCCGGCCCGAGAGCCGCC
>JBCCEE010000342.1:0-9338 GCA_039030415.1 Acidobacteriota bacterium
CAGGCCAACACCGTAGCCCTCGCCACCGCCCGCCAGTGGGCAGCGCAGCAGCTCGGCGTCGACGTCTCACAGGACGGCCTGTGGTCCCTACCCCCGATCCCGGTGCTCGCCGGCACCCCTCACGCCAGCGTGCTCAAAGCCCTCGCCATCCTCGGCATGGGCCGCAGCTGCGTCGAGACGTTGCCGACCCAGCCGGGGCGCCAGGCCGTCGACCTCGATGCCATGGCCGAGCGCCTGGCCGCCCAGCACGGCGCCCCCTCTATCGTTGTCGCCAGCGCCGGCGAGGTCAACACCGGCGACTTCGACGACCTCGCCACCCTCGGCGAGCTCTGCCGCCGCCACCGCGCCTGGCTCCACGTTGACGCCGCCTTCGGCCTCTTCGCCGCCTGCGACCCCGAGCAGGCCCACCTGCTGAACGGCCTAGAGCTCGCCGACTCCCTCGCCACCGACGGCCACAAATGGCTCAACGTCCCCTACGACTCCGGCATCGTCTTCACCCGCCACCTCGAGCATCAAGAAGCCGTCTTCAAAGCCGTCGCCGCCTACCTGGGCGCCGG
Source organism: Acidobacteriota bacterium (assembly GCA_039030415.1). Lineage (GTDB taxonomy): Bacteria > Acidobacteriota > Thermoanaerobaculia > Multivoradales > J023 > JAAELT01. Next base: position 558 of record JBCCEE010000342.1, read on the forward strand.
CCCAGATCTCCTGCATCGCACCCCCGAAAACTCCCGCCGCTTCCGCGCCCTACCCGCCTGGATGACCCTAATGGCCTACGGCCGCGAAGGCCACCGTGAGCTGGTCGCCAGGTGCTGCCGCTTGGCTCGGAGTCTCGGCGAGCGCATCACCGCGTCCGAGCACTACGAGCTGCTGGCCCCCGTGCATCTCGACATCGTGTGCTTCGCTCTGCGCGAGCGGAAGGGAGAAGACGAGGCCCAGCGTCGAGATCGGGTGCTCGATCGCCTACTCGACGACGGTCGCGTCTACCTCACGCCGACGGTGTTCGACGGGCGTCCCGGCATGCGGGCGGCATTCGTCAACTGGCGGACGGGGGAGGGCGATATCGACTTGATCGTCGAGGCGTTGGAGGGGGCGGTGGGGTAGCGAAGGCCAAGACTAAAGCATTGGGGCATCGGACAGTCGAGTAGGATAGAGCTGGCCGGACTTCCCTGGAGGAAAGATTGATGAGCTTGGTAAAACTCTCTTCGAACGGACAAGTCACCATTCCTGCTGAGATTCGCCGAGAGCTCGACCTGGAAGCTGGTGATGCCTTGCTCTTCGAAGCCGTGGCAAATGACAGTGCGCAGTTTCGGGTTGTCAGGCAGCGTAGTCTGAGTGACCTTGCCGGCTCGCTGGCTTCGAAGAGGCCTTACCCCGGAAGATCTGCCGAGCGGGAAGAAACCGGTCGCCAGCTGGGGCGTGAGATGACCGAGCGACTCGATTCCAAAGCATGAAGCGCCTGTGGATCGACGCCAATGTGATCCTTCGATTTCTTACCGGGGAGCCGCCGGAGTTGCACCAGCGCTCGGTCGAGTTGATCGAGAAGGCCGAACGGCGCCAGGTGAAGCTGTGTGTTTCTGAGGTCGTCCCACCCGCCTGAGCCGAGTCCCGGCGGGGATGTAAATCTGCATGCTTGTCGAGGCGAAGGGGACCGAAGCGTTTCCTTAGTGCCGCTGACCCCCTTGTGAGGAACCTTTGGACCAGTGGCCTGGCCGGAAGCTCGATCACCTACTCTGCTCTTTTTGGAGTCGAGACTCGTTGGTCTGAGGAGGCTTGCAAATCCGAGCTCAACCATTGGATGGGATGCGTGTCCCATCTCAATGAAGTCGTACGGACCCAAGTTGCAGCCAACAAATGAACAGCGGAGGCGAAGATGCCAGAGCAACGGAAGCCTGCTACCTCTGAAGAGCTAGACCCCTCGATTTTCAACGAGGAGTGGTTAGATTTTTGCCGACGTTATGCGTTGCTTTCTAGCGCAAAGAAGCGGGCCGAGATCGAAAGACTAACGTTAGATCAGCGGGCTCACTTCAAGGCAGTTTGGGAATCTAGAGCTTGGAATTCTACCTCTACTAGCGAGTTGTTCCAAATTGTAAGTTCCCGCCAGGCTGAGGACGGGACTAGGGTAGACCTCTTGGAGTTTCCCAAGCTAGAGGGGTCGGCAGATCTCAGAACGGCCAAGGAACTGTTTTACGCTTCCCAGAGAGGCGTGCGGCTAAAGACAATACGGATCTCACTGCTCGATTCTAACGTCCGGGTGGAACCTGGCGCTTTGTATTACATGAGAGGGCGATTGGAGTTGAAGGCGAGCACAGGAGGTGGAGTTCTCAAAGGTCTTTCTCGGAAACTTCTTTCTGGTGAGACTTTCTTTGTAAATGAAATCCATGGTACAGGTGAGGTTTATATCGAGCCGACCTTCGGTCACTTTATTTTGCACTATGTAGATGGGAGTGAAGGTGCGTTGATTGTCGATCGCGGCCTTTTCTATGCAGGAACCTCTGGATTGAATATTAGTTCCGTACGGCAAAAAAATATTTCTGCGGCGCTGTTCGGCGGTGAGGGACTCTACCAAACAAAGATCGAAGGCAAGGGCATCGCTGTGTTCTATTCACCGGTTCCAGAAGCCGAGGTGGACAAAGTGGCCTTGGCCGGTGAGAAGCTGTGGGTCGATGGCAATTTCGCTCTTGCAAGAACGGAACATATTTCCTTCAGAGCGGAAAAGAGTAGCAAGGGATTGCTTTCAAGCGCGGTATCAGGCGAAGGGCTGCTGCAGACCTTTGAAGGGACAGGGAGTGTTTGGATTGCCCCGACGCAAGGTGTGTATGAGAAGCTGGTTCAGCAGGGAGGAGCCGAGGCACTCGCGCGGCCGCCAGGTAGCTTGGCGACCAAGACGATGTAGACAAGTAGCACTCTATCGGGCCTTGTTAGTAGATGGCCATCGCCCTGCTGCGGCCCTTCGCCAAGCGAAGCTTGCAATGCAACGTGACTCGTCAGAATGGCGTAGTCCCTTTTTCTGGGTCGTCTGAAAGGGCTGGAGCGTCAGCGAAGTCTGATGCCAAGGACTCTAGGAGTGCATCAAATGCGGCTGGTTCTAGTTGTTGCGGTCGATCGAGCAGCTTTGAAACGATCCCATCGATCGCTTGCATCAACACGCCTCGCACGGCTGCCGCGTTGCGCTGTGCGGTGGCTTCTTCCAGGGCTTTCGCTTGTTCTGCGGATAGCTCGAAGGTAAAGGTCATGTTCCTCTCCTGGCAATCTTCTCCTGACAAGGAAGATAGCACGACCGTTCTGGAAGGACGATGAGGATCGCCCGGGTCAGGGCTTGGGCCAACTTCTGTGCCCGCCGGATGATCGAGTCTTGGTGCGACTGGCGCCTTTCCTGACGACGGCCCTCCCGATCGGAAGCATTGCGAACCAGCTTGGGGGCGTCGGGTGGAGGACATGGCAGGAATCCACGACACGCTTACTCTCATTCGCGATCGACCGAGGCCGGCGGCGACTGGCTTGGCGCGCGGCTCGGTGCTTGGCCGCTATGTGGCTCTGCGGGCGCTGGGTAGCGGTGGCATGGGCATTGTCTATCTGGCCTACGACGCGGAGCTCGATCGTGAGGTGGCGATCAAGCTGTGCCGGTCGGCGCCGCAGCGTCGCGATGGTAAGCGTCATCGCGAGCGACTGCTGGCTGAGGCTAAAGCACTGGCTCGGCTGTCGCACCCGAACGTGGTGCAGGTGTTCGACGCCGGGGTGCACGAGGAAGATGTTTACTTCGTCATGGAGCTGGTGGAGGGCGAGACGCTGGCTTCCTGGTTGCGGCGGGCGCCGCGGTCGCGGCGTGCGATCCTGGAGTGGTTCCGCGACGCGGCCAAGGGCTTGGCGGCGATTCACGCTGCCAGCCTGGTTCATCGAGACGTCAAGCCGAGCAACCTGATCATCGGCCGCGATGGTCGCCTGCGGGTGGTCGATCTCGGGTTGGCGTCGAGCGTGGACCGAACGGCGGGAGAGGATCCGGTCGGGCGTGGCGGTACGCCAGCCTATATGGCTCCCGAGCAGCGAGAGGGCGCCGGCACCGACGCGCGCAGTGATCAGTTCAGTTTCTGCCTCAGTTTGCTGGAGGCGCTCACGGGCCGGTTGCCCGACGCATCGAGCTCGCTGGCGTCGACGATTGCGGCCGCCCGCCTGCCCGGCTGGCTCTCGCGGCTGTTGTCCCGGGGCCTGGCTCACGATCCGGCGCAGCGCTTTCCTTCGATGACAGCACTCAGTGCGGCCTTCGCCGGGCCACCCAAGCGGGCTCGGCGGGGCCTGATGGCAGCGTCCCTGGCGCTGGTGGTGAGTGCCGCCTATTGGACGGTTCAGGCGACCGGCGGAACCGGCCAGCGGCTTTGTCTCGGCGCCGAGCAGCAGCTGCTCGGCATCTGGGATGAATCGCGACGGGCCGCGGTCGTCCAGGCATGGCGAGCGCTGGCACCGTCTTGGTCGGGCGCGGTGGCCGAGGCGGTGGCTGCGCGGGTCGACGCGTATGCCGAGGGCTGGGCGCAAATGCATGGCGACGTCTGTCGCGCCACTCGGGTGCGCGGCGAGCAGAGCGAGCAGCTGATGGATCTGCGGATGGCGTGTCTCGGGGAGCGGCGCATGGCCTTGGCTGGCGTCGCGGCTGTGCTGGCCGAACCCTCGGACGAGCTGTTGCCGCGGGCGATGCGCATGGTCGATCGACTGCCCGGGGTCGCACCGTGTGCCGACGTCCGGTCGCTGCTGGCGATGGCTCCGCCGCCGTCGGACCCGGATCAGGCAGCGCGAATCGATCGAGCTTCCGCCGACTTGGCGCGTTCGAAGGCGCTCGAGGACGCGGGGCTTCTCGAGGCGGCCAGGCCGCCGGCCGAAGCCGGACTGGCGGCCGCGCTGGAGGTCGATTACCCGCCGCTGCGGGCCCGGGCGCTGCGTCGGCTGGCCGAGCTCGAGGGTCGCGGCGGCGATATGGCCGCCATGCGGCAGGGCCTGTATGAAGCCCTGCAGGCCGCCCAGCTGGGGGCGGCGGATCGTGAGGCCGTGGCGATCTGGCTCGACCTGATCATCGTCGGCTGGTGGGCCGGGGACTTTACCGAGGCCAACGGCTATGCGGCGGTGGCCGAGGCGACGCTGACCCGGATCGGAGGAGATGCGGAGCTGGAGAGCCAGCTCTTCAATCGTCGCGGCATGCTCGCCAACCGTCAAAAACACTTCGCCCAGGCCGTGGAGCATTTCGAGCGTTCTCGGGCTGCCTATGCCCGCGCTTTCGGACCGGAGCGCCTTGCGATCGCCAACGCGACGCAGAATCTGGCGATCGCCTACCGTGGACTCGGGCGCTACCGCGACGCCGAGGCGCTTTACTTCGAGGCCCTCGATCAGCTGTGGGAGATGTTTGGCGAAGAGCACCCGGACCGTGCCTCGATGCTGCACAATCTCAGCCTCGTGCAGCTCAACCTGGGCGAGCCGCGAGCGGCGGTGGTGAGCGCCCGCTCGAGCCTCACGCTGGGCCGGCGTCTCTTCGGCTCCGGCCACCCGCAAACCCTGCGCTATCTCTTGGGCTATGGCGAAGCGCTGCTCGAAAACGGCGAGGTAACCGCGGCTCTCGCGCCGCTGGAGCAGGCCCATGCGGCTGACCGAGGCGAGGGTGGTGATCCGATCGAAGCGGCTGACGCTGCTTTTGGCTTGGCGAGGGCGCTCGAGGCTCTCGACCGTGAGCCACAGCGGCAGGTGCAGCTCGTGCAGGCAGCCCGCCACGGCTACCGGGCCGCCGGGCCGCGTGCCAGCGCCAGCTTAGAGCGCCTGCAGGCTTGGCAGGAGGACCACCATGTCGGCTGAACTGCTGCCAGCAGAGGTCGACTCGGGGGCGACGCACGGCTTGAGCCTGGCGCGGCTCGATGACGGCGCCGCGAGCTCGTTCCTCCTGCGGCGCGGGGTCAACCGCATCGGCGCTCGGCGAGACAATGACGTGGTGCTGAAGGCACCGGGGGTGTCGCGGCTGCATGCGGACCTCATCTTCGATGGCGAGGGGGCGCGCTTGGCGGATCTGGCGAGCAAAAACGGGCTGGCCGTCAACGGCAGGCCGTTCGAGCGCGGTCGACTGCGGCTCGGTGACGTGATCGAGATCGGCAGCGCGCGTCTGCGGCTCGAGGCAGCGCCTAGCGCCGAGGCCGAGCTGGCGATCCGCATGTCGAGTCACCGCAGCCTCGTCGGGTCGACGCTCCACGACACCCCCTCCCGGGCTTCCACGACCCACGCCGATCCGCTGGCGATCCTGCAGGACTTCAGTCAGCCGTTGGTGGATCAGGGGTCGTTGGGCATGGCGGCAGCTCTGGCAGCGCTGCGGACGCACCTTGGGGTCGACGGCCTGGCCTGGATGGAGCTCGCGCCCGGCGGCTCGATCATGCTGCGGGCTTCCGCCGGCAGTCTGCCGCGTCTCGACGTTCTGGATGCGGCGGTGCGGGAGGTCGCCTGCCGGTCACAGGATGGGGTGTTCGATTGCGAGGTGCCTGGAGAACGTCTGCGAGTGGCGCGACGCGTCTCCGCTGTGACGGGGGCCGGAGTCGTCCTGGTGCTCGCGGGTGGGTCGGCGCGGATGGTCGATGATCGGTGTCTCGAGACGCTCGTGGGCGTGGCCGCGCTGGTTGGGCGTGGCGAGCTAGAGTCCGCAGAGAATGGTGCGCCGACGCCGGAGGCCTCGCCTACGTTAGACGCCTCGCCAATACCAGACGCCTCGCCGATACCAGCCGCCTCGCCGATAGCAGACAGGGGCCGGCTGCGTTGGCCGAGCGGCTACGTGCCGGGTACGTCGGCTTCGATCCAGGAGCTCTACCGCGAGCTCGCGACGGTGTGCGCGACGGAAGTGCCTTTGCTGATCCTGGGTGAAACGGGAGTCGGCAAGGAGCAGATCGCGCGCCTCGTCCACCGCTCGAGTCATCGCGCCGAGGGGGCGTTTGTCGCCCTCAACTGCGGCGCGATCCCCGAGGCGCTGGTCGAGGCCGAGCTGTTCGGGATCGGATCCAGCGTCGCGACCGGGGTGAGCGCGCGTCGCGGCCTGTTCCGGCAGGCCGATGGCGGCACTCTGTTTCTCGACGAGATTGGCGATCTGCCCGCGGCCCTCCAGGTCAAGCTGTTGAGGGTGCTGCAGGAGCGCGTCGTGCATCCGGTCGGCGAGGCGCCGGTGGCGGTCGACGTGCGGATCTTGGCGGCGACCAACGCCGACTTGAGGGCGCGCAGCGAAGGCGGAGGTTTTCGCGCCGACCTCTACTATCGGTTGGCTGGTAGCGTGGTCGAGATCCCGCCCCTGGCTCAGCGGCGTGACGATCTGCCGGCGCTGATCGAGCATTTTGTGCGCGGCTTCGCCGGCGAGCTCGAGCGCCGGGTGCGCGGCGTGACGCTCGAAGCCCTGCGTCTGCTGAGCGCTTATCCCTGGCCGGGCAATGTGCGCGAGCTGGAGCACGAGATCCGGCGTCAGGTGCTGCGTTGCCCTGACGGTCAGCCGCTGTCCGCTGCGGGCGTGGCGCCACACATCCGGGAGGCGGTGGCGGAGCTGGCCGCAGAGGACACGCCCGAGGCACCTGAGACCCTCGATCTGGCGACGGTTGAACGGCGCACCATCCAGCAGGCGCTGGCCCGTACCGACGGCAACCAGGTGCATGCCGCTCGCTTGCTCGGCATCTCCCGCTTCGCCCTGCGCCGCCGCCTCGAGCAGGCGGCGCCCCCAGCCGGCCGGGACTGAAGCGCGCTGGCGCACAGGGCTCGCTCCGGGCTGTGCGCCAGCGCACAGTGAGCTCGATGGATAGCGCTCCGCTCGGTTCGCATCGGCTTTGGGTGGATTCCGTTAAAGCCATTGAAATCAGCTTTTAGGAGCGCTGCCAGTGGTGCGTCTCGTGCCTTTGAGGATTGGCACGCGGGCTGCTTTTACGAGGTCTCGGCCGGAGCATTCCGCGGCGGCCCGTGCGAGGACTTTCGCGCTGGCCCATGAAGCGACCTCGCGTTCCAGTCTTTTCGCCGGGCCCCGCGATCGGGCCTGACTTTCATCTAGGCGTTCTTTTTGGAGACATCATGAGCTGGCATCCCACCTCAATCGTTCGCATCCACCCCGGCCTGGCGTTAGGCTTGCTGCTGGCCGCCCTCCCCGGTACCGGTATCTACGCAGACTCGACACCGCCGAGTGCCGCCGGACCCACCACCACCGACTGTGCGGGGACCACCGGCAACACGTGCCGGGTGGCGGATGCTGACTTCGTGCTGACCGTAACGCCCGCGGTCGACGAGCCCGGCGGTTCGGGGGTTCGTGCTGACGGCTACCAGATCTGTCGCAGCGGTGACACCACCGGGTGGGGCGGCTGCGAGGCCACCATCACGTTCGATGGCGAGACGACGTGGACCGTCACCGGTTCCCACCGGCCCGCTCCCGGCCAGCGCCGCGCCTACTACTTTCGCGCTCGGGACAACGCCGGCAACTGGGGGCGCTGGAATCAGCCCAGGTACATTCAGACCCTGGCACCCGACAGCACGCCGCCGAGCCAGCCCGGTCCGGCCACGACCGTCTGCGATTCGATCTCCGGCAACACCTGCTGGGTTCCGGATGCCGACTTCGAGCTGGTGGTGACCCCCGCGGTCGACGAGCCCGGGGGCTCGGGGATCGATCCCGATGGCTACCGGGTCTGCCGCAGCCACGACACCACCGGCTTTGGCGGCTGCGATCACACCATGACTCTAGACGCCACCACCCGCTTCGTGGTGACCGGTGCGGATCGACCGGCGCCGGGGCAGCGTCGCGCTTATCGGTTCCGCGGGCGGGATCTCGCCGGCAACTGGGGCGGGTGGAACGCGCCGTTCTACGTGCAGACCCTGGAATCCGAGCCCGACGTCACGCCGCCGAGCCGCCCGGGGCCGACGGTCTCGCTGAACTGCCTGTCGATGGTGGGGGACACCTGCATCGTCGCCGACGCCGACTTCGAGCTGACCGTGACGCCGGCGGTGGATGAGCCGGGCGGTTCGGGCGTCGACTTCAGCGGCTACCGGGTCTGCCGCAGCCGCGATACCGACGGTTATGGCGGCTGTGAGGTCGACATCACGCGGGATGGCACGACGCGCGTCCTCATCACCGGCTCTCACCGGCCGTCGCCCGGCCAACGCCGCGCCTACTATTTCCGAGCGCGCGACAACGCCGGCAACTGGGGGCCGTGGAACATCCGCCTCTACGTCCAGACCGAAGCTTCGCCGATCTGCCTCGATGAGTTCTATTCCTCGATTCAGCAGGGCAACTCGAATCGCACCGACGCCGCGGTGGAGCCCAACCCCTTCCGGCCGCCCAACTCGCTGGATCACTACCGCCAGTTCGTGCGTCGCGAGGGCTTGGGTGCGGTCAAGATCTGGGACGAGCAGCACGGCGTGGCGAGCCTCGAATTCGAGGACGTGATCAGCGATCCGACCCTCGACGTGATCGTCTACCGGCCGATGTACCACTTCAACAAAAC
>JBCCEE010000343.1:0-9333 GCA_039030415.1 Acidobacteriota bacterium
CCCTCGCGATCGGTACCCAGCCACAGCCGACCCTGGTCGTCCTCCGCGATAGTGTAAACCCGGGAGGCGATGTCCACGATCTGCTCGGCGTCGACCCAGTGCTCGGCGTCGACCCAGTGCTCGGCATCCAACCCTTTTGCATTGCGCAGGCGCAGCTGCTCCAGCCCGCCGCTGACGCCCAGATAGAGGCGCGCCGGATCCCGACGGCTGTGATGGATAGTGAGCACGTCGTGCTCGGTGACGGTTTCAATCGGCCGCTGTTGATCCAGGTTGACGAGCTCGTCTTCGCAGCCCGCCAGAAGGCCCTGCGGCGTCGACAGCAGCGTCCAGCAATTGGCGGGAGCGCCGGGGGTGGGCAGAAAACGTGGCGGAGAGCCTCCGGTACCGGGCGTCAGTCTCGAGACTCCCAAATCGTGGGCTGCGTAGAGGTGCCCCTGGTGTCGCGTCACGGCCTGCACGCCGCCGACCAGGCCCAAGGTTTTGTCCCAGTGCGATAGCGTGGCCCCGGTTTCGATGCGGGCGACGCCGCTTTGGAGGGCGAGCCACAGCCCGCCCTCTCGATCTTCCCGCGCATAGTGGGCGTTGAAACTGCGCAGGCCCGCGGCCTCGTTGACGAGGCGCAGCAGCTGGCCGTCCGAGCCAAAGACCGCGAGCCCTTCCGCTTGTGTCGAGACCGCGATGAGGCCGTCGAATACCCGGGTCGCGTGGTAAGGCTTCAGGTCCGTCAGCAGCTGAGCCGATTCCGGCGCGAACGGCATACATCCGGCTTCACGGTGGCGGTCTCCCGGGCAGCGGAACATGCCCTGCTCACGGGTGAAGACCAGCACGTCGCTCTCGCCCAGGGCCACCATGCCGTTGATCCGCTTGTCGTGAAACACGGCGCCGCCCCGCACCATCGATAGTGTTTCGTCGTCCAAGCGCATCAAGCCGATGTCTTTCTGATGGATGTAGAGCACGTCGCGAACGCTGGCGATCCGTCGGAAGCGCGTCTCGGTACGCCAAGTCCGCATCTCCGCTCCATCCCATCGCAACAGCAGCTGGTGTGTCCGAAAGTAGACACCGCTCGAGGTCTTGGCGATACGCCAGACGTCTCTGAAGTCACGGTCTCCGGCGGCGACGCGATCGACCAATGAGACATAACCCATGCGGCCCCGCGAGTCCGGGGCGAGGTAGCCCAGCTCGGCCACCGCGCCGATGAAGATTCGGCCTTCTTCCCCTGTGATCAGCCCACGCACGGGGCTGCGATTGGGCGTCCGTATCAAGCGCCACGTGACGCTGTCGTACTCGAGCACGCCGTCGCTGTTGGCGACATAGATCAGGTCGTCCGGACCTTGTGCGATGGACCAATTCTGCCCGTGCGCGTCGTAGACTTCGGGGCCAAAGTTCTGAAGGTAGAAGTACCCGGTTTCCGCGAAGGGGTGGGCGGGCTGCGCTGTGGCGACATCGCTCACCGACGCCAAGCCGATCAGCAGCGAGCCAAGCCAGTGGCGCAGCGGTCGACCCAGGGACTCTAGCTCCAGTCTCATCGATCTCCCGGGCTGTGGGAATCCGCAGGTCGCATCAACAGCGCCTGCGCCAGCGGCTGCCGGGAGCGCACGAAGGCGCTCGGGGACTGGCCCGAGAACTGACGCAGCTCGCGGATCATGTGGGGCTGATCCGCGTAGCCGGCGTCGATCGCTAGGGTCTGCCAGTCGGGATCGGGCGTTGCCAGAGCCGCTCGCTGAATGGCTTGGAAGCGCTGCAGACGCGCATAGCGTTTGGGGGAGACGCCAAGGTGCTCGCCGAATAGTCTCTCTATATGGCGTCGGGAGTAGCCGAGGTGGCGGATGAGCTGCTGGATCGGGCTGCGTCCCTGGTTGTGCTGAATCCAGCGTACCGCGTGCTCCACCAGCTGCCGCTTGTGTGACGATTCCCTACGCGAGCGGAGGGCGGTCAGCTCCTGCGCCAGCAGCTCGAGGGCCGTCTCGATGTCGCCAGCCGCGCGCAGTCGGCGCTCGAGGGCGAGGCCACGGCGACCCCACAGCGCGTCCAGCGCCACCGCGCGTCCCGTCAGCTTGCGCCCCGCGCAAGCCGCCACTTCAGCGAGAGCTGTGGGTTTCAGTCGTGCTCCCACCGCCAGCACGGGCTGATTGGACGAAAGCTCGATCGGCTCGTCGAGCTGGCCGAAGACGAAAGCGGAGGGATCCTGAACCACTCGACCGCGCTGTCGACGCTCATAGGGAGCTCCGAGATGGACGATGAGCTCGGGGAAGCCGTCCGGCAGTACCCGTTGGCTCGAGCTCACCCCGGTATCGTCCGGCTCGGAAGTCAGCGTCCAGAAGCAGGCGACCCAGTCTTCGAGCGCCTTCGGGGCAGCGTAGGTCCGCAGATTCACGCCGCGCCAGCTCCCGTTTGTCGCATTCGTTCAATCCTCGGTGGCGGGGAATCGTTACTCTGTCGACTCATCCAGTCACCCCCAACGCAGGAGGATTGTCGCATGCATCGTCGTCTCTCGGTTCACCAGGTCGTTTGGACCGTCTTTTCTACCCTGTTGATCTTAGGGGCCGCCACCCCTGCCGGTGCCGAGTCGCAGAATCGCGAGACCGCAAGCGCGAGTGATATCGCGCGGCTCGGCTGGCTAGCGGGATGCTGGCAAGGCGAGAGCGGAGAGGAATGCTGGCTGCCTCCGGACAGCGGACGGATGGTAGGGCTCAACCGGGCTCCAGGCGGCGGCATGTACGAGTTTCTGCGGATCGAGCAGGAAGAGGATGGCAGGCTCGTTTACCACGCGAGCCCCCGGGGCAGGTGTCCTGCGACCCCATTCACGGCGACCCACGTTGCCGAGCGACGCATCCGCTTCGAGAATCCGACCCACGACTTTCCGCAGCAGCTCGAGTACTGGCTGGACGAATCGGACAACCTGCATGCTCGGGTGACGGCGACGGCAGAAGACGGCAGCGAGGAGGGCTTCGTCGTGACCTGGCAGCGTAGCAGCTGGACGTCGTCGAGCTCACGGTAGTGACTGGCTCAGCAAATCGCAGATCTCTGAGTTCGTCTTCCTCTGTTGAAGATATCTTGCTTAAAGAAGATTATGCGCCTATAATCTTTCGAAACGGAGGAGCAAGATATCGATTATTTAGAGAACCATGATCTGGAAACCGTACCGGACCGTCATCTGGAAGACGATTCAGCGATCGAATCAGAACACCTCGCCAAGAGCTATCGGCCGCGACCCGGACGCCCCAAAGGCTGGAAGAAGGGCGTCTGCATCTACCCGAAGATGATCCGTCAGCGGACCAAGGACACCCGGGCGCTGCTGGCTTCGATCGAAGTCTTTGGAAAACGCGCCGCCCGCGGCCTCGACTACCGCCTGGCCCCCGAGCTCGCCGACGGTGAAGCCCTGCCGGACTGGCGGCTGTCGCTCGATTTGGTGGGGCGGTCGGTCCGTACCTCGATCGAACGACTGCGGGCGGCGGAGCGCACCTACAGTGCGTGGCAAGCCAAGTGTGCCAAGCAGCGGCGCGAGGCTGAGAAGCTGGCGCGGCACGAGGTCTATCCGCGGGTCGTGGGGGTGCGCCGGTTGATCGACTCCCAGCTGGGTAGAGAAGCCGCATTCACCGTCCACGGCATGCAGGGCAAGACCTTGCGCAAAGCGCGTCGACTCCATCTTCAGCTCAGCGGTATGGTCGCCACGCTCGAGAGCGGCAACGGCGACGCGGACTCACCGCTCTTGGCGTGTGCACCGTCGGACTGCGAGGCTTGGCTGCAGGAGATTCGGCCGAGCTACGACCGCTTGACCCAAGCGCTGGAACGCTTGACGGTGCTCGAGTTGAGCGAGCTTTCGGCCGGTGATGACAAGCGCCTGGCGATGAAAGCGTTCGACGCTGACTACGGCGAGGCGCTGCGCCTGGTGCAGGCGGCTTTCGCCTTTGCGGGGCTCCCGGCCGGGGCGATCGAGAAGCTGCGGGCCTATCACCAGCGTCGCACTCTCAAGTACCGCGCTCGCAAGGCGCGCGAAGCACGAGCCCAGGGCCGGCTGGAGAAGGCCCTGCGCCACGCCGCGAACACCGCCCTCGAGTGGATCGGCGGCCGTCCGCACCCCGCCGCCTGAGCCGCTGGGCGGCGCAGCGCACCGAGCTCATGTCACGTGGCCTCGCCACCGGAGCGTGACGGATTGGCGCGCCGCCCGGTGGCCCGAGGCTTCCCGCGTCGAGAAATAGCAGGCCACCCGGTGGCCCAGGGAGCTCCGCGTCGAGAATTAGCGCGCCACTCGGTGGCCCAGGGTGCTCCGCGTCGAGAATTAGCGTGCCACCCGGTGGCCCAGGGATTTCCAGGTCGAGAATTAACGTGCCACCCGGTGGCCCAGGCATTTCCGCGTCAAGAATTAACAGGCCACCGGTCCGGAAGGCTTCAGAATTCTGCGGAACGCGTCGTCGAGAGGCCAGTAGCCTGGAAAATACGTCGAGCCGGCGTCATGGCTCCCGCTTTGTCTGGTCGACGGTGATGGGCATCGTGGATGAGCTATTGCCAGTGCTGCGAGCTCGGGGGCCGATGTGGGGGAGGGCCGATGACAGGAACGCCTCTCTCTGCACACAGATAGGTGCCGGGAAGCGCTCCCCCAGGATTAGTTTGATCGTGATTAACTTAATCGTAGTTAACTTAATCGTATTTATGTTGTCTGTCTGGGCCAGGTCTCCAAGGTGGTTCGCTCTATAGTTGCGCGCTTCGCTGGCGATCCTGCTCGCCACGAACAGAAACAGAAGTCAGTCGATGCGCGTCATCTCATAGATCGTGAAGTCGGCGACGGCGCCCTCGGTGGCTTCCATGTAGGCCTTCAGGTGAGGAGCGTTCATATGGGTCTGCCAGAGCTCGCGGGACTCCCAGTTCTCGTAGAACAGGAAGAGCGCCGGGTTCTCGTTGTCCTGGTGTAGGTCATATTGGATGCATCCCGCTTCGGCGCGGGTGATAGGAATCAGCTTCTCGAGCTCGGCTTTGACGAGATCGATCTTCTCAGGCTGCGCATGGATGTTGGCGACGATGGTCAGCTTGGGCATTTCTTGAGGCTCCTGGGTTACAGATTCGTGGGTTGGGGTGAGCGTGGTCGCGTCGCGCTAGCCGAGACCATCCAAGACGGTCTTGCCGATCGCCCGGCCGCTCTCCTGCAACTCGTGGGCGGCGCGTAGGTTGGCGACCGTCAACGGGCCACCGTGCTTGTTGACGGTGGAGACGAGCGTGCCGTCGTCGAGCAGATCCGCGGTACGGTTCAACAGCTGATGCTGAACGTCGATGTCTTCGGTCTGGAACATCGAGCGGGTGAACATGAACTCCCAGCTCACTGACAGGGCCTTGGGCTTGAGCCTTACGATGTCGAGCGTCTCGGGATCGTCGATCAATGCGATGTGGCCGCGTGGCTCGATCAGCTCGGCCAGCGCGTCGAAGTGGCGGTCTGTATGGGTGAGCGCCGCGACGTAGCGCGGCGAGATGCCGAGCGCCTTCATCTCCTCATCCAGCGGATTGCGGTGATTCACCACGTGATCGGCGCCCATCTTCTCGACCCACGCCCGGGTATCCGGACGCGACGCTGTGGCGATCACCTCGAGTCCCGTGAGCTGCTTGGCCAGTTGGATCAAGATCGAGCCGACGCCACCAGCGCCGCCGACTACCAGCAGCGCGTCGTCGGCTCCTTCGCCCTCGCGGATTCCGAAGCTGTCGAACAGCATCTCCCACGCGGTGATCGTGGTCAGCGGCATGCCCGCGGCTTCCGTAGAGCTCAGGCTCGACGGCTTGCGCCCGACGATGCGCTCATCGACGACGTGCAGCGCGGCGTTGGTGCCCGGCCGGGTGATGTCGCCGGCATAGAACACCTCATCCCCCGGCCGGAAGCGCGTAGTCTCCGAGCCGACCTCTTTGACGACGCCCGCGGCGTCGAACCCCAGAATGCGCGGCCAGTCGTCGGGCTGGACCATGGCGCGCAGCTTGACGTCGACCGGGTTGACCGAGATGCCGCGAACCTCTACCAACAAATCCCGGGGTCCGGGCTGCGGAACCGCCGTCTCGAATTCGACCAGAGCATCGTCTGCCGTGATCGGTCCTGCCTGCGCGTAGCCAATGGCTTTCATTTCCCGTGCCTCCTGGGGTGTTAATCCTCAGGAGGCAGGGTACGATCATGCGGTGGTCCTGGCAAGTACCCACATTTTTGTAAGTAAGGGGTTGGGGCGTGTTTCTCAATCTGCCCGCAGGCTCGACGACGGATCGACGGTGGCGGCTCGACGGGCCGGCAGCAGCAGCGCGGGTAGCGCGACCAGCATTAGCAGCAGGATCGCCGCTCCTAGGGCTGCGGGCTCGAAGGCGCCGACGGAGAAGAGGAAGCTCGACAGCACCTGGCTGAGGGCGATGCTCACCGGCAGGCCGATGGCCAGGCCGAGCAGCACGAGGCGGCTGCCCTGGCGCAGGATCAGCGAGACGACCTGGCCGCGATTGGCACCCAGGGCCATGCGGATGCCCACTTCGGCGGTGCGCTGGGAGACGGTGTAGGTCATGACCCCGTAGATGCCGATCGCGGCGAGCAGCACGGCGACGACGCCGAACAGCCAGGCGATGCTGGTGAAGAACCGCCACTGCCAGATCGAGCTCTCGATGACGGCGCCGGTGCTCATGATCTCGTGCAGCGGCTGGTTGGGGTCGACGGTGGCGGCGGCCTCGCGGATGGAGAGGGCCATGGCGGCGGTGTCGCCGGTGTGGCGCACGATGACGACCATGCGGGCCGGCGCATAGTCGGCGTAGTTGAGGTAGAGGTGGGTTTGGCGCTCGCGGTCGAGACCGTGATGATGGATGTCGCCTACGATGCCCGCCACCGTCAGCCAACTGGGCTCGTCGGTCGGGTTGAGGCCAAGCCGCAGGCGCTGGCCGATGGCCTCCTCGCCGGGCCACAGGGCGGCGGCGAGACCTTGGCTGATGATCGCCTGGCCGTCGCCCTCGGTCGGCTGCAGTCGTTCGAATTCGGAGCCTTGAAGTACCGGAATGCCCATCGCCTTGAAGTAGCCGGGGGTCATCAGGCTGACCTGTGGCGTGGTGTTCTGGCTCGCCTGGTCGAAGTTCTGGCCCTCGAGCGTGACGCCGATCGAGCTCGACCGTCCCTTGAGCGGAAAGAAGTTGATCGCGCCCACCGCCTCGACGCCGGGAACGTTGGCGAAGCGTTCGAGAAAGAGGCCGAATTGCGCCACGCGCTCTTCGGGCTCGGCTTCGATCAGGCTCAGCAGATCGAGCCCGACGGTGAGGCTGCCTCGCGTCTCGAAGCCGGGATCGACGGAGGTCAAATCGAGCAGGCTCTTGACCATCAGCCCGGCGCCAGCGAGCAGCACCAGCGAGAGGGCGATCTCGGAAACGACTAGGGACGAGCGCAGGCGACCGCCGCGCACGCTGGTGCCCTGGCGCGAGCCGGTCTCGCGCAGAGCGCCCGAGAGCTTCAGTCGGAAGCTGTGCAGGATCGGCAGCAGGCTGAAGATCAGTCCGGTGAGCAGGCTGATGCCGACGGTGTAGGCTACGACGCGCCAGCTCATCGAGGTCTGAACCCAGGGCGGGATCTCATTGCTGACGGCCCCCGCGAGCTGGGTCATGCCGAGCCAGCCGAACACAAAGCCGATGATGCCGCCAGCAAGCGCCAGCAAGAACGCTTCGCACAGCAGCAGCTGCGCCAGCCTTCGACTGGACGCGCCGAGCGCCCGCCTGATGGCGACCTCTCGCTCGCGGGCGGCGCCGCGGGCCAGCAGCAGGTTGGCGACGTTCGCGCAGACGATCAGCAGCACGAAGGTCACCACGCCCAGCATCGAGAGGGTGATCGATTCGACGTCCTCTACCAGCAGCTCGCGTAGGGCCACCGCGCGGTATACCCGGTCGCGATTGGCCTGCGGGTGGTCCTCGACCAGGCGCTGGCCGAGGGTCTCGATCTCGGCGTTGAGCTCCTCGAGCTCGACGCCGGGCCCGAGCCGGCCGATGACGCCCAAGAAGTTGCTGCCGCGAGGTGCGGCTTCTTCGTTCAGGGCGAGGGGGACCCACAGTCGAGTGAGGTCCGGGTACTCGGTGCCGCCGGGCATGATGCCGATGATGGTGGTGGGCCTGGCGTTGATCAGCACTGAGGTGCCGACAACGTCCTCGCCACCGAAGTAGGAGCGCCACAGCCCTTCGCTGAGCACCATGACAGGCGGGGCCTCCGGCGTGTCGTCCCGTGCCTGGATGGTGCGTCCCGCAAGCGGCTCGATGCCGAGCACTTCGAAGAAGCCGGCCGAGACGCGGGTGCCTCCGACCCGCAGCGGCTGCTCACCATCGCTCAGGCCGTAGGGCTCCCAATCCCACGCCGCCAATCCGCTGACGCGCGTCGTCTGCTCGACGAAGTCGCGGCTGTCGGGGAAGGAGAGACCGCCCCAGCCGCGGCCGCGGTTGGAGTTGGCGCTGAGCACCGAGATCAGGCGCTCGCCGTCGTGGTACGGGAAGGGGCGCCACAGGATGGAGTCGACCAGGGAGAACAGGGCCGAGTTGGAGGCGATGCCGATCGCCAGGGTGAGCACGGCGGCCAGGGTGAACGCGGGGCTGCGCATCAAGCCGCGGGCGGCGTAGCGGAAGTCTCTGAAGAGGGTGTGCATTTCGTCGGATCCTCGAAGGGGTCGTTGGCTCGCGAGCGGGCGATCCTGGGATGCGTCGACGAAGCGCTTGGGCTCTGCAGGTCGGGGCTTGCGAGCGGCCGGCTCGAGGACATCGAACAGGGCCTCGAAGGGGAGATCCAGACCGTCCATTAGCTTGCGCCGAGTCTTGGGGGCTGGATACCGACGTCGGCCGTTGACCAGATCGGAGAGATGGCCGCTCGACAGACCGAGACGCTGCGCCCAGCGGTTCAAGCTGATCGGTTTCTTGGCCAGTTCTTGCACCAGCCGATGAGTCTTGAGCTGCACGCGCATCGTCGACCTCTTCAGATGTACGGCCCAAGGATAGCGAAGTCAACGAAGAGCTCGCGAAGACCCTCATAAAGTGCTCGCACTTACTCGCATATCACGTGGAATCAGCGTTTAGGGGCGAGATCCAGATTGTTGAATGAGGCTTGTCGAGGCCGGTCCAGGCCTTCTGAGAGGCCGGGTCATGGCCAGCTGAGAGCGGGTAGAGCCGCGATGCGCTGGAACTTCGATGAGGGAGACGGCGGTCGCCTTACGCCAGATGAGGGGAAGCCAACGTATTAGAGCCGCGGTGCTCACTGAGCGTGTGCGGCGCAACGTCTGAAATGTCACCCTCGGAGGAGACCATGCTTGGGATTACCACCACGAAGTTCATCCGCATGCTCACTTCGGCCGCCGTATTGGCAGCCAC
>JBCCEE010000344.1:0-9333 GCA_039030415.1 Acidobacteriota bacterium
ATATCGTCCACAGTCTCAGCTTCAAGTTCTCGGTAAAACCACCACATGTTGTGGGGCTGCTTTTTTGCTATGCCTTTGTTCAAGGTCGAGAGCCGCACCGGACTGCACATCTTCAAGCTCGAGCGCCGACTGACGCCGCAGCCACCAGGCCGAGAGCAGCTGGAGCGCCAGGCCCGGGCACTGCTCACCCGCGAACGCATGGCCACCGCCCGCGCCGAGCTGCTCGCCGAGCTGCGCCAGCGCATCGAGGTGGCGATCCAAGAGTTTCCCTGGCGGGTCGGCAGGTTCAAGGTCACGGCCGCCGACCTCGAGTCGATGCCGGCGCCGACCGCGGCCGGCGGGGAGCTCGAACAGCTCGTCGTCGAGCAACTGCTGCTGGCCGAGGAAGGCATCGCCCGCGGCCTGCGGACCCCGGAGCTGGAAGCCCGGATCGACCAGCAGCTGCGCCAGGAAACGGTGCAAACGGCCTACCACGAGCGTCGCGCGGCCTACGTCGCGAGCCTTCCCGAGGAGCGCCTGCGATCGCTCTACGACGCCCGCCCCGCAGCCTTCTCGACCCCGGAAGCGGCACACCTCGACTTGATCTTCGTACCCCAGGGCAGCGATCCCTTCGCCACCCAACGTCGCCTAGAAGATCACGTCACCGAGCTCCAACAGGGCGCGTCCTTCGCCGAGCTGGCGAGAGAGATCTCCACCGGGCCGGCGGCCGAGCGAGGGGGCGATCTCGGAGCCCTGTCGCCCAGCGAGTGGGTGCAGCTCGGGCCGGAAATCTACAAGGCGGTCAACTTCCTACAGCCCGGGGAGATCTCGCAGCCTATTCACCACACCGCGCGCATCCTGACCAGCGACCCGCGCACCCTGCGCGGTGGCTTTACGATCCTTCGCGTGCGCTCCAAGCAACCGCCCCGCGACCGCACTTTCGAAGAAGCGCTCGGCGATCTGCGCGCCGCCTACGCCCGCCAGCACGCGGCCGAAATCGACCGAGAGGTGCAGGCGCAGATGCTGGACGAGGCCGACTTCGAGATCCTCCGGCTGCCGACGGCGGAAGAGCTCCTGCTGTGATCGGTGCCTCGGCCCGGCCTTGGCTCTGCCGCGCCGCGGTCCTCACCCTTACCTTCAGTCTCGTCGGCTGCCGCGCGGCGCCGCCCCACAACATCGTGCTCATCACCCACGACACCACCCGCGCCGACCGCCTGGGATGCTATGGGTACGACGCCGTCGAGACCCCGCACATCGATCGCCTGGCCGCTGAGGGCACGCTCTACGAGCGCTGCTACACACCGGTACCGATCACACTGCCGTCCCACCTCTCGATCCTCACCGGAACCTACCCAGCATTCCACGGAGTGCACGAGAACGCGGGATTCTACGTCGCGCCCGAGCTCGAGACCTGGCCCGAGCTGCTGCAGCGCCAGGGCTACGACACCGCGGCCTTCGTCGGCGCGTTCCCGCTCGACTCGCAGACCGGCCTCGACCAGGGCTTCGATCTCTACGACGACAACTACCCTTCCAGCCTCGAGGAGGGCAAGCATCCCAGCCTGCAGGGTTTCTTCGACGAGAGGCCGGCGGCCGACGTCGTGCGGCCGGCCCTCGAATGGCTCGCCGAGCGCCGGGGACCCTACTTCCTGTGGACTCATTTCTTCGATCCGCATCAGCCGCTAATCCCGCCGTCGCCGTTCCGAGAACGCTATTCCCAAGCGCTCTACGACGGTGAGATCGCAGCGGTCGACGAAGCCATCGGCCGGCTCTTGGCGAAGCTCGAGGAACGCGGCGACCTCGACCGCACGCTGATCATCCTGACCGCCGACCACGGCGAAGGTCTGGGCGATCACGGCGAGCAGACCCACGCCCTGCTCCTGCACTCCTCGACGATCCGCGTGCCGCTCGTGATCCGCGATCCGCGCGGCCCGGCCGGCCGGCGGGTCGACACGCCGGTGGCCACCGTCGACATCCTGCCGACGGTGCTCGATCGCCTCGGCCTCGCGATCCCGGCCGCGGTCCAGGGCCATCTGCTACCGAGCGCCGACGGAGAGACTACCCCGCGGCGCGAGATCTTGAGCGAAACCCTCTACGGCGCCCTGCTGCACGGCTGGAGCCCGCTCGAGCGGCTGACGGTCGAAGACTGGATGTACGTCCACGGCCCGAATCCTCGCCTCTACCACCTGGCGGACGATCCCCACGAGCTGCACAACCTCGCGGGGGAGCGACCGACGGAGCTCGCCGGCATGCGGCACCGGCTCGCCGAGCGCAAGCTCGAGCTGGCCGGCGAAGCAATCGACGCGGCGGAGTCTTCGGTCTCGCCCGAGCAGCGCGCCCGCCTGATGGCGCTGGGCTATCTCGGCACCGCCGGCGCCGTCGATGTCCAGGAGCTCGCGATCTCCGAAGATCTTCCCGACCCGCACGCGGCAATCGCCATTTTCCGCGAGATGAACGAGGGCAAGCAGCTGTCCGAGAACGGCCAGCCGGGCCTGGCGGTCGCGGTGCTCGAGCGCGCCCAGCAGACCGATCCCACCAACCCCTACCTCGCCCTGCACCTGGCTCTGGCCTACCAGCGCCTTGGCGACGCGCAGGCCCTGCGGCGCGAGATCGAGCATCTGCTGCACATCGCTCCGGAGCATCACGGCGGGCACCTGCTGCGCGCCGAGCAGTTGGCGGGAGATGGCGACCTGGCCAGTTCCGCCGAGGCCCTCGAACGAGCCCTCGAGCTCGATCCCCGCAACCAGGCCACCCGCCTCTACCTCGCCCACCGGCTCGAGGATGTCGGCCGCGACGCCGACGCCGAGATCGCCTATCGAGCGCTGCTCGAGGAAGCTCCGGACCAGACTCTGGCGCGCAACGGTCTGAGCACCCTCCTCACTCGGCTGGGGCGATTCGACGAAGCCGCCGCCGAGCTCGAGCGTCTGCGCCGCGAGCAACCCTTCTTCGCCCCGGCGCACCTCAACCTGGCGGTCCTCCATCACGCCCAGGGTCGCCTCGAAGCCTCCGAGCGCCTGGTGCGTCGGGCGCTCGACCTGCGCCCGACCTACGGCGTGGCCTATGAGCTACTGGCGGTCAATTGTGCGGCCCGGGGGGATCCGCAGGGCGCCGAGGACGCCTGGCGGCAGGCGCATCGCTTCGCTGCCGATCCCGCGGCGCGCCAACGCGCCGTCGAAGCCCTGGGCGAGTGACGGGGTGAGTTTGGCTGCGAGCGATCCTCGTTGCGTAATGACCGCCGAGCCCTCAGGCGTCCGAGGCTGCAAACGGTGCGAGCAGACCCGACGCCCGCAGGAAGCCCAGAACTTTCTCGACCTCGGAAGGCAGCTGTTCGGCAGAGTCCGGATAGAGCGCCTGCAAAATCTCGACGATTTCTTCCTTGCCGCGCTCACCGTCGATCAGGCGGACGATGACGCCGGCCGTCGGGTTCAACGACACCGCGGGGCCAGCTCCCATGCTATAGACGAGCACGCTATCGTCGAGGATCGCGATGTCAGCGTCTCGGCACAGTCGAAGCGGAGCCGTCTTGCTGGGCTCCAGATCAGGTTCCAGGCCTTCCCCAGGGTCCTCACCAGGACTCTCCGGACGTTTTCCGAGGGTATCGAGCGGGTAAGAGAGGCCGGCGAGCTCACGCCGCACCTCGTCGACGATAGCGTCGGCAGACTCGCGCCCCAGGAGCTCGCGGAAATGCGCCACGGCATCTTCGTCCGACGCCCCGAGCTCGTCGAGCCCGATCAGGTAGTTGCGGATGCGATCCTGCCACGACACTTTGTAGCTCGGGCCCCCGGGACGCTGGAATCGATGCACCCAGCGCAGAAACGGCAGGCACAGGCAGCGTCCACCTCGCCGCCGGAACTTCTCGTGTAGGTAGCCCTCTTCCCCACCAAATCCCGAGAAGCGCGGGTTCAGACCTGGCCAGACGTCTCGCCGGCAGGCGAACAAACCGAGTCCCTGCATCGGGATCTCGAACGGCGCGGCCTCCGGGTCACGCCCGCGTTCGTCGGTCGCCCACACGCCGTACATGCCGGCTCGCCAGACCGGATCGAAATGCGTCGAGATCGATCCAAGGTCGTCAGCGACCAGCGGGCCCTGCAGCAGGTCGTTGCAATCCGGCCTGGCGTCGAAGTAGTCGATCATTCGGCCGAGGGCTCCGGGCGCGACAAGCACGTGCGAATCGAGGCAGAGCACATAGGGTGTCGTCGCGAGACGGAAGACGAAGTCGCGTACCGCGGTGCCAAGGATCTCCTGGTTGGCAACGTAGCGCAGCCCGGGAACCGCGCGCTGCAGCGCCTCCAGAGCCGTCGAGTGTGGCCCCCCGGGGTTGTTGTCGACTAGCAGGAAGTCGAGCCGATCGACCACCTCGGGGTGGTAGAGCCGGATCGACTGGATCGTGAAGTACGCGCCATCGAAGTCGTCATACGTCGCCATGCCGACGGTGAGCGACTTCGAGCTAGGAGCCATGGCAGCCGTAGTCGATGCCAACGCAAGAGCCTGAGACGGCACTTGCGCTGGCGAGCTAATCGATCTCGAAGCGCATGAGCTCGACCGGCACCGGCGTGGTGGTCGGGCTCGGCGTCGTGGTGGGACCGGGGGTAGTCGTTGGACCAGGAGTGGTCGTCGCGCTCGGGGTCGTCGTCGGACCGGGAGTGGTCGACGGCCCAGGAGTGGTCGACGATCCTGGAGTGGTGGAGGGCCCTGGAGTCGTCGAAGGACCGAAGACGCTTCCGCTCGGCCAAGGCTCGGCGGCGAGCAACTTCATCTCGACCGGCGACCATTCGGCGGGCAGCAGGCCAGCCGCGGTGGCGACCGCGCCCCCGCGGGAGAGGAGGCGCAGAGCCTCGCGTCGATCGAGCTTTCGTACGTCCCTTCCGCTTCCGCCGCGATCCGATTTCATTTTCGCTCCGCCCGTGTTTTGTGGATTCCGGCTTGAAGTTACCATAGCGAGAGGCAAGCGCCGCGTCACCAAAACGCCTGGCCCGCCTCTGGAGAAACCATGTCGGCCAACGACGCTCGAGACATTCACCCAGAGATCGCCTTCACGAGCTTCGCGTACGGCTTCTCTCGCAACCTCGGCGATCACCTACAGTCGTTCGCGGCCGAGCAGTTCCTGCCGCGGATCGATGGCCACATCGACCGCGAGTCGATGCGCGACTTCTCCCCCGCCGACGCCAGGCCACACCTCCTGCTGATGAACGGCTGGTTCGCTCACGCGCCGGAAAAGTGCCTGCCAGCAGCGCGTGCAATCCTGCCCGTCTTCGTCGGCTTCCACATGACCGAGTGGGACCGCGCGCGCCGGGTGTTCTCGACCCCGGACTGCCTCGCGTACTTCAAGCGTCACGAACCCATCGGCTGCCGGGATCGCAGCACCGCCGAGGCGCTCGAGACGCTCGGTGTCGCCACGCATTACACCATGTGCCTCACCCTCACGTTTCCGCGACGCGCCAAGGCCCCGCGCGATCCCCGGACCCTGATTGTCGACGCCGATCACCTGCCGATCCCCGAGTCGATTCGGCAAGAAGCTGTTGTTCTCACCCATGAGATCCCCTACCGTTTGAGCGAAGACCACAAGCGAGCCATCGCCCGCAGTCGGCTCGATCTCTACCGGGATCGCGCCGAGCGCGTCATCACCACCCGCCTGCACTGCGCCCTGCCCTGCCTCGCCATGGGCATTCCCGTCGTCTTCTTCGGCAATCCCAGGGACGCCCGGTTCTCGATCCTTCACGATCTCGGCGTACCGATCTACTCCAACATCAACCGCAGCAACGAACGCTCAGCCCTCCGCCTGCTCAGGGAGGTATGCTGGACACCCGAAGTCCTGGACGTCGAGGACGTAAAGCGCACGCTGCGGGGGTGGACGGAGGTACGAATCGCAGAGCGGATCGCAGCGGCTGCAACCTGCAAGGCGATTGATGGCGCCAGCGACGACTGACCGGCCCCGACGGCAGCGCCGGGGCCGGTTCCTATCGAGAGAGCCAAAGGCACTAGAACCGGTAGCCGACGCCAAATCCTAGGATGATCGGCTCAAAGCCCAGGTCCGTCACCTCGCCGTCTTCGGACGTCACCTCGAGCGAGGTATCGATCCATTTGGCGGCCAGGTTGAGAGTCCAGGGGCGCTCGCCGAGGCGGAAATCAGCGCCGACCTGCGCCCCCAGCGTGAAGTCATCACGGGTCGAGAATTCCTGAGCCAGCGTCGTGCCACCGGCCTGAGCGAGGAAACCAATGTCGCCGTACTGCACGTAGGAGACCAGCGGCCCCAGGTACAGATCTACGGCGCGATCCGGCGTCAAATGGACGTTGAGGCCCAAGGTGGCCGCCGTGAAGCTCACGCTGTCACTGGCGAAGAACTGCAGACCGGGGCCGAGATCGGCGAATAACGTCACATCCGGCTCCGCGAACAGCACCCCGACCTCTAGACCGAGCCGGGACGAGAAGCGCTTCTCGAGCGCAGCGCCGAAACCGAAACCGCCGTCTGTACCAGCCTCCACGCGGTCACCGTCGGTGTCGATGTCGATGAAGCTGACGTCGGGGTCGACCCAGACACCACCAATCCGTAGCTGCCAGCCCTCGCCTTCGGCCGATGCAGTAGTAGGCATCGTCAGCCAGATCAGGGTGAGCAGTGCGACGCAAAAACCTGTATTTCGGAACATTTCGGAATCTCCTGTCGATGAGCTGAGCGGGCCGGATTGCCCGTTGTCCCAGATCAGCGCCATCCCGAAAAAAGTCCGCAGAGTTTTTTCCTCGCCTGCGAAGTCTGCTGGATCGCAAACCAACTCGCGACGGTCGTGAACAACGACCGGTCAAGCCGATAGCATCCGCCCAATGTCGCTCGCTGCACCAGAATCAGATCCTCGCCTAGCACCGGAGACGCCCTCCGGAACGCTGGTGAGAAGGTGCCTGCTGGTGCTGACCACACTGGTCTTCGCCAGCCACGTCTGGCGCTACCACGGCTACCTGATCGACGACGCCTACATCAGCTTGCGCTATGCCCGAAACCTGGTCGAGGGGCTGGGACTGGTGTTCAATGCCACCGAGCGGGTCGAGGGTTACACCAACTTCCTGTGGATGCTGCTCGGAGCCGGCAGCCTGAAGCTGGGACTCGACGGCACGCTGGTCTGGCAGCTCGCCTCGTTCGGCTCGACACTCCTGATCCTCGGAGTCGTCGGCAAGCTGGCCGGCAGCGATACGGCAGCCAGGGCGAGCGTCCCCGCCGCCTGCTGGCTGCTGGGGCTCGAGGCGTTCGGCTACTGGTCGACGACCACCATGGAGTCGATGTTCGCTGCCGCGCTCTTCACCCTGGCTATTCTGATGGTGCTGGAAGAGAGTGAGCAGCAGCGTCGACGCGGCTCGTGGGTCTGCTTCGCTCTGCTCGCCTTGACTCGTCCGGAAGGGCCGCTGGTCCTCGCCTTGGGCCACGCAGCCGCCTGGCTGTGGCTGGAGCTGCCGGAACGCGACCTGAGGTGGCGAGCGCTCCCCCGCCATCTCGTCGACGCCGCGATCGTCGGCGCAGTAGTGGGTATCCACCTGCTGTGGCGACTGTCGTACTACGGAGCGCCTCTACCCAACACCTACTACGCCAAGGTGACGGGAGGCGTCGAGCAGTGGAACAACGGGCTGATTAGCCTTGGCCAGTGGGCAGCTAGCCAACCCGTGCTGGCCGCTACGCTGCTGGCTCCTTTCCTGTTGCTCCAACGCTGGCGTCATCACCGCCGACTGATGGCGCTGGTCACCGTGAGCTTGGGCTGGATGGCCTATGTGGTCTCAGTGGGGAGCGATTTCATGCCGTTCTTTCGCTTCTTCTTACCCGTCCTGCCGCTGCTGGCAGCGACAGCTAGCGGTCTACTGGCCGCGCTGATCAAGTCTCCCACTCGGCAGGTTATGGCAGCTAGCCTGCTGCTGGCGGCGCAGGCGGTGAGTGGCTGGCTCGACGAGCAGTCTCTGCGCGCCTTCGTCGCTCACCGAACCACAGTCGTCGGCCTCGAAGTCGGGCACCACCTTTACGAGCGGCTGCCGCCCGACGCTTGGATCGCCGTCAACACCGCCGGCGCGGTGCCCTACGCCAGCAAACGGCCGACGATCGACATGCTGGGTCTGACCGACGCGGCCATCGCCCGCCATCCGGTGTACGTCGTCTCGCCGCTGTGGGCAGGACACCGTCGAGGATGGGGCGCCTACGTGCGGTCTCGCCAACCCCAGGTCGTCATCTGGTACAACGCCGCCGGCTTGGCCGAGCCCCACTACCTGGGAGACCACCAGCTGGCCGATGATCCGTTCTTTCGCTTCTTCTACCAGAAACACCGAACGACGCTAGGGGTCGACGACCCGCCGCGGCTGCTGGGCCGATTCCTCGGCGCTCCATTCGGTCGTCCCCAGGCGAGTCATGACGCCATCGTCTCGCCAGATCTCGGCGTCCGCTACGAACTGAGCTCGAGGCCGATCGAGCATACCGTGGCTCGAGCCTCGAATATCGAGCTGGTCACCTTTGAGCTGCGCGATGACGCCGAGCAGCTCTGGCGGCTTTCGCCAGGACTGAGCGACCCCGACACCACCGTCGATCTCGGTAGGTTCTTGGATGCCGCACGCAGCTTTTGGCGACGCTCGCTCGAGCCTGGCGATCCCGAAGCCCGGGCCTACGTCGAGGCGCTCTGTGAGCGCGCGCGCCAAGCCGTAGCCAGATCCGACCTGGCGACCGCTCAACGGCTACTGTCGCAGGCTGCCGACGCCAACAGCGCCGCCCGTTCGCCGTTGGTCTACCAGTACATCGCCAACGTTGCCAGCTTGGAAGGCGACCTCTTCCTCGCCGTCCAGGCCCAGCGCGAAGCCCTACGTCTGGCGCCCGACAATGCCCTGTATCTTCGCAACCTGCGCTCGCTGCTGACGGTGCCCTACCGCGAATTCGGGAAGCCGCAGCAAGGCGCTACGACGCCGTAGGTTCGCTGCTGATACTCACTTCTGGGAATACCACTTCGCCGCAAAGCCGAAGCGTCCACGCGGCGCGAGCTCGAGTCGTCGACGGTGGCGATCCCGGAGGGTGCTGGTGGACCGATCGCACTGAAAGCCCGAGGCGCCGACCAGGTGGTAGCCCGGCTCGGTCGCGGAATCGTCGGCATACCAGCTCAAGGGCAGCTCACCGTCGCGCTGCAGTCGACGCAGCTTGCGTTTGGCCGCCCACGAGTCGTAGAGATCCGTCCACACCATACCGACCATCAGCAACGTAGGGGCGAAAAAGAGAAATCCGATCAGATCCGGCAGCAAGAAACCAAGCAGTTCAGGCATGAATACACCTCCTAACGACTACTTACGAGCGAGGCGACTCGATTATTCCATGGGTGTCGCTGCCGCGAATCCCTGGCTGCAGAGGCC
>JBCCEE010000345.1:0-9321 GCA_039030415.1 Acidobacteriota bacterium
CCCACAGGTACGACGGGATAAACCCAGCCGCGTAGAGCTTCAGATCGAGCGACGTCGCCGGCAGCTTGCATGAGAAGCGCCCCTCAGCAACCGGGCACACCTCGACACTCTCGGGCGGTGTCAAGGTGGCCTCCGGGGAAGGGCCGAACCGCACATCGAGCGCCGCCGGCAGCTCGTGGCCGCGCGACACGCGGACGGCGCCCTCTACCCAACCGGCCGGCCAGGCTTTGAGCTTCAATAGCCCCGAGGACTCGGACGCCTCGACCTCGAGCGGGCGCAGCCACCAATCCGGCGAAGGGGTCGAGATCTCCCAACGGCCGGGCGGTAGCTCGACGCTCGATGATTCTTCCGTCAGCTCGGCGATCACCGTCACGCCATCCGATTCGAACACCACCTCAAACGGGCCCGAGCCTTCGCCTACAAGGTCAACCGAGACGGGCACACCGACGACTGCACCCGCTAGGCCAGGAAACACCAACACAGCGGCCAGAAACCAGCACAGCCGGTGAGTCATCATCGCGACCCTATTGGCAACGGGCGCCGGTCACTCGGCAGCGAGCTCGCGGACCATTCCATTCGACGTTGCAATTGGTGCTACCACCAGCGTCGGCAAAGCAATACGCTGCTGTGATCTGGCCGTTCTGGGTGTCAATCCGGCATGCCTTGCAATTGGTGCCGCCACCAGGCCCAGGGCAAAAAGCGTTATCGCCGGTCTGGCTGCATGGGTCCTCGTCTGGAATCTGGTCGGTTCCCTCACCACCTGGGCCAGCAGTGACCCCACCAGCGAGCACCAGCACAGCGAACGCCAAAACCATCAGCTTGAAACGTGACATAAGCATTTCCTTATTCTTTTGCTGCAGGAATAAAATCACTAACTTCTACTTCGGACCATGGCGAGCCAGCTAGCATCGTCACCTCGATACGCCGCCATCCATAGACCATCCTTGCCGGCCGCGAGCGTCAGGCGCCCGGTGTAGGTATCCGGGTCGACCAGCTCAGAGCGCTCCCACTTCAGCCCGCCGAATCGGTCGATCGAGCGGCCATCACCAACGAAACCAGGCGCGAGACCTCCTCTCGGAAGCTGCGGGAGTCTGCCGTCCCCCAAGATTGATTCAGGATAAGATAATAAGACGAGTCTAAATGCGCTCCTCTGTCAGCGCAAGGATCCTGGGAGAGCTCGTCTAAGACCATAGGGGGTCTGCAGCAGGTCAGCGGCCTGGCAGCACGCCTGCAGCCAAAGCAGACAGAGCTTCGAACCGAGCCGCCTCGTGCGCTGTCGGTCGCGCCCCGGGCGAAAAGATAGAGGCCTCGCGTTTGAAACGGGACGTCCAGAGCCGTCCGAGACGCTCTAAGCGTTTTGCCAAACGCGTCAAGGACGGTCAGTAAGGCTAATGGCGTTTTACCCAACGCTTCACGGACGATCAGAAAGGCTAATGACGTTTTACCAAACGCGTTCCGGACGGTCAGAAAGGCTAATGACGTTTTGCCAAACGAGTCACGGACGGTCAGCAAGGTTAATGACGTTTTACCAAACGCGTTTTGGACGGTCCGGAACGCCTTTGGCAAAACTTCTGAGGCTGATTTTGGGAGAGATCGTTCAAAAGTCGGCCGATTTGGCACTCCGCGGTCAAATCGTTCACAGCTTGGCTGCTTCTTGCTTTAGCCCCAGGTGGTGCCATGGGATCCCTTTGAAGTCGCTTCAGAGTCGAGCTCGCCAGCAGGAGCTCTCGATTTTCGAGACGCCTCTCTGCAGCGTCAACATACCCGGTGCGAAGCTCGCACCCGGTATCTTCGCCTCCAACATACCCGGTGCGAAGCTCGCACCCGGTATGTTCACTGTTCAGGAACCCGGATCGAGACAAAATCGCACGATCTGCAGCGTCAACATACCCGGTGCGAGGCTCGCACCGGGTATGTTCACCGTCAGGACAGGTGGCTCGAAGCTCGGTTAGATCTTGCTCGAGCTCTTCGAACAGCTGCACAGAGTTGAGTCTTGGAGACTCCACCAATCGTGTCTGGGCTGGCTGAACGATTTCCCGTGGAAGAAGCCGGGTGTCTAACTTTTCCGAGTGTTGCAAACAGAATGATGGCTTCGGGTTGATCCCCGCGGTCACGGGGAAGCCGATGTGACAGTAAAGAGAGCGCTCGCCAGCTCGGGTCGATCCCCGCGGTCACGAGGAAGCCGGACCCTGGGTCGCCGGCTTCAGTCCCAACAAGGGTCGATTCCCGCGGTCACGGGAAACCATGGCGCTGCTCGACGGCTGCTACTGGTATTGGGGTCGATCCCCGCGGTCACAGGGAAGCCAGCAGCTGTTCGTAAGCTTGACGGCGAGACAAGGATCGATCCCCGTGGGCACGGGGAAGCCTCTTTACCCGCAGCGATGGCCGCCGTGGTCATGGGTCGATCCCCGCGGTCACGGGAAAGCCGTCAGGCGTGTTCGATGTCTATTGAACTTATTAGGTCGATCCCCGCGGTCACGGGGAAGCTAAGCTCGCCCGGAGCGTCGGGGACCAAGTCGAGGGTCGATCCCCGCGGTCACGGGGAAGCCTCCGCGCTCTCGATTGGCTTGCTCTCAGTCCAGGGTCGATCCCCGCGTTCACGGGGAAGCCTCGATCGCTATTTGTGAGGCGACTTCGCCGAAGGGTTGATCCCCGCGGGAACAGGGAAGCTACCGCGACCGGCTTCTCGGTGTAGCGGTGGCGAGGTCGATCCCCGCGGTCACGGGGAAGCCAGCGACATAGTCGAAGCTGTGCTTAACAGATGGGGTCGATCCCCGCGGTCGCGGGGAAGCTTCTGCGACATGCTGTCGCAGCCCAGGAGTTTATCGTGATTCAGTTGTCAAAGATCCGAGCTACCCATCGCGACTTTCTCGAAGCTGCGACAACAAGCGCTGCAGCGTCAGCACGTCGACCGGAGCCCGATGTCGCTCGACTTCCTCGATCTCACAAGCGACCGCTAGGGCTGGTGGCTTCGGTGTCGAGGGAGAGCCAGCGATCATTTGCCAGTAGCTTGGCGTTCGCCGACGATGTCGCCGCGCCGCGCCGCGCCGTTCGCTCGCGAATCGCGGCATCGGGGCGGCCGACGTGCGAGGTAGACCGCATAGTGGTCGGCGAGCTGCTGCCGCGGCAAGCCCAACGTCCAGGTCTCCTGGCCGCTCAGGTCACTGGACGCAACAGCAGCATGCCGAAACCGAAGCCCTTGTGGCGACCGATGCCGTGGGTCACCAGGCGGCGGAAGGCCGCGCCGTCGGTGACTTTCAGGGTGCCTTTGAGCAGCGCGTCGGGCCGTTCGGAAACCCGCGTTGGGCGTTTGTCGCCGCGGTGCTTTCGGCGCATGATCCGCACGCGCCGAAAGGCGTGCAGGCGACCCTCGGTGATGTTTGCGCCACCGGCGCGCTCGAGCCGCTGGTGTAGCCAATCCAGATAGACGGCTTGACGGTCGAGGTCTTTGTCGCCGTGGATGTACCGACGGTGGAAGTAAGCGTCGAGCTCAGCGCCTGGCCCGAAGGTCTCCGGGCCATCTTCCCACTGAATGGTTTGCGTGCCGTTCAGCCGCACCACCGGGCAGGCCCGCAGCTCGAAACCGAGGTGACGCTCCGGCTGGAACAGCGAATCGGGCATCGGCTTGGTGCGCAGGGTTTCCAGGCGGCAGGCTTCTTGGTCTGTGGGAAGGGCGAATTCTTCAGCGCGTTGCCGCAGCTGGCTTGCGTCGAGTGCGGTGTAGCCAAGCAGCTGAAGCCAGCGCCCGCGCTGTTTCTCGCCCGCACTCAAGATGCGGAAAGGCTTGGGAGCGACGTCACCAAACAAAGCGGCCAGCTTGTGGTGCACGAGGTGGCCGGGATCGTCCCAGTCACGATGTTTCTTGCCGGTTGAAGTTGGCTGACGAATGAGCCAGCCGTGGTCACGAGCGTCGCGCATCAGGGCCGAGACGTCTAGCTCTAGCTGGGCCATGTGGAGGTCATGCGTCATCGTTCACCTCGTGAGTTTGGCCAACGTTCTCCGGTGGCGGCACGTTCTGCGACTGCATTACCGTACCGCGGTAGATCAAGCGACGGCCCGTATGGACCTGGTTGGCCCAATCTCGCAGGTCGTAGACGGGCTGCTGATCCCCTGCTTCGGAGGGCAGAGCCGGCGCGTCGCCCTCGGGCCACCAGACGACGAAGCGGTCGCCCGGATCCGCCCGGCCCGCGGGCAATGGCGCGGCTTCCACAGCATCTCGCAGGGTGTCGGCGGTGGTGCGGTCGAACAGAATCCGGGCAGCCGGCAGGCAGGTCTTACGACCCAGGAAGAGGGGGCGCTCCGGTTCCTCGAGAGCGTTCGCTACGGCATCGAGATTGGGGTCCTCGTCGGCCGGGTCGAGGGCTATGGCGAGGGTGAAGATGGCGTCGGCCCAGTAGTGGCGCTGGCGAATGTGGGTGCCTTTGCCGCTGGCGCCGCCGCGGCTGGCGGGGCGGTGGCGGGTGGTCCAGCCCGGCTCCATGGTGGGCTGGCCTAGGTCGACGGTCTGGAAGTCCTCTAGCAGCACGCCTTGGCGATCGCGCCGCACCGCCATGCGCAGGCGCTCCTGAAGACGCGTGAGGGCGGCGTGATCGCGGTGCTCCCAGCCCAGGGCGTTGGCTATCAGGCCGGTGAGGAGCGACAGGCCCGGGGCTTCGTCGATCACGCCCCGCTCGTCTACCATGACGCCGCCGAAGCTCATCAGCGGCGCATCGAAACGCAGAAGCAAGACGTCGAGAGCGGCCACGGCTCAGCCCTGCACCTGCTCTGCGGCCCAGTTGGCCACTTCGGCCAAGCTGGACTGCGGCTGGCCGCTGGCGATCGTCGCGAGCTGGTCGACGGGACCCATGGCGGCGAGGCGGCGCTCGGTGGTGGCGCCGTACATGCCTTCCAGCTCGGTGATGTGGGCGTCGAGCGCCCGGTACGTAGCGGGCAGCATGCTGTGCCGCGATACAGGATCTAGGAAGGCATTGGCCAGGGTGCGCGGCTGGCTGTTGCCGGCCTCGGCGAGGACTAGGTGGGCATGGGCGTAGGGGGCGGTGGAGCCGAGCTTGGCGCCGGGGGAGATGGTGGCCATGAGGTGGATCAGGCGGCGCACCACTTCGCTGGCGAGCTGGCGGCCATCGGGGTCGGCGGATTG
The DNA here is from genome assembly GCA_039030415.1 of Acidobacteriota bacterium. Lineage (GTDB taxonomy): Bacteria > Acidobacteriota > Thermoanaerobaculia > Multivoradales > J023 > JAAELT01. The sequence goes on from JBCCEE010000345.1 coordinate 5,138, forward strand.
CCAGTCGCGCCGCACGCAGCCCGTGAGGTTGGAGACCAGGAGCGGCACGTCGACCACCACGTATTCGTAGAATAGGCCGCTGGCGAGCTCAGCGGTGTTGATGTGCCCGCTGCCGGTTTCCTGGGCCTCCTGCAGGTCGTCGATGGCCGAGAAGTAGTCGGTCTCGAACTGCCCTTCGTGGACGGTGAAGGCGTGGGCGACGTGGATCGCCGCGTCGGAGCGGGCCAGCACGTCGCCGGTGGTCATGCGGCCGAAAAGGGCGGCGTCGAGGCCAGCGCCGATGCGCTGGAGGTTGGCGCGGAAGGCTTTGTCGAGGCGTTTCTTGGTCGCGGCCTTGGCGGCTTTGGCGTCTTCCGATTCGGCGGCCAACTCGCGCGCCACCTGCAGCAGGTAGTCGACCTCGGGCCTACCGATCACCGTGACCTGTTTGGTGCGCACGTCGACGCCGTCGTCTTCGTTTTCGCTCTTGGCCTGCTTCTTGGCAGCCTTGGCCTTCTTGCTCTCGCCCAGGATCTGTTCGAGGATGCCATGGCAAATCGCCTCGGCGATGTCCTCGGCGACGCCGTCCTCCTGCAGCGGCTGATAGACGTACTTTTCGAAGGTCCGGCGAGAGCGCACCGCCATCGGCACAGCGGCGCCATCGGTCTCGATGCGGTCGAGGGCGTTGTCGTCGTCCGCGGTGCGCCAGTGGCGTTTCAGGCATTGTGAGGAGACGCGGGTGCGGACCGCGCCGCCAAAGCGGACGCGCTTGGCGAAACCAGCGTCGTCGCGGTTGAGGAGCGAGGCGGGGTACGAGGTGAGGGTGTGGAGCTGTAGGAATCGGGTCACGTTTCTGGCCTCCAGAATCAAGCAGATTTCATGGCTTTGGCCGCCCGGTGGAGGCCGAGGTAGAAGTCGCGGGCAATGCGTCGTCTCAGGCGTTGAGCGGTCTCTTCGGCAGGGAACGTGCCGTCATTGCCGCGCGCGCTGATGATTAGCCGGGCGAGATCTGCCAGGTCCACGCGCTCGCCGGAGCTGGCGATCTGGCGGCAAACGGGGCGCAGGGTGTGCAGAAGATTGGGAAGGTCGGCGCGCAGCAGCCTGGCAAGGCGCATTTCGCTCACATTGGCAGCGGCGAGCGCTTCTCCCAAGGTACGCTGCTTGGCATCGAGCATGTGGAGCTCGGCGATGCAGGTGAGGATCAAAGCCCAGCGCCTCTCGCCGTCGACCCCGGGCCTCTGCCCATGGGGCTCGACTTCGGAGACGAGGATCTTCCAAAACGCGGGCGCGTCGGGGCTCTCGATGTCTAGCCGGCGTAGGCTGGCGACATCGCCGGGGCTCAAGACTTCGTTTTTGATCTTCCACGCGATGCCATGGACTACCTCCTCGAGCCCCCGAAGTCTGTGGGGTTCGCTCGGCGCGCCCTGGTTGGTTTGGCGTTCGGTCATGGGGAGCCTCCCTCATCGTCGAATTTAGGGGGAAAGAGATTTCGGAGCTGATTGCGCGCCGCGCGCCGGAAGGTACCTTCGGCTTTGGCCACGGCTTTGTAGCTGCGGGCCTCGGGTACCGCCGCTTCGCGGATCGCGTCTTCGAGTTGAGCACGCGCCAGGTCGAAGAGACGCTGCTCCCACTTCTCGTTGGGTTCGGCTGAGACCTCATGGCTGAGGCCGAAGTCGGCCCACAGGTCTTCAAAGAAAATCTGGTCGATCTGCTGATCTAGGCGACCAAGCCAGCGTTGGGTGCGGTCGTCGCGCAGATCCAGGTGATCGGGTGCGCCCTGCAGGAGGACGCAGAGGGCGGGTTTGAGAATGCGGCGCTGCACGTCGCCGACGCGTTCGACCCGCAGTTTTGCCAGCTGGCCGAGGAGAGCCCGCGTCTTAGGCTGCATCAGCCAGCCTCTGGCTTCGCCTTTGAGCGGGATTCGGCGCTCGTGGTAGCCCTCGGTCTTGCCCTGGCCGCGTGCCATGACCTGAGCGACGAGAACGGGTTGATCGCCGTCTTCGGTGCGGATGCGCATGGCCGGTTGTTGCTGCCATTCGTTGCCGAAGATGACCTCTTGCAGCTTGCGGTAGCTCAAGCCGCTCGGCGATGTCGTGAGCGCGGAGGCAACGCCGTTGTCGTCGACCCGAACCGGAGTCCAGATGTCGCCGGTGTCGCCGAAGCGTTCTTTGGCCGGCAGGAAGGCGCTCTTGCTGGGGGCGCCATAGGCGACGATTGCTTCGCCTTCCGGACGTAGCCTGACGCGTCGACAGACTTCGATGAAGAAGGGGTCGCAGGCCTCGAGCGGCAGGCGTGGGGCCTCTCCATCCCAATCCAGACACCAGAGGAGAGTTTGCCCTTGATCGTCGTATCGGTAGGAATCCAAGAGCTGCTCGCGTTGCTCGAGCCAGACTCGGACGTCGCGCTGGAATCGCTCTCCCCAGCTGAGGCTTGGCGCGGCGGCGAAGCCGGGGCGGCTGCCGAAGCCGCTGTTCATGCGGCCGATGCCGTAGTTGCCTCGCCCGCTGAACCCTTGGAACGTCTGGAGGGTAACCAGGGCGTAGACCCAGTGCTCGGTTCGTGCCTCGGCCATCAAGCCGCGTTTGACGTCGTGATTCTTGGCGGTCACCAGCATGTCGAGATCATCAGGCGTCTTGGCCGCTGGCTTGTAGCTTCCCCATTCGCCTTCAGGCACGGCGACCTGCATGAAGGCGGGCCGCGCCGGATCTTCGACCAACAGGCACCAGGCGTCCTCGCCGGCATCGCCCGCCAGATCGAGTAGCCCTGCGCGCCAGGCGTCGGCGGAACGCTCGAGCGTCGGATCGCCGGTGCGCGCGGCAACCAGGGCGCCGAGCTGAACCAGGAAGGCGTGCCAGGGGTGCGATTGGTAAGGGCGCAGGGCCGGGAATTCGATCTCGATATCCGAGCCCAATTGTTCCAAGACGTCGGGGAGCGAAGCCGACCCCAGGCCTCCCGGGCTGCATACTGAGATCGAGGGGTCATTCAGCAAATTGTTTGAAGCTGCTGTCACACGTCAACCTCCCCTGGCATCGGCCTCCCGGAGGCCGATGCGATCGTAGAAATAAGCTTTGGTTCCCAAGCGAAACGAAATCTTGTCGCCCACTGTCTCAACGTCGCTTGCCAACTCGACGTCGGCCTTCACCCCGCGAGCCAGAAACTCCGGCACCGAGAGCTCCGAGACCGGCTCGCCGAACGGGCTGTGTACCGGTGGCTCGAAGCGGAACAGCCGATCTTCCAGCCCCAGGCGGGTCGGGATCTTGCGATTGCCTCGGTCAGGGAAGAGGCAGCGCTCGTCGTCGAACGCGATACGAGGGTCGATGCCGTTGAGCTGCGCCAGTCGCGTCTGGGTGACCAGCTCACCCCACACCGTCTCCTGGTGCTGCTTCCAGGCGTCCCCGAGCTCATCCGCCAGCTTCCTCAGCCGTTCCGGATGCAGGCTCTCCTCCACCAGCCGGCGGTTGTCGCGGGGGATGCGCAGCAACGGCCGCTCGCGCAGCAGCCTCCAGGTCGCTTCGAGCACTCTAAGGTCGGCATAGACGGTGCCGAGGCCGTGGGTCGACTCTGGGCTGTCGCCCGCGACCCAGCCGTTGAGGTTGCCGTCGGCAGGCACCAATACGATGACCCGCGGCTCGCCGAAGCCGTCCGGGCGATGCGAGCGCTGATGGCGGTGCAGCCGGCCGATGCGCTGCAGCAGCACGTCCATCGGGCACAGATCGGTGATCAGCAGATCGGCATCGAGATCGAGGCTCTGCTCGACGGTCTGGGTGGCGACGGCGATGCGACCGCCGGGGTCACGCCGCTTGCCGAAGGCTCTCTCGATCGCCTGGTCGAGCTGCTTGCGGTCGGCGTCGGCATAGCGGCTGTGGTGTGGGGTGGCGAGCTTGCGGCAGCGGAATAATCTCGGGTCATCGCCGGCTAGCGCTTCGAGAGCGAGCTGAGTGGCCAGGCAGTCCGTCACGGTGTTGCGAATCACTAGCACCTTGGCATCCGAGCGCGCCGCCGCGAGCGCCTCGCCGGCCACCGCGCCGCGCGCGGCGATGCGGTCGAACAGCTCGGTCCTCACGAGCTTCTCGGGGCGGTCGCTAGCGATGGCTTGGACGAGGATCGATGCGCCGGCCGGGCGATGGCAGACGGCGGGATAGGGTGCGGCGAGGGCGTCGTCCAGGGGTGGCGGCGGGTCGGGACGCCCGGACTCGCTGAGCAGA
>JBCCEE010000346.1:0-9313 GCA_039030415.1 Acidobacteriota bacterium
CGCCGCCGCCGCCGCCAGAAGGCTTGGACGGTCCATCCGGCTTCTTGCGCAGAGCGTCAGCGACATCATCGCCTTTCCTAAGCCCAGATGGGATGCCAGGAATTACCGAAGCAAATGAGAGCAGCTTGTCCCAGCCCTCTACCTTTTCTCCACGAAGGGCATCGTAGCCAAACCCTCCACTAAACCCGTTGACTACCCCAGCCGGCGAGCCTTCCTCAACGAGAGTAATCGCAGCCTCTTTGGCTACAGCCTTGCCAACGTTCCTCGCCTTTTCTTTGACGTCCTCGGGCACCTTGCCGGTTCGGAAGAAGTTGGTCCAACGAATGAGGGCACCACAGCCTTCACACAACCCCAGCGGATCCGCCGAATTGAACGGGTCGTAACCGGCGAACTGATACATCGACGGCCCGTCGACGTAGCCCAACGGATCTGCCGAGATGAAGCGCCCGAGCTCGGGGTCGTAGTAGCGATTGCGGACGTAGAGCAGGCCGGTGATGGAGTCCTTTGGCAGACCATGGAAGCCGTAGTCGTTGCCGATGGTGGTGTCGCTGGTCTCACGCGGATCCGGACGCTCGTAGGCGATGAGCTCAGGTTTCGATTCCTGGACAGAGATCGTCTGCGCGAATGCCTCGATGAGCCCGGTACCCGCTAGATCCAGCGGCTGGGTGCCAATGGTCAGGTCGTAAGAGCCAGCCGCGAGCGCGGCTTGCGCAACCACGGTGTAGCTGTCTGACCCGGCCGCCCAGCTGACGCCTGAACCGTTGATCTGGATCGCGGAGGCCGCTGTGCTCGGCTCGACGGCCTCGCTGAATATGATCTCGACGACGCCGTCGCACACGACGACGAGGGAGACTTCCGGGGCGGCAGTATCTTGAAGTACGGTGTCCGCCGCCGGCCATGAGAAAGTTTGAGTAAACGTCGACGCCAGGCGGTTGTGGAAGAGGTCGACGGCAGCGGCGGGCTCGAGGGTGAGACGGACTTCGTCACCCGCGGTCGGAGGATCAGTGGTGGTGATCATCAACCGCTGCCGAGCCTGCGGACCACGCTGGACGGGCTGCGCTACCGTCACCGGCATCGCCTCGTCGGCGGTGACGTTGTAGAGCGTCAGATCGCCACTTCCTATACCCGCTGCCAGCCGACTCGCCAGCAATTCTTCGGACATCTCGAGGACCACGGCATCGCCAGCGGTCCGCAGTTGCTCAACTTCCGGCGGCGTCAGATCGACCAGGATCTCGAGACCGCCAAATGCGTCGAGGTCATAGCGTTCGAGCGGCTTGCCGTTGATGTCGGTGACCACCGACATGTTGCCGGTAGCGTCGTAGAGCGGGATGTAGCTCTGCTCGAGCGTGCCGTCACCGTCGAGATCGCGCTCCATGGAGACCATCTCGTCGAGTCTGAGACCGTAGGTACGCCGGCCAGCGAGCACGCCGCCTTCATAGTCTTCGATCGACCGCCAGCCGTCCCACACGGACTCGCGAACCTCGGCGCCCTCTTCCACCTTGATCCGGCGGTTGAAGACATCGTAGGTGTAGCGGGCGACCTCGGCATCGAGACTGTCGGTAACCCGCGTCAGGCGGTTACGGAAATCGTAGGCGAAGCGCAAGTCGCCCTTTTCGATCAAGTTGCCGTTGGCGTCCCACACCAGGCCCTGACCGTCGACCGAGCCAGGGCGGTTACGCCCGGAGCCGTCGGTCGGCAAAGCGGTAGTCTCGGCGACGCCATAGGTCACCTCGATCTTGGAGACCAGGTTCTGCGCCGCGTCGTAGGTGAAGCGCTGAGCCTCCGGCTCGTTGGCCAGTGCAGAGGGTTGCGGCGCGGAGTTGTTGGCGATCTCTGCCAAGGGATCGGGCTTCTCAGCCGCGATCGTCAACCGCCCGGCGCCATCGTAGGCGAAGGCGGTACCGACCTGGTTGAGATCACCGCGCGACTGACCGACCTTGAGACCGCGCGGACTCCACGCGAACCGCTCCTCGAGAGCGGGCACCCCGTCGGCTCCGGCTTGAGTCTTGACCAGCGGGCGGCGCGCGGCGTCGAAGCTCGTGGTACTGGTGATGCCGCTTCCCAGCGTCTTGTCCTGGAGCAGGAAGCGCCCGCGATAGCCGAAGCTCGCCAGCGCTTGCTGGCCGGGGCCAGTGATTGCCGACGGCCGATTCAGGGAGTCGAACTGACGGCTGACGGCGTGGCCCGAAGGATAGCTAGTCTCTGACACATTGCCGACATCATCGAGCTCGTAGGTCACCGTCTTGCCGGCGGTGGTATCCGCCACCAGCCGCGACAGAGAGTCGTAGTCGCGCTCGCTGACGACCTCGCCGGACTGGGCGCGGACCAGACGGTAGAGGCCGTCGTACTCGAAGGTTTCGGCCAACGGTCCCGCCAGCTGATCACCGTCGGCGGCGACCGCTGTGCGACTGATCATGCGGTTGGCGTCGTCGAAGACTTGATCGACGCGCGTGCCGCGCTGGTCGACGCGCTGAATCAAGTTATGGCTCGCGTCGTAGGCGTAGTCCTCGAACTTGCCGTCCGGGTAGGTCGCACGCACGCGACGGCTCAAGGCGTCATACGCCCAGCTCGTCTCGTTGCCGAGCGCGTCCTCATAGCTGACCAGGCGGGACAGCTTGTCGAAACCGCGCTCGATCTGGATGCCTTCCGGCCGAGTCTCGACGGTTTTGCGGTCGAGACCGTCGAAGGTTGCGCGGGTGAAATAGCCTTCGGGATCGATGACGAGCCGCGGCAAGCCACGGGCGTCGAGCTGGAGCTCAGTGGTGTTTCCGAGCGCGTCGCTTTGGCTCTTCGGGCGGCCCAAGGCGTCGTAGGTCGCCGTCGAGGTGACCGTGACCGCGTTGCCTTCGGGGTCGAGCTCTATGTCGCGCTGCTCGACCACATTGCTGCCGCGATCGTAGATCAGCTGCCGCAGATTGCCGGCCGCATCCTCGGTCTCGCGCAGGCGCTCGGCAGCGTCGAAGCGATTCTCACTCACCCGGTCGAGCGGATCGGTGTGACGGATCAGCTTGGACGTCGGGTCGTACTCGAAGTGATCGACCACGGCGCGCGCCTCGGCAGGCCGCTCGCTGCCCAGCACCTCGCCCTTCCACACCCAGCGGGTCGCCTCGATCGAACGATCCAGCAGGTCGTAGACGCTCGAGCTCTCAGCCAGCAGGGAGCCGTCTGGCGCGAAGGCCTTGCGGACCTTCGGATTGCCGTGGTCGTCGTAGGTGATCGCTGAGCGATTGCCCAGCGGGTCGACGGTCTCGCGCATCCTGCCGTAGCCGTCGTAGCGCATCTCCCATACCTTGAGGCGGCCATCGGTGCGGAGCGTCGGCCTGCGGTCGGCGTCGTAGGTCACCGATTCGACGATCGGCTCCACCAACGGCTGCGCGCCGAGCCCGCTGCTGGAAGCTTCGGCGAGGTTGCGGGCGTCATAAGTGGTTTCGGTGACGTTGCCTTCTGGGTCGGTCACCCGGATGAGGTTCAGATTGGCGTCGTAGTCGTATCGAGTGGTCGGCCAATCCGCGATCGGATCGCCGGGCATCACCTCGGCCTGGACCTCGAGCACCTGATCGAGGATGCCGTGGCGGCGACGGATGCGGGTGTGCTCGGTGCCGTCTGCAAAAGGCCGCAAGACTTCGCTGACGTTGCCGTTGCGGTCGTAGCGGGTGTGCGAGGTGTAGCCCAGCGGCGGTGCGCCGTCATTGCTGCCGGTGACCGCGGCCCGCGACTGGATCGGCCAGTCCAAGGCGTTGTAGGTGCGGGTCGACCGCACGCCACGGGGATCGATCACCGCTACTACGTTGCCGCGGGGATCGGTCTCGAAGCGGGTGGAGAGATCCAGACCATCCGGGTCCACCACGATGCTCTCGAGGTAACCGTGACTGGCGTGGCCGGCCGGGAAATACGCGTACCGCGTCGTATGACCGTTGGGATTGATCTGGCGTATCGGCTGACCGTAGGCTAGATAGTGCGGATCCGCCGGCAGCGTGACCACACTCTCTTCGGGAGACCCCTGAGCGCGAATCAACCGCGTCTCGAGGCCGGTCTCGGTGCGCTCGATGACGGTGACGCTACCGCGCGGACCCACTACTCGCGTCGGCCGGTTGGTCTTGGCGTGATATTCGAAGGTGCTGACGAGCGTCTCAGAGGAGCCGTTGGCGCCGCGACCATCCGGCGTGACCGTGACGGTCAGCGCGTTGCTGCGGCTACGGCGTCCGCTCGCCAGGTCGTAAGCCGTTGCTGTTGCGCCGCCGAGGGGGAGCTGCTGGCGGGTACGCAGTCCCTCGTCGTCGATTTCATAGAGCCACACTTCGCCTGCCGGATCGTCGACCCGCAGCGTCTGACCGGCGGCGTTGAACAGGTAGCTGCAGGTGTTGCTGCGGCGGTCGACAACCGCGGCGGTGCGCGCCGCGAAGTAATAGGTCAAACTGAGGCTGTCGTCGCCCCAATCTTGGCTCGCCACCTCCTCGGCGCGCTGGTCGCCGTCGCGGTCTTCGTAACTCACCGACAGCCAGCTATGGCCCTTGGCGTCGGTCCAGTCGATCAGGTTGTTGCCGCGATTCAAACGGTCGGCCAAGCAGCGATTCGCGTCGGCGCAGACCTCGCCCGCCGGGTCTTCGTAGGCGTAAGTTTTGACCAGCTGCGAAATCTGGCCGCCAAAGGCAGGCGCGACATGGGTTTCGACTTCGGGGGTGCGGAATTCCGACAGCCGACCCTGAGGGTCGTAGGCGTACTCGAAGGCGCGCCCGGTGAAGTCGGTGATGCGGATCAAGCGACCCGCTGGGTCATACTCCAGATGGATGCTGCGATCTGGCCCCGCTTCGCCGTGCAGGGTGTCAGTAACCCGGACCAGCCGCGAATGCAGGTCGTAGAAGAAGCGCAGCTCGTTACCACTGCCCTCGCCCTGCTTGAGGACGTCGGAGATCGACTCGAGGCGTCCGAAGGGATCGAAACGGTATTTGTCGAACGCGGGCGAGATCATCAACCAGCCGGCCGACGTCTGGCGCAGCTCGACGAACAGGCCGGCGGGCGCCTGGTAGCCGTCCGCCCCGGCCGCAAAACGCTCGCGCCGACCGCGGCCGTCGAAGTACTCGACATCGCCGTTCGGTAGCTCGCGCAACCGCATGCGGTAGCCGAAGTCCCAGCCTGGGCCCAGCGGCCCGCCACCGACGATCTGGTTGCGGTAGGTGCGCTCGAAGGCGAAGTCGAAACCGCGACCCGCGATAGCGAGGTCGGTGACGCCGTGGGACATCTCTCCGGAATGCAGCAGGGTTCCCGGAGCGACATCGCCAGTGCCGTAGGACGGATTGAGTCGTGGCTCCTGCCGCACTGCAGGGCTGATATCCCACGGCACCGAGGCTACGGCGATCTGGGCCTGATCGAGCGCCGCCGGACTATAGAGCTCGCCGGTCGCGACCCGGAAGGCCTCCGGGAAACGCACCGCGATGCGGTGTCCGGACAGCAGCTCAGGATGAAACTCCGCGCCACCGGACAGCTCGGCCGCGCTGTAGACACCCTCGGCGACGAGGTCGCAGCGCGAACAGCTCGCCAGCTCGGCTGACGTCTGATCGTAATAGACCGAAGCCCTGAGATCGGCAAGCAGCACGACCGGCTGGGAGACGAAGATGCCGTAACCCTGGTCGTGGGGCCGATCCGAGAGCCGGCGCAGCACGATGCCGTCGTTGCCGAGATAGCGGGTCGGCGGCACGTCTTGGTAGATCGCTGGGTCACCCGCGTCGTCGATCTCGACGCCGCCGGGCCCGACGCTCAACAGGTCTAGACGCAGCTCGCCATTGGCGTCCGCCAGGCCGCCTGGCAGTCGCGCTTCGATGCGCACCAGCCCCGGCTCTGCTGCCTCGCTCGTGCTCGAGGTCGGTACTCCGAAGGGCGCTAGCTTGCTGGCCGCGCGTGGCGGTCCGCCATGGGCGCCGACGATTGCGAGCTCCGGCGGAGCTACAGTGATACTGCTGAGCCCGAGATTCTGGCCGCCAGCGAAGACCAAGCCCAACTCCGGCACCAGGGCCAGCTCGGTAACAGACTCGCCGGTGATCGTGAGGGTTTCCAACACCCGATCATCGCGGCCGTCAGCGTCGGCGTCGAGCACCTCGAGCGACGGCGGGCGGTCGAAATCGACGATGTGCAGACCATCGCCTAGGCCGGCGACGACCAGCCGCCGGTTGGCGCGATCCGCCGCGATCGTCGAGATCGGACTCGGCATCTCGATCCGGCCGACCAGCTGCGGCGCGGCGCGGTCGGTGAGGTCGAAGACCATGACCCAGCCGGTGGGATCGGTGGCTCCGACGCTTGCATTGGTGACCACGACGTAGTCCCGCACTTCGTCGGCAGCGAGGATGCCATCGCCATCGAGATCCATCGGGTAGGCCTGGAGGATAGCCATGCCGCCCATCACCGCGGTGTTGCTGATCGCCGCGCAATGATGCGAGAGCGACTCCAGGTTTTGAGGCGCCTGGGGCGACGACGCTTTCATCACCCCCAAGCCGTAGCGATGCAGCAGTGTCGGGATGGTCAGCGGATGGGGATGATCCAGATCGAGCAGCACGCCGACATCGAGTGGCGTCCGCTCCACTACCGGCACCGCCGGATCACAGATCGGCAGCTGTCCCTGAAAACCCGGGAAGAAACTCAACGCCCCCGAGGCGATGTTGGGATCGCTGAAGTCCTGGCTGTTCTCGCCATAGAACGCGTTGGCGTCGATCACCGCCAGGCCGACGCCGTCGATCGCCACATAGGCGAAGGCGTCACGATTGCGCAGCAGCTCGAGCTCTTCCCCGGGGCTGACGTACAGGTCACCGGTCAAGCTAGAGCTCAACGCCGTCTGCTCCATCACGATCTGGAAGACCGCGTCGCCATTGGCACCGGCATCGACGCGGTGCCAGCTACCGCGGGTGCGGTTGCGCAGGGTCACTGGCAGGCCCTCCCGAGACGCATCGCCCGCGACGGTCAGCGTGAGTACGTAAGACGCGTCGTCTGGCGGCGCGCTGGGAGAGAAGATGACGCCTGCAGGCGGCGCAGCGGGATCAAAGGTCCACGAGCTGCGGTCGTCGTTCGACATCAGCGCCAACCGTCGCGGGAAACCGGCCGGCAGCACGGTATCGGTTCCGGTCACTGGATCCGACAGTAGCGTCGAGCCACGCCAGGCGGCGGTCCGGGCTGCGGGATCGGCCGCGATAGCCTCTAGATCAATGGCCAGCGGATCAAGAATCTTGAGCTGACCGAAGGTCGCCGCGCCACCGCCGCTGACATATACCCGGCCATGGGGGTCGACGGCGACACCGCGAGTGGCTTCTTGCAGCGGAAAGGTGAACGAGAGGTTGTTCGGCAGGTAGTTCTGAAGATCTCCGGGATTGCTGGCGTCGACCACTCTCAGACCGTTCTGAAGCGTAGCGACGAAGACCAGGGAACCGAGCGTGGCGGCATCCTGCACCGAGCCCGTCGCCAGGCTATCGCTCAGAGAGCTGCCAACCACCGTGAACGGCACCCGCAGCGTACGCGGCCAAGCGTTGCCGACCGCATCCTCGAGCCCTGAGTTGATCTCGAGGACGTAATCGCCGACCGTCCAGCCGTTGATGGGATCGAGCTCCAGGATTGATCCGTCACCCCTTGGACTGATGGCGAGATCGATCGGCAGGTCGACCGGCTGACGTCGCACCTGAATACCGGACACCGGCGTTGCCAGAGCCTCACTGAACGCCAGCTCCAGAGTACCCTCGACGTGCAGCTCGCCTTCGATCGCCAGTAGATAGCGGTGACCGCGAACAATCTCGAGAACGGCGTTGAAACTGCCGTCGGCTGCGGCGGTGAAGCTGGCCGACCCACTACCCCCCGCGGTGTTGCCGTCCAATCCGAGAATAACGATCTCACCTGCTTCGACCGTCGCGTCGGGATCGCCGGTTACGGTTAGCGTGGTGCCGGCGACCTCGAGCGTCAGTCCAGGAGCCAGCGTCGTCACGCCGTCGGCGGCCGTCTGCAGGTGGTAGAAACCCAGCGGCGAGCCGGACAGCAGCACTGGGGGCTGGACATCACCGAACAGATCCGGCGGCAGCGTCACCAGCGGCTCGGACGAGGCCGGGAGAGTATCGCGGAAGAGCTCGAAGCCGGTGGTTAGATCAGTGATTGTCAGGTCGACCGGCGTCGTCAGCAAGGTCGGCATGATGAGTCCATTGGGCATGAACGCCAACAGCCCCGGATTTGCCAAGCCCAACATCGGCGAGCCGCCAAACGACGGGCTCGAGACCAGTACTTCGTTGAGACCAGCCGGCGGAAACACGATGTGGCCGAGCGGTTGAATCGAGCGCGTCGCCTGGTATCGCCCCGCGGCTACAACGCCGGTGACGAAATCCCGCGGCTGGGCACCCTCGCCTGACTTACCGAGAATGAAAGCCTGCGACAGAGCTGCGTCCTGAGCGAACGACTTGTTCACCCCACCCGGCGCCCGCGACGCCTGGCTCGCTGCCCCGGCCGATGGTGTCGAGGTGACAAAACGCCCTTCCTCGAGCTCCATCAGGTCGTGCATCATCCAGCCCTGGCGTCCCAGCACGTCGACGTAGCGGTTTAGCAGATAGGGGCCAGCGCCGGGATTGGCGGGTGCCGGTAGGTTCAGGTGCAGGCGGCGGTTGGGGGTGGCGCCGCCGAAGTCGAGGGCGAAGGCGGTGAGGGCCGGCAGCAGGTCGGGAGCCGGGATCGGCGCGGCGGTGGTGAGCTCGCTGGCGATCCGCACCCAGGTTGGCTGATCGAAGGTGCCTTCGTCGAGGGTGACGGTGATGTCGTCACCGGTGGTGAAGGATTCGGCGCGCGCTCCGACGTAGCCGGCCTGGAGGTCGCTCGACAGGAAGGGCGGCAGCCAGAAGACCGGTGCGGTGCCGCCTTCGAGCAGAACGATCATCTGCAGGCGGTCGCCGAGCGCGGCCTCGATGTCTAGGCTGAAGCTGCCGTCCTGGGCGGCGGTGGTGCTGACGGTGCCGATCGGCTGGCTGGTGTTCTCCACCGTGACGGTGACCTCGCCGGGCACGGCGCCGGACAGGCCTTCGACGCGCGCCAGGCCGGTGGTCGGATTGGGCTCGATGACCCGCAGGCGGCGCGGGTCGATCGAGTCGGGCAGGGTGATGACGGCGGTCTGGAAGGTGACGCTGACCTGGCTCGTCAAGCCGTAGCCCTGGAGGTCTTGTACCGCCAGGCCCACGGTCAGCGTGTAGTCGGTTTCGGGTGACAGCGCCGCGGACGGCAGCACGCGGACGGTGTTGCCCTGCAGCGAGAAGGTGATGGCCTGCGGCTCGCCGTCGCGCAGCAGCGTGATGCCGGCGGCGAG
>JBCCEE010000347.1:0-9294 GCA_039030415.1 Acidobacteriota bacterium
GAGGCCAACGGCAACCGGTCGCTCGGCATCTGGAGCGTCGGCGGCCAGGCGCGCAGGATCACCAGCGACCGGTTCACCGAGAGGGCGCCGAGCTGGGGACCGAACGGCGACTACCTGTTCTACTTGAGCCCTCGCGAGTGGCGTCCCCAGATCGGCTCGTTCGAGTTCGACTATGTGCTGGATCGTGAAGTCTTGGTCTACGCGCTGGCGCTGCGTGAAGACGTCGCCCATCCCCTGCCACCGCGCAGCGACGAGGCGACGGTCGAGGAAGCCGGTGACGACGCGGAGGAGAAGGGAGAGAGCCAGGACGGGGCTGAAGCAGACGGGACTGGGGATGCAGGGCCGCAGCCCATTCGTATCGACTTCGACGGCCTGGCCGAGCGCGTGGCGCGGATCCCGATGGCGGCTGACAACTACATCGGACTGTCAGCGGTCGACGGTCACCTGCTGGCCTTCCGCACCGGCGCTCCGTACTACGGCCGGCAGAGCGACGTTTCCCCGGGTATCCGGGTCTTCGCCTTCGACTCGCGCGATTCGTCGATGCTGGCTGAGAACCTGAATTCCGCCGCCCTCTCTGCCGACCGCAAGAAGCTGCTGGTCGGCCAGCAGGGCGGCTACAAGCTCATGGACGCTCGGGCGAAGGGAGCCGACGGCGCCAAGATGGTGCCGCTCGGCGGTCTCGAGGTCGACCTGGTGCCGCAGGAGCAGTGGCGTCAGATCTTCCACGAGGCCTGGCGACGCTTCCGCGACTTCTTCTACGTCGAGAACCTGCACGGCTACGATTGGGAGGCGCTGCGCCGCCAGTACGAGCCGCTGCTCGAGCACGTCGGCCACCGTTCGGATCTCAACTACGTCATCTCCGAGATGATCGCCGAGCTCGGCGCCTCCCACCTTTACGTCGCGGGCGGCGATGTCGAGATGCCGCCGCGCCCCGAGGCGGCACTGCTCGGCGCCCGCTTCGAGCTCGACGCCGGCGCCGGCCGCTACCGCATCGCTAGGATCTTCGCCGGCGACAATGCGGAGGACACCTACCGCTCGCCGCTGACGGAGGTTGGTTTGAACGCCGGGGTTGGGGACCTGCTGCTGCGTATCAACGGCCGCGAGGTGCGGGCGCGTGACAATCCGTTCGAGCTGCTGCGCCATGCCGGCAGCGGGCCGGTGGAGCTGGTACTGGCCGACGGTCCGAGCGCCGAGCCGCGCAGTGAGCCGCGCAGTGAGCCGCGCAGTGAGCCGCGTACCCTGCTGGTCGAGCCGATTCGCAACGAGGACGATTTGATTTACCTCGAGTGGATCCGCCGCAACCACGAGCGGGTCGAGAAGGCGAGCGCGGGGCGGCTGGGCTACGTCCACCTCCCCAACATGGGGGCCAGCGGCATCCGCGAGTGGATCAAATGGTTCTACGGCCAGCAGCGCAAGGAAGGGCTGGTGATCGACGTGCGCTCCAACGGTGGCGGCAACGTCTCGTCGATGATCATCGAGCGCCTGCGTCGCGAGCTGCTGATGGTCGACTTCGGGCGCAACCAGGACGTGCCGAATCCCTATCCCAGCACGGTGTTCACCGGCCACCTGGTGTGCCTGCTGGATGAGGACACCGCTTCGGACGGCGACCAGTTCGCCTGGGTGTTCCGCCAGGCCGGACTCGGGCCGCTGGTCGGCAAACGCTCGTGGGGCGGGGTGGTCGGCATTTTCGGCCGCGGGCCGCTGATCGACGGCGGCAGCGTGTCGGTCGCCGAGATGGGCACGACGGACCCGAACGGCGAGTGGATCATCGAGGGCCACGGCGTCGAGCCGGACTTTGAGGTCGAAAACTCGCCGGCGGCGGTGCTCGCCGGGCGTGATCCGCAGCTCGAGAAGGCGATCGAGCTGCTGCTCGAGAAGGTCACGGAGGATCCGCGCGGCCTGCCGCAGGCGCCGCCGGCTCCGGTCCACACCGAAACGGGAGGAGCCGGGCGATGACGCGGCTTGGACGCCGGTGGCGGAGGGCCTGGCTCACGGCGGGGCACGTGGCCGCCGTCGCCGGCGTCCTTTGGTCGGCCCAGAGCTCGGCGCAGGATTGGCCGCAGTATCGCGGCCCGCAGGGCTCGGGATCCGTTGCGGCCGCTGGGCTGCTGGCGAGCTGGGGTGAAGACCAGCCCGAAGTCGTCTGGCGGCGCGCCATCGGCAGCGGCTATTCGGCGGTGGCGGCGGTGGGTGACCGGCTGGTGACGATGGCGACGGTAGCGCCGGAGCCCGCAACGCCCGATCCATCGGGCTCGGTCGAAAGTGACTCTGTCGACAGTAATTCTGGGCTGGAAGAAGCGGTGGTGTGCTTGGATCGGGCGACCGGCGAGACGCTGTGGCAAGTGACGATCGATCATCCTTCGCCGCTGACCCTAGCCGACCCGGGGCCGCGCTCTACTCCGACGATTGTGGGCGATCGCGTCTACGCCATCTCGTCGCGGGCGCGGCTGGTGGCGCTGACTCTGGATGAGGGGCGCCTCCTGTGGAGTCGCGAGCTGCAGGGCTGGGGACGCGTGCCGCGTTTCGGCTATTCGACCTCGCCGCTGGTCGATGGCGATCAGGTGATCGTCGAGGTCGGGCGCCCTCGACAGGAGCCCGGGGCGGTAGCGTTCGACCGGCGCAGCGGCGAGGTGCGCTGGACCGCGCTGTGGGGCGGCTCCGGCTACTCGACACCGATCGCGATCGAGCTCGACGGCGTGCGTCAGTACGTGTTCTTCAAGCGCATCGGGGTGCAGGCGCTGTCGACGGAAGGCGAGCTGCTGTGGCGTCACGACACGGGCCAGGTAGGGGGCGTGGTGCGGCCGCTCTTCCTGCCGCCGGATCGCATCTTCGTCGCGGCCTCGGACGATAGCTTCGGCGGCCTGATGATCCGCGTCCAGCGCAAGGGCGACGGCTTCGAGACCAAAGCGCTGTGGAAGGCCGAGTGGATGCGCAACCACTTCAATACTTCGGTGGCCGTAGACGGTTTCGTCTACGGCTTCGACAACGCCACTCTGAGGTGCCTGGACGGCGCCACCGGCGAGCGCCGCTGGGCCAAGCGCGGCTTCGGCAAAGGCTCGCTGGTGGCGGCGGGAGATCTGCTGTTCGTGCTGAGCGACGTCGGCGAGCTGGCGCTGGTGCAGGCGGATCCCACGGGCTACCGAGAGCTGGGCCGCAAGCGGGCGATGGAGGGCCGGGCCTGGACAGAGCCCAGCCTGGCGGACGGTCGCCTCTACCTGCGAGACGGCGACGAGCTGGTGAGCCTGGACGTGCGGGGCGATGCCGCGCAGCCAAGCGAGCCAGTGACCGCGGAGGGGGCGCCATGAAGCGGCGGCGGGTTGACGCGAGATGCCTGAGGCTCGCGACGGCATTTCCAACGGCCGCATTGCTGGCGACGGTACTGCTGATAGCGATGCCGGCCCGGGCCGCCGAGCCGGGCGTTGAGCAGGTGCTGGATCGCTACGCTGCGGCGCGCGGCGGCGTCGAGCGCTGGCAGGCGGTTCGCGCTCTGGAGCTGAGCGGGCACTATGCCACCTTCAGCCAGCGCGCGCCGTTCCGGCTCGTGCGGCACCGGGATGACCTCTACCGTCTGGACTATCAGGTGATGAAAGCGCCTGCGGTGCGCGCCCGTGGCGCTGCCGGAACGTGGATGCGGCACGCACTACTGAGCCCGCAAGCCAGCGTGGTGGAAGACGGGCCGTATCGAGCCCAGCTCGAGCGCGAAGCGTATTTCGCACCGCTGCTGTTGACGGCGGTCGCGCAGAGGACGCTGCCGGAGCCGGGGCCGCTGGTGCAGCAGGGCCTGACGGTGGAGCTGCTCGGTCGCGGTGAGATCGACGGCCGGGAGACCTTCGAGCTGCGCCTGGTGCTGCCGGCACGTGATGACCAGCCCGCAGCGGAGGAGGTCTGGCACCTCGACGCCAAGACGTACCTCGAAGTCGCGATCGACAGTACCGCTCACGACTTTACCCAGGGCGAAGCGGCGATGCGTCAGCGCGCGTTCTATGACGACTTCCGACGGGTCGACGGCCTGGTGCTGCCGTTTCGCGTCGAGCTCGAGCTCGGCGCCCGGCTGGAGACTCTCGAGGTCGAAGCGGTGCGAGTCGACCCGCAGCTCGATCCGTCGATCTTCGAGCCGCCGACCGACACCCATCCGGATCGCGGAGCCGGGGACGAGTCGAGCTGACAAGCAGAGCTGACGATTAGAGCTATCGACCGAGCCATGGCCAGCTGGCGAAGGCAACTTCGCCGACGCCGCGCCGTATAAGTGATGGTGACATCATCCCGCGGCGCTCGTGTCATGGCTCAGCATATTGCCCTAGCTCCAGAACCCGCTCCCGTCCCGGATCCATCCCCGGGCCCGGCGGCTGGCTCGAACCCTGGGGACTCCCTGGCGCACGGGTTCCGTTTGGGTGCGTGGCTGGTCGAGCCCCAGCTCTTTCGGCTGACCGAAGGCGACCGCGTCGAGCACCTGGAGCCCAAGGTGATGCGCGTGCTGGTGCGGCTGGCGGCCGAGTCCGGCGAGATGGTGCCGCGCGAAGTGTTGCGTGCCGTCGGCTGGGGCGATACCTACGCCGCCGAGGAGGGCCTGCGACGGGCGGTGATGCTGCTGCGTCGGACCTTCCGTGACGACGCCCGCGCGCCGCGCTTCATCGAGACCATCCCGCGAGCCGGGTATCGACTCTTGGCGCCGGTGCGTCCGCTGGTCGAGGTCGCTGAAGCTAGCGAGTTTGCTGAAGTTCTGAGCGAGTCTGACGCCACCGAGGCTGACGTGCCGGTCGCGTCTGCTTTGGAGGAGCCCGCCGCCGCCCGCCGCGGGCCTTGGCTTCACCGGCTCCTCGGCGACCGCAAGGCCCGCCTGGCCTTGGCAGCCCTGGTGGTCGCGGCGCTGTCCTTTGCCGCGCTGGCCATGGCGCTTGCGAGGACCGACAGCCGCCAACAGAGTGCTGGGGTAGCCGCAGCTTCGGCACGACTTTCCGCGCTGAAGCCACTCACCACCTATCCCGGCCGCGAGCGCGACGCCAGCCTGTCGCCGGACGGTCACCACGTCGCCTTCGTGTGGGCGGAAGACGGCGGCACCGACGCGGTCTACGTGCGTCCGCTCGACGACGAGGTGCCGCGGCAGCTGACGGAGCCAACCGATCCCGCCGCCCACCCGGCCTGGTCCCCGGACGGTCGCTGGGTCGCCTACGCCCGCTATGGCGCGGAGGCGACCCAGCTGATGATCGCCGACGTCGCGGACGGCAGCGAACGCACGCTGGCCGAGCTGCCGGCAGAACGGGTCTACGGTGTCGCCTGGTCGCCAGACGGTCGCTGGCTGGCGTTTGCTCAGCGGCCGAAACCGGGCGAGCCGGTGGCGTTGTTTCGACTCGAAGTCGCCACGCGTTATCGCGAGCGCCTCACCGCACCGCCGGTCGGCGTCGCTGGCGATCTCGACCCGGCCTGGTCCCCGGATGGCGAAGAGCTGGTGTTCGTGCGCCGCGGCATTCTCGCGGTGAGTGATCTCTACGCCTTGAACCCGGCGAGCGGTTCGTTGCGCCGGCTCACCGAGCTGCGGCAGGCGATGGTGCGTCCCACCTGGTCTCCCGACGGCGAGGCCGTTCTGTTCGCGCGCCTGAAGGCTGATCGCTACGTGCTGAGCTGGGTGCCGGCGAGCGGCGGCGCGAGTCACGATCTCGATCTCGGCTCGGACCACATCGTGCGGGCCTCGGCGGTGCCGGCGGTCGACCACCTGGTGGTGGAGCGGCTGCGGCTGGATACCGAGCTGTGGCGTCTTGATCTCACGGACGCGCCGCAGCCCGTGCGCTGGCTGTCGTCGACCTCGACCGATCGGCTGCCGGCATTCTCGACCGACGGTCAGCGCGTCGCCTTCGTATCGGAGCGTTCGGGCTCGTCCGAGCTGTGGGTGGCGGACGCCGGCTCGCGTCATCCGCGCCAGCTGACCTCTATAGGCTCCGGTCTGCTGGGGCGGCCCCAGTGGTCCCCCGACGGCTCGCGGATCGCTTTCGACAGCAGTAGCGGCGGCAACGTCGACGTCCACCTGATCACCGTCGACGGCGCGCATCGCCAGCGGCTGACCGAGCATCGCGCCGACGACTGTCTCCCTTTCTGGTCGCGCGACGGCGACAGCCTCTACTTCGCCTCCAATCGCACGGGGCGCTGGCAGGTGTGGCGCCGCTCTCTGGCATCGGGCAACGCCAACCAGATCACGCGCGACGGTGGCCTCGCCGCTGCTGAATCGTTCGACGGCCGCTGGCTGTACTTCGTCAAGCCCAAAGGCGTCTCGGGTCTGTGGCGCCAGCCTCTGGACGGCGGATCCGAGAACCAGGTCCTAGCCAACTTCGATCCCACCGTCGACTGGGCGCTGACCGAGGACGGCGTCTACTTCGTCGACCGTGAGGACGACGACCACGGCACCGTCGTCTACCGCGACCTGCCCCAGGGTGAAGAGCGCACCGTTTGGGAGCTCGAAGAGCCGGCCCGCGAGTACGGCATGGCGGTCTCCGGCGACGGCCGCTACCTAGCCCTGGCGCTGCTGCACTCGAGCGAGAGCGATCTGCTGCTCACCAAGTGGTAGGTTTCGGGCGCTACCGCGAAGACTTCCGGCGTCTCGGGAGCCTTGCGATAAGATGATTGGGTGTCGAGAAGAGCCCTCATGAACCCAGTCAAGATCGAAGTCGAGCTGCCGAGTGATTTGGTCCTCGCCCTCAACGTCGAGCCATCGGAGCTCAGTAGCCGGGCCCGAGAGTGGATTCTGCTCGAGCTCTTCCAAGAAGGCATCATCTCGGCTGGCAAGGCTGCTGAGGTCCTTGGCCTCACCAAGGCTGGCTTCCTCCAGCTTCTCGACCTCCGCGGATTGCCTTATCTAGACGCCAGCTACGACGAGCTCGAAAGTCAGATGGACGTCGCGATGCAAGCGGCTGACGACCTCGGCCGGACCGCATAAGCGGTGAGCCTGGTCGCGAACGCGGGACCGCTGATCGCGTTGGCTCGAATCGGCAAGCTGGAGCTGCTGCCGGCTGCCTATGCCGAGGTTCTCGTGCCGAACGCGGTCTATCAGGAGATCACCGAAGACCCGCTACTGCCGGGAGCCCAGGAAGTCGCACAGGCCGGTTGGTTGAGCTCGGTTGAAGTCACCGATAGCCGCGCGGTTGCCCGCATGCGATTCTGGCTCGATCAGGGCGAAAGTGAAGCGATTGTCCTGGCGCAGGATCGCGCGATGCCGCTCGCGATCGACGAACGACGCGGGCGACGAATCGCCGCGGCATTTGGTGTCGATATCACGGGCACTGTCGGAATTCTGCTGGCGTGCAAGCGCCTCGGTTTGATCGACACAGTCACTGTGCTTCTCGATGAGCTGATCCAAAATGGCGTCCGTCTGTCGCCATTTCTGTATGAGAGCGCTCGCCGATTGGCACAAGAAGCGTAGTCTTCGGCGAACGCACTCCGAGCGGGAGCGATCTGCTGCTCACCAAGTGGTAGGAGCCATCTAAGGCTTACTCTGGGTCTTGGCTTCGGCTATGGACGGCATGCTGCTTTGAGAGCTTTGGCGCGTGAACAGAGCCGGTGAATAGGGTCCCTGCTCGGGTCGTAGACCTTGGCAGGAAGCCGCGGCCCGATTCTGCATGCCGTCGCAGCTGCCATCCTTAGGAGATCTCTATGTTGCGTTCCGTCAGGTTCAAGATGTTGCTCGGCCTTTGGCTCGTTGGTGTGGTTTATGGAGGTTTGCAGGCGTGTACGGGTAAGCCGCCGTTTCCTGAAGTCGAAGAGCTCGTCGTGATCTACGAAGGCACGTTCGACGATCCGATTCCGGTTCCCAATGGCACCATCAAGGCTTGGCGCGACAGCAAGCAAGTCTTCAAGATGGTCTCGGGGTTTGCTTTCAAGGATGTCGAGCTCGGCGAGGGTGAGGCGCGCCAACCCGCCCGAGCCCTGATCGTCTCGGACTCTTTTCTAGACAACCTGGGGATCGCGCCCCAGCTGGGACGAGCGTTCCTGCCCGGTGAAGGGCACGATGGGGATGCGCCGCGCGTCGTGATGCTGAGCGGCGAGCTCTGGCAGGAAGCGTTCGACGGCAGCCCCGAGGTGATCGGGCAGTCCGTTCGCGTTGGGGAGGACGAGAGGATCATTGTCGGAGTGGTGCCGCCGAAGATTCGCTTCCCAACCTCGTCCGACCACTTCGACTTGCTCTTGCCGCTGGCGACTCCCCTCGAAGCGAGCGATCCCGGAGATCATCAGCTGAACGTCGTCGTGCGCCGCGACAAGGAGCTCGGAGGAATCGAGAAGGCGTTCGAGATGATCACCGAAAACGGCTACACGGCGTGCGATCATCCAATGTTCGCGGCGGAAATCACCGCCATCTATACCAAGGGTTTCCCTGATCCCGAAGAGCTCGAGCGGGAGTAGATCGCTGCGTTGGGTCGTAGGAATCTCGAGCGGTTGAAACCCCTTCGCGGTAGTACTCATACCTGGGGCTGGTCTATGTTTCGCTGTCGAGCGCTGCGCTACTGCTGTTCGTCCTGAGCAGAGGGCTCGGGTGGACGGGCAGCACCGGCGATAGAGCGACTCGCCGAGACTTGGCGCGGTAGCGTCCCGGCGTAGTGCCGACGACGCGCTTGAAGGCTCGGGTGAGCTGGCTCTGGTCGCAGAAGCCGGCGCTCAGCGCCAGATCCGCCAGCTCGACCCGAGGATCGTGCAGACGAGCGCAGGCGTAGCGTACGCGGATCGAACGCAGGGTGTCGCCGATCGAGGCGCGGTGGATGCGGCGAAAGACTCGCGATAGATGCACCGGGTGGACGCCGACCTCGGCGGCGATCGCTCGTACTGTCAGCGGCCGATCGAATTGCTCGCGCAGCATGCGGTCGGCATGGCGCAACCAGGGCGGCACGCTGCCAAGCGCTCCGCCGCCAAGGCGAGCGACATCACGGGTCGAGGTGGGCGGTGGGGTCTGGGCAGTGGATCGGTGCATAACGAGCTCCTCAGTCGTGGTTCTGTGCCCCGGCTCGATCGCATTGTCGGTTACGATCAGCGCCGCCGCCATGGAGCCGGCCTGGAGGATCCGTGGAATCGCGTACAGCAAGCGTTGAGCGTCACTCTCAGGAGCAGCGATGAAGCACGACAGCCTCGGCGAACGAGATAATGGAGATCGTGCGGGCTCAGATCCGGGCACCGCGGAACCCACGTCCACCAGCGACGACCGTCATGGCTTGGCCGAGCTCGCGCGCCGCCGCCGGCATGCCCTGGCGATGGGGGGCGAGGCCAAGATCCAGCGTCAGCACGATCTCGGGCGATGGACGGCTCGCGAGCGCATCGAGC
>JBCCEE010000348.1:0-9284 GCA_039030415.1 Acidobacteriota bacterium
CGGCGAGCTGAGGCGTTCGCTTCAGGGCATCCGCCAGGAGACCACGCAGCTCGTCGCGCCGTCGCTCGAGCGTCTTTCGCAGGATCTCGAGCTCGACCTGGCGCGCCTGGAGGCGACGCGTCGCCAGATCGCTGCTGATGCGGCGGCCGAAGCCGCCCGCCAGGCCGCCGAGGCCGACGACGCCCCGGCCGCGACGCCGGAAGACGGGTCGACGCCCGCTCCGACGGCCTCGTCGGAGCCCGGCATCCAGCCCTTGGAGCTTCAGAACCCCGACTGGATCGCCGACTTGCGAGACGCCAGCGGTCGCGACGAGACCCTGGCGATCCTGGCGCCGATCGTCGAGCAGCTGATCATCGCGCCGCGCTACTTCGACGTCGGGCGTAGCTGGCGCGAAGACTCCCTGCCCCGCCTCGAAGCCCGCCTCGACGCCGCCGCCAGCGCGATCCCGAGGCTGCGCGGCAGCTTTACGGAAGCCCGAACGCAGTGGGACGCCTTAGCCGGCGCCCTGAACGCCTTCACTCGCGCAGCGCGGGAGCTGACCTTGACGGCGCCCGGCGAGCCCCTGTGGTGGACGCTGCCGAATCCGGATCGCGTCGAGCTCGGGCTCGCTTCCGCGGTCCGCGATACGATCCGCAGGCCGAGCGTCCTGAGTGATCTGGAAACCGCCGCCGATCGCAACCTGGAGCATTTCGCCGGGGTCAACGAGGCGCTCACCGAGGCCAAACGGCAGCTCGGCGAAGCGTCGCGCGTCGGCATCGTGGCGGGTTTCGATCTCGCCTTCGTGATGCCGATGTTTCCGCTCTTGATCGGCAGCCTGCTCGCCGGCGCTTCGCTGTGGCGCAGCCAGCGTTTGCGCGAGCTCGAGCTGGCTACCCGTTTAGCGGTGGCTCACGGCGGTCCTCCCGCCCTGCAGCGCTGGCTATGGCAGCAGACCCATTGGGGTGCGACGGACAAGTCGGCGGCCGCCGCGTGGCGCAGCTGCGTGCTGCAGCTGCTGCTCGGCTACTTCCTGACCTTGGGCTGGATCGCCGCCTCAGCCGTCCAGCTGCGCGGCCTGCAGGTCGTCGACCGCCAGCAGCTGAGTGTCTTCACCGTGAGCGCTGCGGTGCTGGTCCTGCTCGCGGTCGCCCGCCGCCTGGCGATCGCGCGACGAGCGACCACCCCTTCAGTCGCGGACGCTGCAACCCCAGATCTCGCTGCGGAAGGCGAGATGAGCACCGAGGATATCCCCGAGATGCCGCTCAACGAAGCGACCGCGAGCGACTCGGACTCCGAGCTGATCGAAGTGCAGACCCTGAGGCGATAGCCGTGGCCGCCCGTCGCAATGGCATGCTGCCGATCCTCCGCCGAGGCCAGGATCACGGCGATCGCGTTGCGGTCATCGATGCTGGCGGAGCATCGACCTACCGTGACCTGGTGCAGGCCAGCGAACGGGTCGCCCACCACCTGCAGCAAACGGGCGACGCCTTGGACGGCGCCCGCATCGGCATCCTGGTGTCGCCGGGGTTTCCGTTCATCGCGGCCATGTGGGGCATCTGGCGGGTTGGCGGCATCGCGGTCCCGCTGGCGCTCTCCCACCCAGAGGCCGAGCTCGCCTACGTCGTCGAAGACTGCGGCATCAACCTGACGATCACCGCCGACGAGCTGGCTCCACGTCTCGCGGCCCTCGTCGAAACGACCGCGCTGCGTCTAGTAGCCGTCGAAGAGGCCATCGACCAGGCACTCGAAGAGGCAGAGGCAGGGTCGCCCGAGGCAGGGTCGCCCGAGGCAGGGTCGACGCCGGCTCCCGTGGACGGCTCGAGCGGCGAGCGCGGGGCCCTGATTCTCTACACCAGCGGCACCACCGGACGCCCCAAGGGAGTGGTCCTCAGCCATGACAATCTCCGGGCGCAGATCGAGAATCTGGTCTCGGCCTGGCAGTGGAGCGCTGAGGATCACATCCTGGAGGTGCTGCCGCTGCACCACGTCCACGGCCTGATCAACATCATCGGCTGTGCGCTGTGGAGCGGCGCCACCTGCGAGATCCTGCCGCGGTTCGACGCCGAGCGCATCTGGCAGATCATCCGCTCGGGACGCCTGACGCTGTTCATGGCGGTGCCCACCATCTACGTCCGGCTGATCCAAGCCTGGGAGGCCGCCGAGCCCGAGCTTCGCGCCGAGCTCTCCCGGGCCGCCGCCAGCCTGCGGCTGATGGTCTCGGGTTCCGCCGCCCTACCGGTTCCGGTGCTCGACCGCTGGCGCGAGATCACCGGGCACACCCTGCTCGAGCGCTACGGCATGACCGAGATCGGCATGGCGCTGTCGAACCCCTACGACGGGACGCGCGTGCCGGGAGCGGTTGGCAGTCCGCTGCCGAGCGTCGACGTGCGGCTGATCGACGACGCCAGCGTCGTGCAGGGTGACGGCCGGCCGGGTGAGATCGAAGTGCGCGGGCCGACGGTCTTCGAACGCTACTGGCAGCGTCCCGAAGCGACTCGCGAGGCGTTCCGCGACGGCTGGTTCCAGACCGGCGACCTGGCGGTTCGGGAGAACGGCTGCTACCGCATCCTCGGCCGTCAGAGCATCGACATCATCAAGTGCGGCGGCGAGAAGATCTCGGCGCTGGAGATCGAGACCGTGCTGCTCGCCCACCCGCGGATCGACGAGTGCGCGGTGGTCGGCGTCGAAGACGCCGAGTGGGGACAGCGGGTGGCGGCCGCACTGGTGCTTGCGGGCGGAGGCCAGCTCGGGCTCGAGGCACTGCGGGACTGGGCCAAGCAGCGCCTGGCGCGATTCAAGGTCCCGAGTCGCCTGCTCTGCGTCGACAGCCTGCCGCGCAACGCCATGGGCAAGGTGACCAAGCCGGCGGTGGTCGAGCTCTTCGAAACGCGCCGCCAGGCCTGACGGCTAGCCCGCCAGCATGGGCGGCCAGCCCTCGAGAGCGACGATCTGCGTCGGCCACTAATGAATTTCGGGGCGAACCGGATCTCATTATCCTGGAGGGGCATCATCATTCTGAAGGGGCATCATCCTGGAGGGACACCATGGCCATGAGCTCGAACACCGAAAACAACGGACTCGAACACGACGTATTCTCGCCGGCGCGCTCTATCGATCGCGATATCCCGCGGCCCGGCATCAAGAAGGTTGCGCTGTTCGTGCTCCACGGCATGGGGCAGCAGGTCAAGTTCGAGACGCTGGACAAAGTGGTCCACGGTCTGGTCGCAGCGGCGCCGTCGAAGGACGAGCCCTACGAGATCCGCATCGGTACCGTCGAGCTGGATCCTTCCGGTCTCAAAGTCCAGCGCGCCGAGGTCGACCTCGAGACGAGCTCCGGCCAGGCCTTCGAGGCGCACATCTACGAAGGCCACTGGGCGCATTTCACCGAAGGACTGGTCAACGGCCGAGACGTCCTCGGCTTTCTGTTCTCGGGCGCCCGCAACGGCCTGATGGGACAGACTCGGTTCAGCCGCTGGATGTTTGGTCGCAGGGTGAGCTTCGACGTGCTGCCGACTTCGTTCTGGGGTCTCCTGCTGGCGTTCTCGATCGCCTTGGGGATCGTTCTGATCAACGCCCTCATCAGCGTCATGGCTTCGAGCTATCTGATCGGCACGCTCACCCAGAACGTCACCGCCTGGCCCACCGATTCCATGGTCAAGGGCTTCACCATCACGATGCTCATTCTCATCGTGTATTCGCTGGCGATGGGCGCCTACCTGTACGTGCTGGCCAGACTCGGGCTCAAGCGTGTCATGCCACGTCTTTGGGAGCTGGCGGCCAAGACCGCTCACCGCGTGCTGCTGCCGCTCTGGTGCCTGATGGTGGTCGGGCTGGCCGCCTTCCTGGCCTTCATCCCCATCTGGGGTCGATTCTGGCCCGATAGCCTGGACGAGTTTGCCATCATCTCGACCTGGCCGAGCGCCAACAAGCTGCTCGATCAAGAATGGTTCGTGCTCGCGATGTGGATCGTGCTGCTCTGGGTCTCCTACCTGCTGCGCAACCTGGTGGTCGAGACCATTGGCGACGTCGCCGCCTACCTGAGCTCCCACAAGCTCGATCGCTTCAAGAAGATCCGCGACCGCATTCAAGACGAAATGCTCGAGGTCGCCCGCGCCATCTACGCCAACGGCGGCGACCAGCCGACCTACGACCGCGTGGCCATTCTCGGCCATTCCCTCGGCAGCGTCGTCGCCTACGACACCCTGAACAAACTCATCAGTGATGACGAGATCGCGTGCCGCGAGCTGCAGGTCCTGGAGCGCACCAAGGTGCTCTTGACCTTCGGCTCACCGCTCGACAAAACCGCCTACATCTTCCGCTTCCACTCCCAGCACACCACCGACACGCGAGAAGCGCTGGCCACGGCGGTGCAGCCCTTGATCCAGGACTATGAGCATTTTCGCGGCGGCCTGCACTGGATCAACGTCTATTCCTGGCGCGACATCATCAGCGGCGATCTCGACTACTACGACGATCGCGACAACTCCAGCTTCGGCGCCATGGCCGTCGACAACGTCGAGGACAAAGACTCCCAGACGCCTCTGATCGCCCACGTGGAGTACTGGAACAACCCGACCGTCTTCCGCGAGCTCTACCGCTCGCTGTTCAGGCCAGACCGGGTGGCCGAGCCATCCGACACGCCCAACGCTTCGGCCACCGGGTGAGCCCGGTGGCCCTGCGACATCACTCCGGTGGTGTCGGCTCCGACTGATCCACCACCACGGTCGCGGCGCTCGTCAGGTCTTCCGGTGCCGGCATCACGCCGGGTGCGCCCATCACATGCTCCCACGACTCGTAGGCCGGGCAATCGTCAGCGCCCGCCAGGCATGGCCGCTGACGGCTGAGGGCGGCGCCGTAGGCGCAAACGTCGGAATCATCATCCGCCAGGCAGAAGCGGTGCGAGCGCGCCACCTTCGTCGAGATGATGAACTGCTGAAACGACCGCCGCTGCTCGGGGGTGGCCGCGCGATAGCGCTCGCCAACGAGCTGCTCCAGGTCTTCCGAAGCTCCCGGCAGGCGCAGACGCAGGAAAGCGTCCTGCGTCGGTGCCACGTTGGTGGTCACGACAAATGCTTCGGTGGCGATCTCTTCCGCGGCGATCTCTCCGGCTTCATGGACCGGCGGCTCCGCGGCCCAGGACACCATCAGCGGCAAGGCAAGGCAAGCGGTCCCAAGGATCCGAGCGGTTCTCGACATCACATCCTCCTCGTGCAGAAGCTCAGGTGGCGGTCGTCGGCATTCCCCGGCTCGAGCCTATCGCGTTGCAGTGGCCGTGGGCAACGCGGCCTCTCCCCACCCCAGGAGCCCGGCGGTTTCGTCCGGCCGATCCTCGGGAAACCGATCGTCGAAAGCATCGCTGAAGGCATCACCCCTTGGCCTCGACTCAGCCAACGCGTTCGCCGCGTTCGCCGCGTTTGCCGCGAGAGCCGCTGCCAGATTCTCGCTCGGCTCGGGCTCGACCGCCGGGCCAGGAGCTGGCTCGGCCTCGGCGGCGCCCGCCGCGCGCAGCAGCTCGACGATCTCCGGGGCTTCGAGCTGCTGCGCCAGGGTCAAGGGCGAGGTGCCGTCTCCGCCGCGGGCGTTGGGGTCGGCACCGGCTGCCAGCATCCACTCCACGGTCAAGGTCTGGCCACGCAACACCGCCCGCATCAGGGGCGTGAATCCAGCGCCGCCGGGGAGATCGAGATCGATCTCGGCGTCCGCGAGGTCGCGGATCGCCGCCAGATCACGCCGTGAGAAGGCGCGCAGCAGCGCTTCGACCTCTTGCTGACGATTCATCGTGTTGCTCGCCTGGTTGACCGAAACCACCTTCTGCGCCAAAACCACTATCTGCACCAAAACCACCGTCATCAACCACCGTCATCCCCAAAGGGAATGCCCGACTGGGCTAAGATGTTAGTTACAGCACCGAGGAATGAAAATGACTTTTCCTGAACGTGATCAATACATTGCGCTGCTGCGCGATAAGGGACACCGCGTGACTCCGGAACGCCTGGCCTTGTTCAAAGAGGTCTACTCGCAGCACGGTCATCTCGACGCCGAGGCGCTTCTCGGGTCGATTCAAGAGCAGGGACTCAAGGTCTCTCGCGCCACCCTCTATCGCAATCTCGACCTGATGGCCGACCTCGGGTTCGTACGCAAATACCGCCTGGGTACCAGCCGGTTTCAGTACGAGCACGTCCACGCCGGCCAGCGCCACGATCACCTGGTGTGCACGGAATGCGGACGCGTGGCCGAGTTCGTCAGTCCCGGTATCGTCGCCATGCAGCGCGAAATCTGCCGGGCGCACGGCTTCGACCCCGATGAGCACACGCTCCAGCTCCACAGCATCTGCTTGGACTGCCGCAAGCAGCGCGACGCCCGCCGTACCTTGTCGGGCTGAGGCCCCAGCTCAACGCTCCATCAGCAGCAGCAGGGCCGGCAGGACGATCATGGCGGCGATCAGAGCCGCCAGCATGGCGATGGCGGTAAACAGGCCGAAGTAGAGCAGCGGCAGGAACTCGGCAAAGCACAGCACGAAGAAGCCGATGGCGGTGATCACCGAGGTACGCACCATCGCTCGGCCTACGGTCTGGAGACTGGAGTCGACCGCCGGCACCAGGCCAAGCTCCTCGTGTCTCAGGGTCAGATAGCGAGTCAGAAAGTGGATCGTGTCATCGACGCCGATACCGAGCGCGATGCCGGCGATCATCACCGTCGCCGGATCCAGCGCGATGTCGAGCCAGGCCATGGTGCCGAGAGCGAGCAAGATCGGCGTCAGGTTCGGCGCCAGGCTGAGGGCGGCGTAGCGCACCGAGCGCAGCAGCAGCGCGATCACCGGACCGATCAGCAGAAACGCCAGGGCGATGCTGCGGATCTGGCTCTCCAGCAGCCGATCCTGCATTTCGACCAGCAGCGGCACGATGCCGGTCGAGCGCGGTCGCCATTCGGCGTCGAGCGCGTCGAGCTCGGCGCGGATCGCCGACAGCAGCTCGCGGTGCTGCTCCGAGCTCATCGGCTGGGCGAGCACGCTCAGCCGCAGCGTGCCCTGCTCGCTGTCGTAGAAGCCCTGCAGCTCATCACCGAGCTGCAGCTCGGTATCCTGCCACGCTTCGGCGAGCGCGGCCTCGCTGTCGGGCAGGCGATGCACCGACGGCGCCTCGCCAAGCGTGCGCTGGTACGACTTCTTGACGAAATCCACCACCGACAGGACCTTGGCGACCCCCGGTGCTTCCGCCAGCGAAACCTCCAGCCGTTCGACTCGCCTCAGAACTTCCGCCGAAGACACCGGTGCCGTCGGCGTCAGCAGGATCTCGACCGAGTACGGACCGGTGAAATCGCTCAGCACTTCGCGGTAGGTGATCGAGATGGGCGCGTCGCGCTTGAAGAAAGCGATCACGTTCGATTCCGCACGCAGCTTCAGCAGCGAGACCACCAGCACGACCGCTATGACACTCGCACCGACCACGATCCAACGGGCATGGCGGGCGATCAGCCGGCCGAGCGCCGCCAGCACCGGATGCTCCTCCACCGTGTTGGCGCGCGGCCGCGGCGGACACAGCCGGGCCAGGCTCGGAAACAGCAGGAAGTTGCTCGCCAGGCAGAGCAGAATGCCGACCGCCGAGAACAAGCCCATCTCCTGCACGGGATGCATCGAGCTGGCCATCAGCGAGCCGAAACCGAGCGCCGTGGTGACCGCGCTGTAGATGCACGGGCGGGCCAGCTCCCGCATCGACTGGCGGATCGCTTGCGGCAGCTCGATGCCGGCCGCCAGTAGCTGCCGGGTCCGCGACAGCAGGTGGATCGAAGTCGACAAACCGAGCACCCACAAGAGCGGCGGCAGGGTCAGGGTCACCATGTTGATCGAGCGCCCGGCGACTTGCATCAGCGCCAGCGTCCACACGATGCCGGCACCGACCGAGACGAACGGCACCACCAGGCCATAGGGACGCTGAAAGAACGCCAGCAGCAGAAGCGCCGACAGCAGGAAGACGAGCGGGAACAGCTTCTGGGCGGAACGCCGCGAGCCGGAGTCGAGCGCCTCGTCGATCACCGGCGAGCCGGCCAGGTAGACTCGCTCTCCCGGCCAGTTGTCCGCCAGCGCCGCTCGCACGGCTTCGACGATCGCGCCTCGATCCATCTGCTCACGGCCGCCGAGTACCAGCCAGATCGCACCATAGCGACCATCGGCCGACACCAGGAAGTCGCGATAGAGCGGCGACTCGCGAAGCTCCTCGCGGAACGCCTCGAGTCCCAACAGGCTGAAGAAGCGCGAGTAGACGCTCGACAGACACTGCGCCTGCTCGATGCCTGCGATCTCTTCGAGCGACCAGCGGACGTCGGTCAGCTGCTGCAGGAAGTCGAGCTCGACCGGATCGGGCAGCCGATACACCAGCAGGATGTACTCTTCGCTGCCGAAAGCATCCAGAAACTCCTGGTAGGTGCGGTAGGCCTCGCCCTCACGATCGATCCACACTTCGATCGAGTTGTCGACCGTCAGCTCGCTCAGCACCGACCCCGTCAACAGGGTCACGGCAATGAGGATCACTGCCCACAGGTGCGGGCGGTGATCGAGCAGTTTCAGCAGGGCTGAGAAACCGCTGCGGCTAGGGGTCCGCTGTGGCGCTACCAGCCGCAGGTCCGCCCTTGATTCTGCTCGTCGAGCCAGGTCTTGAGCGGCGCGAAGTAGTCGAGGATCGCGGTGGCGTCCATCTCGCGCTGGCCGGTCAGAGCTTCCAGAGCATCCGGCCACGGCTGGCTCGAGCCCATCTCCAGCATTGCCTTCAGCCGCTCGCCAGCCGCGGCCGATTCATAGATCGAGCAGCGATTGAGCGGCCCCTCGTAGCCCGCGGTCTCACACAGCGCGCGGTGGAACTGGTATTGCAGAATGTGGGCCAGGAAGTAGCGCGTGTACGGCACGTTGGCAGGTACGTGGTACTTGGCCCCCGGGTCGAAGTCGGTCGCCGCGCGCTCCACCGGCGGCCCCACGCCCTGGTACTTCTGGCGCAGCTCCCACCACGCGGCGTTGTAGTCCGCCGGCGTCACCTCGCCGGCGAAGACCTTCCAGCGCCACTGGTCGACCAGCAGGCCGAAGAATTGTAGAAGACGCACACGAGCGGTTGAAAAAGGTGGAAGCGGCGCGGATGGCATCGTTTAAAAATAAGGTTTGGCAGCACTTCAAGTTCGTGACATGCAGCTAGGACAACGCCCTTAGTTGGACCGTGCAGTGCTTACATTGCGGCAAATAGTTGATTGATTGATTGATTGATTCCACCGAGAGTTTTGTCAAGAGAGCGCTCCCGACATACAGGAAGAGCTACCCATAG
>JBCCEE010000349.1:0-9281 GCA_039030415.1 Acidobacteriota bacterium
CCAGCCGGCCATGCCGGATGGGATACCGGCTTCGAACAGCACGACGCGGCTATCCTGGCCCTTCACCTCGACTTCGAGGTCCACGTCACCGACGCGGATCGTCTCGGCTTGGGCCGTCCCGGCGTAGATAAATGGCGCGAGAAGGAGTGCGCTCAGGATCGCGGAACGTAGGGTCATAAGGGTTCACTCTTCAAACCGCGCTCCTCCATGTTTTCTGGTCTGCTTCACAGTCTCGGGGCCGATAATACAGGAAAATCGACCATGCGATGGCTGATTTTCCTGTATTATTAGCGTAATGCTCCCTCGCCGACGACATCTCGAGGCTATCGAAGAGAAGCTGGGTCATCATCCAGTCGTCGCGATTATCGGTGCTCGGCAGGTCGGCAAGACTACGCTGGCCCGCCAATTGGCGGAGCGATGGCAAGGCCCGGTGACGGTTTTCGATCTCGAGGATCCGGGCGATCTCGCGCGTCTCAACGAGCCCAAGCTGGCTTTGGAGCCTCTTGAAGGACTGGTCGTGATCGACGAGATCCAGTCGCGGCCCGACCTCTTTCCGCTCTTGCGGGTGCTCGTCGACCGGCCGGAAAACGGTGCGCGTTTCCTGGTGCTCGGTAGCGCGGCACCCGAGCTGCTCCAGCAGTCCTCGGAATCTCTGGCGGGGCGGATCCTCTACCATCCGCTCCATGGCCTGAACCTGGACGAGGTGGGCTCGGATACCCTCGGCGATCTCTGGCTGCGCGGTGGATTCCCGCGCAGCACGCTGGCGGCCTCGTTGAGCGAGAGCGTCGCCTGGCGTCGAGGTTTTGTGCAGACGTTCTTGGAGCGCGATCTGCCCAACCTCGGGGTGAAAGTGCCGCCGCCCATGCTGCGCCGCATGTGGTCGATGCTGGCTCACTACCACGGCCAGGTGTGGAACGCTTCAGAGCTGGCCCGAGCCTTCGGCGTCTCG
This sequence comes from Acidobacteriota bacterium, assembly GCA_039030415.1. Taxonomy (GTDB): domain Bacteria; phylum Acidobacteriota; class Thermoanaerobaculia; order Multivoradales; family J023; genus JAAELT01. The sequence continues at coordinate 950 of JBCCEE010000349.1, forward strand.
AGCCAAACGGTTCGTCGTTACCTGGATCTGTTGACGGCGACCTTCGTCGTCCGACAGCTACCGCCCTGGTACGAGAATCTAGGCAAGCGGCAGGTCAAGTCCCCCAAGATCTACATTGCCGACAGCGGGATGCTCCACACGTTGCTCGAAGCGCCCACGCGCGAAGATCTCGAGCGCCATCCCAAGATCGGCGCCTCCTGGGAGGGCTTTGCGCTCAATGAGGTGATGACGCGTCTTGGAGCACGGGCCGAAGAGTGCTACTTCTGGGCCGCTCACACCGGCGGCGAGCTCGATCTTCTGGTCGTCCGCGGTCTCGAGCGTCGCGGCTTCGAATTCAAGCGCACCGACTCGCCGCGCTCGACCAAGTCGATGCATGCCGCGCTGAAGAACCTTCGGCTCGATCGGATCGACGTGATCCATCCGGGGAGTATCACTTTCCCGATTACCGAGCACCTGCGCGCGGTGTCGCTGGCGAGGATCGAAGAAGATATCGAGCCACTTGCAGGCCTTTGAAATACTCGCCGTGATGGCCGGTCAACGATGTGAGATGCAGTGTTCACTCGGATCACGGGATAACTGCTTTTCCTGAAAACCTGCCAAAGTCGTTCCGAACACTACGGCCTCCCAGCGTCTCTTAACATGCAGAGGACGAGATGCCGGGACCCAATCGAGATCAAACGTTTCGCGTGCTGCGCGCCCAGGCTGGTGATCGCCAGGCTCTGGACGAACTGCTGCTCTCGGTGCAAAAGCCGCTGTTCGGCTACATCCGGGGCCTGGTCGGCAATCGGCAGCTGGCGGAAGACGTGCTGCAGGATGTCCTGGTGCTGATCTGTCGCAAGCTGCGCTGGCTGCGGGAGCCGGCGCTGTTTCGCTCGTGGGCTTATCGCATCGCTTCGAGGCGGGCGCTGCGGGTGCTCGAGGGCGAGCGGCGACGGGCCGGGGTGGCGACGCCTGCCGAGGAGGAGGAGCGGGCGGCGGCGCCGCCCGCCTACGATCCCGCCCTGGTGGCTTCGCTGCCGAGGTTTCTGGCCGAGATCTCGCCCCGCAGCCGCACGGTGCTGAGCCTCCACTACCTGCAAGAGATGTCGCTGCAGGAGACCGCGGACGTGCTCGACATTCCGCTGGGCACCGCCAAGTCGCGCTTGGGTTATGGCCTCGAAGCCCTGCGCCGCCTGCTCAACAGCAAGAACCCCTCACGGTAGGAGTTGACGATGTCAAACGATGCAAATGAAGACGGTCTCGACCGCATCCGCAAAACCGCCCTCGACGACGTCGAGAAGCGAGACAGGACGTCCTGGTACCTGCTGATCGCCGCGGCGGTCGTAGAGGCCACCGGCATCATTCTGTTCCTGGTGCTGATGGATTTTTCCGACCGCCTGCACTGGCTGATCTTCATCGCGGCTTGCCTGGTCTACGGCACCGTCGTGCTGGCGCTGGCGTCGTTCAGCGCCGAAGCTCGGACTTCGGAGCAGCGCATCCTGCGGGCGATCGAAGAGCTCGGGCGCCCCACGCCCTCGCCGGACTGAGCCGAGGCTCAACTCCAGCCTGAAGTATCGCCGGACTCGAAACCGTCGGCAAAGATCTGATCGAGCGAGAGGCTAGCGCGCCGTGGCGGCAGGACGACGGGGCGGACGCCATCGTCGGCGGTGATGCGGAAGGCGTCGGTGCCCGGACTGCCGTCCCAGTCGAGCTCTACGGTGTAGGTGCCGTCGCCGTTGTCGGTGGGTGGGTTGATGAGGGTGATGCCGTCGCTGTCCGCGGCATGAACGACGCTGAAGCTGCCGACGCCGGAGCCAATCGAAGTGCCCTGCCAGTCTTCGAGGGCTACGACCATCCGGAAGCCGCTCGGCGTGCGAGAAAAACCGACGGTGCTGGCGATCGCATCGGGACGTCCCAGGCTGCCGGTGCGGAAGCTGTCGAACAGGGTTTGCAGCTGCAGCACCGCGTCGGGATCGACGGCGGTCTGGTTGGCGACGTTGAAGTCCAGGAAATAGTCGCCGTCGGCGCAGCCGCCGGCGGTGCACGCGGCGTCGTCGGTGTCGCCGAAGCGGGCGACGATCAGGAAGCCGACGTCGGAAGACTTCTCGAAGCTCGCCGGCGGCGCGCCGCAGCCGTCGGGATCGGCTTGCGAGCACGAGCAGCGTCCGTCGCCGCCGAATGCGCGCGCGGTCTCCATGGCGGCCATGAGCTTGGCGGGAAGATCGCCTGGGGTGTCGATGAAGGTCTGCGTCGCCATGTCCACCACCTGCGGGCCGGTGAGCAGGTTGCCGGCAATGGCGTAGTACACGCTGCCGAGGCGGCCGGAATTGCCGCCCGCCCAGGCGCCCGCGTTGGCGCCGGTCTGGGTTGCGGAAGAGCCGGCATCCGCCGTCGCGCCCGCCTCAGCCACGCCGTGCTGATGGTTGGCGGTACTGGGTAGCGCTTCGAGCTGGGCGATGATCTGCTCGGCGGTCGAGCCACCAACCAGACCGTCGTGGATGATCTGACGGCGCTCGCCGGATCCGTCGATGAAGAACTGCGCCGCGCCGCCTCCTATGCCGACTTTCACCACCGGCAGGAAGGCCTTGAGGTCGATGCCGGTGACGCAGGTGGCGGCACCGATAGCGACTTCCTGAGTCTCGGTGTCGACGGCAAGGATCGACCAGGTGGCGTGAGCGGGGGCGCTAGCGCCGAGCGTGGCGAGGACGAGAAAGGCCGCAAGCGTCGGTCGAGTCGGGTGGCGTGGCATGGTACCTCCAGGCAGACGGATCGTTTGGTTCACCAGTGTACGCGCTCCAGGGTGTGGCCTCGCGCTCGAGGGGTCGGATGCCTGCTCGTGAGGGCGAGCCGATCTGATCAAGCGAGCCGTCGAGCAGGCAAGAGGTGGAGTGGGTCGAGGGCGACGCTGAGCACGTATGCGCCGTAACTTGAAGTGAGCCTGCCAGGGCCGCGGGCACTCCGCCGGACGCTGGAGAGTCTGTAGCTTCATGGGAGCTCTGCCACGGTCCACAGCGATGATTGCTCTGGCGCGATTGGGGACGGATGGGGGATTTGGTGGGGCAAAGTGGCTGTTTTCAACTCCCTGCAGTGTCTTTTTCTCCCCTGAAGGAATGGGTTGAGCACTCTCGTGGGAACCTTACGCCCTCATCAGTGAATGACATCGGGAGACTCTATGTTTTCGACTAGGCTGGAAGCACTGCGAGATACGGCGGCGCAGGGGGTGATGGAGAAGATTCTCAGCGACAAGGAGCGAGCGCCTCGCGAGCTCGAGCCGCTTTTGAGCTATATCGAAGCGCACCTCTTCGATCCGGAATTCAGCGTGCAGGCGATGAAAGACGCTTGCCGAGTCCGCGACAATTCTGTCGTGACCCGCTTCCGGAGCTGTCTCGAAACGCGGCCTTCGGCCTACGTCAAACGCAAGCGTCTGGAGGTCGCGGCCGAGCTGTTGCGGACGTCATCGGAAGAGATCTGGAAGATCTCCGAGCTGGTAGGGTTCGCTTCGCCTCAAGTGTTCACGCGCAATTTCAAAGACGCCTGGGGGGCCAGCCCGGGCGAGTTCCGCCAAGAACAGGGTTCAGCGGTCAAAACGGTGGCGGATCAGTCTTTACCTGAGAACAAGCGGCTCGCTCACGATTTGCAAAAGGCTGTCGACGGCACTTTGGATCCAGCACAGGCTGAAGCGCTAATCCAGCACCTGGAAACAGTCTATCGGTCGAACGACTCGGTTGCCTTGCCAGCTTGCACGGGACTATTCAACATAGGGGAGGCTCTAAGAAGACTTCCTCGCGAGACTGACTCGTCTCCTGATCAGCAGGCTTTGCGAGAGAATGTACAGGTTTTAGTCGAGCTTCTTTTGCGTCTTGGCCGTCACTCAAGAGCTCGCAACCGTCATTTGAGCTTGCGTTTGGCGAAATTGGCTCTTGGCTTTGCCCAAGAGAGTGCTGCTGAGCTTGGGGAGGAACTGTCGGGTCTGTGTGCATTGTCGTGGGCTTGGATTGGCACTGCTCACCGGCGCCTATTCGACTACGAGCTTGCGGAGCAAGCGTTCGAGCAAGCCGAAGCCGTATGGCGCGAGTCGAGTGAGCCGATTGATTCGGCCATAGGCTCAGAGATACTGCACCTCAAGTCAATCCTCAGGACCGAAACCCAGCGATATGAAGAGGCTTTGGCGCTAATCGACCGAGCCATCGCTATGGTTTCAGAAGGCGATTGCGATCCCCGAGTCTCTTCGATGTATCTGATGCAGCGGGCGAAGAATCTCGGTGAACTAGGGCGCTCGGGCGCATCATTGCAGGGTCTGGAACAAGCGCTGACTCTCGCAGCAGGGGATGGTCGACTGCAGTTCTGCGCGCTGCAGTGTCTGGTTACTTACTATGCGACTGCGGGTAAGTATTCAGAGGCCGAAGCGCTGTTGCCCGAGGTGCAGCGGTTGGCGCTACTTCATGCTGAGCCTTTAGAGCGATTTCGAACCATTTGGGCCATGGGGTTGGTTTATGAGGGGCTAGGAAGGGATGCTCTAGCTGAATCGCAATTCCTAGCTGCTAGAAACGGCTTCCGCAAACTGCAGGCTTGGGGATTCTTAGCAGGCGTCGATCTCAAGCTGGCCCAGCTTCGCCAAGTGCGCAAACCTTCTGGTGCGGTTGCAGCCGCAGCAGAAGCTAAAGCTCTCTTCGACGAGCTCGGACTCAGGCGAGGCGCAGAAACTGCTGGGGCACTGCTCAAGGAAGTTATCCGCTGAGAGATTTTCATCTGGCTTGGCCGGATCGAATTGCTCAATAGGGTGAGCGGAGGGATCGATGAGACAGAGCATGCTGTTTTCAAATCCGTTCAGAGTTTCGATCCGCCAAACCTACGAAATCCTCAAGAAGTAGCGAACCCGCAACGATTTCCAGGTCGGACATACTGTCTTTGTCAGAGGCGAAGGAGTCGTTCGTGACCGATTGTTCTGTCATGAAGATTGCCTGAGCACTCTCGGATCTGGCCTGCGCCCTATAGAGGGCAGGTCATTTGAAATGTTTTAGCTCTCGCTGGTTTTTGACCGGTATGAGCATTGAGTGGGGATCCCGATTCTGTCGGATCGGGATCCCGGGAATTGCATCTTTGGCTGTTTCACCTTACTGATCGAGGGGTTGGCATTGAGCTGTCGAGACCACGCTGTGCGGGAGGGGAGAGCTGCGTCCAGCGGCACCGAAAATAGCTACAAAGGGCGGCTTTGGCTGCTGCTCGTCCTGTGGACGATCGTCACGTTGTGCCCGGGTGCCGTCGCGGCGTCGGTCCTCGGTTCGGGAGAGCTACAGATCGCCGGCAGCCGGCTGACGGTCTCGCCCGAGAGCCAGACGGTGCCGTTCGATATCCCGACTACCGTCGAGACCCAGCTCGAGAGCTACGATCCCGACGCCGGCGTGCTGCCGACGGACCTGCGGGTGGTGGCCGAGCTCAGCGGACCCGAGATCGACGGCGTGCTGGGGCTCGAGACGGTGCCGGGGGAACCCTTTCGTATCCCGCGATTGCGCATTGAAGGCGAGTACCGGCTGTCGGATATCAGGCTGGTGCAGGGCGACGCCTTTCTGGCCTACGCCGAGCCGCGGTCGGCGGCGATCACCGTCACTCAGGTGCTGATCACCAGCATCACCTCACGCGCCCTGACCCTCGACGAGATCCGGCATTTCGGCCTGGTGATCGACGAAGACAGCTTCCAGGCGATGAACCTCACCTTCGGCTTCGGCGTCGACGCCGGCCGGGTGATCGAGTACAACATGCCGCTGATCTACCGGCATTATGGTCCGGAAGGCGCCTGGGAATCGCCGCTGGCGTCGGTGCCGCTGCCGCATTTCCCGACCGGCACCGCGCCGCCATCCCGGCGCTTCCAGCCGCCGCAGCTGATCCCGTTCGAGATCGAGCTGGTGCACCCGGAGCGACCAGAGGTGCCGACCGGCGGCTGTGATCCCAAGAAGACCAAAGTCTGCCGGACGCTGTATCCCCCCGGGCCGCCGCTGGTGGGAGTGATCCTCTTTCCCTCCGACATCAGCCTGCTGCACCAGTTCTTCTCGGTCGTGCTGATGGTGCAGAACGGCGCGCCGGACGGCGATCCGCTGGTGCTGCGCGACGTCGCGGCACGCATCAGCCTGCCTCAGGGGCTGCGCCAGGCCGAAACCGAGCCGCCGACGCCGCTCGGCGTGCCGGTGCCGGTGCGGGTGCCCGGGCCTGACGGCGAGCTCGGCACGGCGGACGATCTCAATTTCATCATCGCCCAGGTGGCTGCCAATGCCGAGTTTCTGGTCGAAGGGCTGCGCGAAGGCACCCACACCGTGCAGTTCGATCTCGAGGGCATCCTCGAAGGGCTGCCGGGTGGCCGCATCGAGCGCATCACCGGCCGCGCCCTGGGCGCGGTCGTGGTGCGGGATCCCACCTTGGCGGTGACGATCAGCCACCCCTCGGTGGTGCGCACGAATCAGGAATACTCCCTCGGCCTCACCGTCACCAACAACGGTAACGCGCCGGTCAATCTGCTGAGTCTCGAGCTGCCGACTTCGGGACTCTCCGGGGTGACGGTGCTGGGGCCGCAGCAGCTGACGATCCCCGAGCTGCTGCCGGGCGACGCCGAAACGGTGGAGTTCGAGCTGCTGTCGCACCGCAACGGCCGGGTGGTCGCCAGCTCGGTGCGCTCCGGCAGCTCGCTGTCGCCGGTCTTCGAGTGGGCGGTTTCGGTGGGGGGCAATATTCCGCTGTCGCCCGAGACCCTCAGCGTACCGGCGTCGTCGGACCTCTTGCCCGACGATCTCAGGCGTGCCGCCAAGAGCCTGATCGGGCTGGGTCATTCCTCAGCGACCGCGCCGCGGTCGCTGCTGCCGGTGGGCGGCATTCGCATGAGCCGCGAGGCGGTCAACGAGCGCATCTACCGTCTGGGCCAGGCCGGACGCCACCTCGAGCTGGGCGAGCAGCTGTTCGACGCGGTGGCGGTGCTGGCGTCGGAGTTTGCTGGCGCTCGTGACTTCGATTGGGAGTGGGATCGCCTGCGCCGCGAGAGCCTCAAGGGAGGGCAGATGGCGGCAGCCTTTGGCGCCGCCATGGCGGCTGAAGAGAGCGATCCCCACGCCGCGGTCGAACGCTTCGCGCGCACCACGGCCTTCCTGCGCCAACAGCTGGTGATGGCCAAGGGCGGTGGGGCGGGCAGCGGCGTCGAGCTCGAGGTAATGAGCCGCACCAGCGGCAAGCGCGCCGCCGGCACGGCGGTCGATCCCAACGATCCGGGACGCGTGAGAGATCTGCCGTTCGCCGAGGTCTATCCCTTGAACGGCGGTGAGCTGACGGTGCTCACCAAGCCGGAAGAGGCGGGCTACCGGGCGTTCCTCAGGGATCCTGACGGCGGTGCCGGGGAGCTGCAGCTGATCGTGCCGGACGCTGATGGCGCGCTGCGCAGCGTGCGCTGGACCAACGTCTCGCTCACCGCCGACACGGTGGCTTTCGTCGACTTTGCGACCGCTGACGCCAGCTTTGTGCTCAAACTCGACGAATTCGGCGATGGCCTGATCGACAGCGAGATCGTGGGTAGCGTGACCACCCTACAGCCCAGGCCGTTCGAGGCCCTGGCGGCGGTGCAGAGCGTGGTCGCGGATCCTTCGGGACATGTCGTCGAGCTGCTGTTCTCCTCCGACGTCGACCTGCAGTCTCTGCTGCCGCGAGACCCCAACCGCTTCACGATTCCGGGAAAAGTCTCGAACGGCGGCCTGATCCCAATGGAGATGGACGCCGGTGGCAGCATTCTGGGCGCACCGGTGGTAGAGAACCCTCTCGCCGGGCTGCAGAACAATCGCATCATCAAGGTGGTGTTCGACAATCCGCTCAGTCCCTATACCTCCCACGACCTGACCCTGAGCGATATCAGCGCGGTGCGCGGCGACCCGCTGGTGAGCCAGACCCTACCGGTGCAGACCACGGTGACGGCACCCGGTGGCCAGGTGCAGGGCCAGGTGATCGGGCCCGACGGTCGACCCGTGCCGTTCGCCGAGGTGGCGCTGTTCGAAATCGACAAGGAGGGCATTCCGCCCAACGTCCTGTGCCTGGAGCATCGCACCGCGACGGTGGTGGCCGACGCCGAGGGGCGTTTCCTTTTCGACTACGTGCGCCAGACCGATTGCGGCGACGTCTTCCGCATCGCCGCGCGCGACGTGATCGACCCCAAATGGGGCGAGGCCCAGGGGCGGATCCGCAGGGTGGGCGAGATGCACGAGGTCGACGTCATCATGATCGGCCGCGGCACGGTGCGCGGACGGGTGGCGTACGAAGACGGCACGGTGCCGCAGGACGTGCGGGTGGTGGCTCACAACCCGGTGTTCGACGAGGGGCGCCTGGC
>JBCCEE010000350.1:0-9271 GCA_039030415.1 Acidobacteriota bacterium
AGTCACAAAAGCACGGCGCCTACGGGCTCCGCACAAACAGACCGACCCGCTCGAGACACACACGGATCAGCCCATTCGAAAACAATCGTCCCGAAAGGAACCAGACCATGACCCTCACTCTGAAAACCCTCGACGCTCGCCCGCTGTTTCTGATCGTTGCCGCTTCGCTCCTGCTCGCTGGCTCGTCCTCCGCGGTTACCCTCACCGTTTGTGCGTCAAGCTGTGACTACACGTCTATTCAATCCGCGATCGACGCCGCCTCCAACGGCGACACCCTGAGTCTCTCGCCTGAGACTTTTGTTGAAGGCGACATCCAGGTCGACAAGGATCTGACGATCAAGGCCTCCTCGGGCCAAGCGATTGTCGACGGTGACGGCGAGCTGTCGGTGTTCGAAGTCGATACCGATGCCTTTGTCACCTTCGAGGACCTGCGACTGCAGAATGCCACTCGCGCCATGCTGATCAATCACGGCATCGCCTATCTCGAAACCGTCTGGGTCCTCGGTGACGGCTCGACCAGCACTGTCTATGGCGGCATCGTGAACTACGCGACCGGTTTCCTGGTGATTCGGGATGCTAGCGTGGTGGCGTCCAACGTCTCGGCCAGTCTAGGCGGTGGCATCACCAACTTCGGTGATCTGGAGATCAGCGGCAGCACGATCATGGGTAACCAAGGTCGCCTGGGCGGCGGCATCTTCAATTCCCAAGGCGACGTCTCGGTGTCCAGCTCGAGCCTCAGCTTCAATCACGCGACGATCCGAGGCGGTGCTTACGCCAACGCGCACGTCGGCGGGGGCGCTGTCGTGATTCTGCCGAGTGCGTCATTCAGCGGCAATACCGCGGACGTGGCCTGTGACAAGTACTACGACATCCACCGCACGCCGGCTTGCGTCAACTGACGCCTCCCTCATCCAATGAACCGTTGGCCGCGGTCTCCCTGGTCTCAGGGGCCGCGGCCTTCGCGTGTCGAGGCCGAGTCAGGTCGCCAGCGCCGCTTCGACCTCGGCGACGTCGAGCAGGATCGAACCTTCCGGCCCGTTGGCCTTGGGGGCGAACTCGTAATCGCGGATCACGCGCCGGAAGACCTCTTTCAAGGCGCGAGCACCCAGGCGGTGCTCTTTCGAGGCTTCGAAGGCGATGCGACGGATAGCGTCGGGGGAGAGGGCGAGGTGCAGCCCCTGGCTCTCGAAGTAAGCCTTGGCCTGTTTGTAGCCCGAGTTGGGGATCTCGAGGAAGATGCGCACCAGCTCGTCGATGGTGAGATCGGCGAGCAGCACCACCGCGTCGAAGCGCGACAGGAACTGCGGACTCATGCCATAGTCGAACAGATCCTCGTTACGCAGCCAGTCGCGTAGGGCGAATTCGAGCTTCTCGTGCACCTGGCCGCCCTCGACTACGGTCACCGGCTTGAGCGCGCCGCGGTCGCGACCGATCGTGACGCGATCGAAAACCGAGTCGTAAAGCCCTTCGAACGCGCCGCCGCAGACGAACAGCAGGCCGCTGGAGTCGACCGTCACGGTCTGCCCGCCGGCCCAGGCCGGCAGGGTGAGCGGCACGGCTTCGTTCTCGATGACCGTCAGCAGCGCTTCCTGGGCGCGGATGCCCGAGGTGTTGGGCTGGCCGCCGACGTAGGCGCGGATTTTGTCGACCTCGTCGACGAAGACGATGCCGTTGCTCGCCTGGCGCAGCAGGCTCTCGGGCGAAGCCTCCACGCCCAACTGCTCGCGTGCCCGCTCCAGCAGTCGCTGCAGCACCACCTCTCCCGGTCGCCCTTGCTGCGCTGCCTCACCCAGGATGTTGGCGTGCATACGCACCACCGTCGAACGCAAGCTGAGGTGAGGTCGAGCTGCCAGGTAGCTCTCGACCGCTCGCATGAGCGTCGTCTTGCCGGTGCCGGAAGAGCCGATCATGAGAATGTTGCCCACCGCCAGGCCGGCCAATTTCTTGGACAGCGCGATCGACATTTCCTGTAGCGCGTTGCGCTGCCCGATGACGAGCTTTTCGAGCTCGCTGGCGATCTCCTGGGGCGGGGGAACCGACTGAGGCATGATGAGATTCTAGTGCTTAAGACGTGGAGTGCCGAGCGATCTGGAAAATCAGGCCGACCTTGAGGCATACTCTGCTGCGGCTATGTGTTTCGAATCCTCTCGACATCCCCGAATCCGCGCGATCCTACGGTGGGCTTTGCTGGTCTGCTGTCTGGCGTCACCCGTTGCGCCGGTCAGTGCGCAGTACGAAGCACGCCTGGCCATGGCGCAGCGTTTCCTCGACCAGGGGAACCCTGTCGAGGCGATCCAGATCGCCGAGGAGGTTCTCAAAAAAGACAAGAAGAACGCGATGGCCCTGTTGCTGCGCAGCACCGGTCGGATCATGGGCGGCAACCTGGCTGCCGGCTTCGAAGACCTGCAGCGGGCGCTCGATCTCGACCCGAAGCTGCGTCAGGGGTGGCTCAATCTAGCTGGTCTCGAGATTGCCGAAGGGCGCTACGATGCAGCCTACTCGGCGCTGCGCGAAGCTCAGAAGCTGGATCCAGCGGCCCCGGACAACGAGCTCAACCTGGGGGCGGTGCTGGTCATGCAAAGCCAGCTGAATCGCGCGGCGGTGCACTTCGACCGCTATCTGGCGTCCCAAGGGGCCTCGGCTGAGGCGCAGTATCTGGTGGCGACCAATTACGCCATCGGCAACAGCGAAGATCTGGCGATCGCGCACCTGCGGCGGGCGATCGAGCTCGACGAGCGCAATCGACTGCGGGCCCGGACGGACGAGCGGTTCTTGGGGCTCAAGAGCCTGGATTACAAGGTGCTGCTCAACACCGACGTCTACACGCCACCGGCCGATGCCCATCAGGTCGCCGCCGGCTTCCGGGTTCCCTACAGTCAACGCGACAACAAGCTGCTCTATGCGGTTCTCGACGCCTTGACGCGGCTGGGTGAGCCCTACGATCCAAAGATCGAAGCCAACCCGCGTTGGGCTCTGATCTGGGCCGAGATGCGAATCAAACTGTCGAATCAGGGGGACGGCACTGGCGTTGTGTCGTTGAGCGCGCCGGCTGAGCGCTTCACCGCCGACGTCTGGCACCAGCGATCTCAAGCCCTCTTCCGGGCGATCCATGAGATCCTGGGGGGCTAAACCGAGTTTCGAGCGCTTGCTGCGCTCCGTCTTCCTGCGTTGGACTGCTGGCCTAGTGCTGGCCGTGTGTTTGGTGAGGCCGAGTCTCGGCAGCAGCCCAGAAGCGACGGAGCCTTGGCTTGCGGGGGCGTTCGAAGCCTCGGCCGATGATGTCGCGCTGGCCGTCAGCGAATTGGAGCCGCCTTCAGCTGACGTCGAGCTGCTGTTGCGGGACGACACTTTCCGCTTCGATCGCGAAGGCAAGATGACCCACACCCGACGCTGGGTCTATCGCATTTTGACCCCGCAAGGGCTCGATGGCTGGTCGGTTTCAGAAGCTGCGTGGTCACCCTGGCACCAGAATCGCCCTGAGCTGCGGGCGCGGATCGTGACATCGGCCGGCCAAGAGCACCGGCTGAGCCCTGCATCGATTCTCGAGCTCGACGCCTCGCGCGCGGATCTCGGTGGAGCGCGGCAATTGATCCGTGGGCCGCTGAGGGTGACCGTCGGCGCGATCGTCGAGGAAGTCATGGTGCTCGAGGATCGCGAGCCTTACTTCTCGGCAGGCGTCAGCGCCAAACATCTGCTGGTCATGCCGGTTCCGATCCGCCGCGGTCGCCTGACCCTCGAGGCGCCGGTCGATCTGCCGCTACGTTTCGGCGTCCGCGGCGCGGCAGGGCTGGAGCCGCGACGCGAGCTGGTCGACGATCAGGTGCGGCTGGTCTTCGAGGTATCCGACGTGGCTTCCGCCAAGCCGGTGGAGACGGGTTTGCCGCCCACCGAGCCGCGCTATCCTCATGTCGCGTTCTCGACGGCAGAGAGCTGGGCGAAGGTGGCCGGGGCCTACGCCGAGCGAGTCGATGGACAGATCGCTGGCAACGTCGGCGAGCAAGTCCTGGAGCGTCTGGCGGGTCGTCGGTCCGGAGCCCAGGTCGAGCGAGTCGAGGAGCTACTGAGAAGCCTGCGTCGCAGCGTCGAGTATCGACCGGTCGAGCTGGGGGCGACCGCGGCGGATCCAACGCCGCCCTTGACGACGCTGAGTCGTGGCTACGGCGACAGCAAAGATCTAGCCGCGGTATTGGTCGCAGCGTTGAGGAGTGAGGGCATCCCGGCCTACGTCGCGCTGCAGCGTGCGGGATACGGCATGGATCTCGATCCTGGTCTGCCCGGTCTAGGGCGCTTCAACCATGCCCTGGTCTATCTGCCGGCGAGCGAGCCGGTATGGCTCGATCCTGGAGATCGCTTCAGCCGCGCTGGTGAGCTGGCGAGCGATCGTCAGGGGCGCTGGACGCTGGTGGCGAGTCCCAACACACATGATCTGATCCGCACTCCAGTCGCTGATTCGCAGGACAATCGGTCCGAGACCACGATCGAGATCTTCATGGCGAAGGACGGGCCGGCTCGAATCGTCGAGACCAGCGTCCACTACGGTGCCGCCGAGCGTCGCCAGCGGTTGGTGAGCGCCGGGATCGACGCGGACGAGCGACGTCTCGGCTACGAAGCCTACGTCAAGGCGGCGTACCGGGCCGAAGCCCTCGGAGCGGTCGAAGAGACGGCGCTCGAAGACCTCACGGCTCCCTTTCGCCTCGAGCTCGAGGCGCGGCGCGCGGGGCGTGCGTGGACTTCTCAGAGCGAAGCCGCGGTAGCGATCGACCTCAGCTATCTGATCTCGAGCCTGCCGCGGGAGCTGCTGGTTACTGGCGCCGAGGCGCGCCAGCGGAGTTTCGTCTTCCACGAGCCCTCGAGCGCGCAGTGGCACTACCGAATTCACCCTCCCCCAGGCATGCGGCTGCGGACGCTGCCGCCGGATGCCGTCTGGCAGCTGGGAGCGGGACGCTTGGCGCGCTCGGTACGGCATGATGCGAAGGGCGTTACGGTCGAAGTCACGCTCGACAGCGGACCGCGGGAGCTGGACGCGGGGCAGTTTCGAGACACCCACCAGGCTGTCCAGCGATTGCTCGCTGAGGAAGTCCTGGTATTGTGGTTCGACGCTCGTACCAAGAAACGCAACGCCTCATCCAATCGCTAGGTCGATTGGGGACTCTCCTCTCTCGACGGCCTCGAAGGAGCTCGCATGGCAACTTCAGTATTTCGTGGCAATGTGGTCCTCATTACCGGAGCCTCTAGCGGTATCGGGCGAGAGCTTGCGCACCAGCTTGCGGCCGAGGGGGCGCGCCTGGTTTTGGCGGCCCGTACCCGGGAGAAGCTCGAAGAAGTGGCCGCCACATGCCGGGAGCGCGGGGGAGAGGCGATCGTCGTTGAAGTCGATGTCAGCCGGGAGCACGACTGTCGGCGGATGGTCGAGTCTTGCATCGCACAGTACGGTCGTCTCGATACCCTGATCAACAACGCCGGGCGCACCATGTGGAGCCTATTCGAAGACCTGCAGACCCTGAGGCCGGTCGAAGAGGTGATGAAGATCAACTACTTGGGCAGCGTCTACTGTACCTACTACGCGTTGCCTCACCTCAAGCAGAGTCGTGGCCGCCTGGTCGGCGTGTCGAGCTTGACCGGAAAGACAGGGGTGCCGACCCGCAGCGGCTATGCCGCCAGCAAGCATGCGATGGCGGGTTTCTTCGATACCCTGCGGATCGAGCTGATCGGCTCCGGCGTGACGGTGACGATGGCCTACCCGGACTTCGTCGCCACCGAAACCCGGCATCAAGCGTTTGGAGCGGACGGCCAGCCGATCGGTGAGAGCCCGGTTCGCGAAGGTGAGATCATGACTGCGGAAGCGTGTGCGCAGCAGATCATCGTGGCTGTGGCGAAGCGCAAGCGAGAGCTGATTATGAGCACACGGGGCAAAATCGGCATGTGGCTCAAGCTGATTGCTCCGGGCTTGATCGACCGCATCGCGCTGCGGGCGATAACCCGAGGCAAGTGAGAGCGCGCTACGTTCGATTACCGGGCTCGAAGAGACTCTCTCCGGCGCAGCGGCAGGCGATCATTGCAGCGGCAGAAAAATCAGGCCGTGGAACACACCGAGGATGATGATCGCGTCGTCGCGCTGTAGGAAGGCGATCTGGAACTGGCCGTAGGTCAGTATCCGTACGCCGTGGCGTGAGCTGTGGCGATACGCTTGGCCGAGTCTCGGCGCCTCGCGCAACGATTCGGCTTTGTTGAGTATCGACTCGAGCGTGCGACGGGCCGTCGCCGGACGGTTCTGGGCGATATGGTTGTAGATCTCGCGCAGCGAGCTCTCGGCCTCGGCCGTCCACCTCAGCCCTGCCATGCGCGCATTCGCTCCTTCAGCTCGGCGGAATCGACATCGCGGTGATGCTCGGCGTCGGCGAGTCCGCGGTCGACCATGCGCACAAAGGCAAGCTCGCGCAGCACTTCGTCATAAGAAGTGTTGTCGGGTAGCTCCCGGACCAGGCTGAGGATCCGTTCTTTGGCGGGTTTATCCTGGGAGGGCATGGGGCGTCGTCGCGACAGGGTTCCAACGAGCGGAGGCGATTATACCCGCTGTTGACTACCGGCGAATGTCGAGACGCCCTATCTGAGCGCTCAAACCTATTTGCTAGCGATCTCGAGGACCTTCACGCCGTCCAGGCTGGCGCGGGTCGAGACGTAACCGATGGCACCGGTATTCGATCTCACGAAATTGATCGCGTCTTCATCGGAGGAGACTTCCGGTGGCGGAACCGCGGAACCGGAGAAGATCTTGCGTTGCCAGTAGTTCTTGATGCTCGAGACGGAGCGACCGTGAATCGCGCGCGAGAACGCATCGCGAACCGGTGAGCTGCTGTCCAGGTCGACCGGCTGGGCGCTCAAGCTGCCGTTCCAGCGCGAGACTTCTTTGAGCAGAAGCTGGGAAACGCGCTTCCTGGTCACCGTCTCCGCTGGATTGTCGGGATGCACGATCACGACAAAATTCTCAGCTTCTTGGGCCACCAACGGTGGGTTGGACCACCCTAGGCAGGCCATCGCCAAGATGAGAACAACGAAGTTTTTCATGAGATCAGTCTCCGCATCGATCGCAGCTCTGGAATACTGAGAACGGGCGGTCTTGGCTGGAGCTCCGAGTCCTTCCCGAAATCTGATGATGAAGTCACCGCGTTGAGCTGCCAGGGCTTGGAAATGACTTTGACCCTGACAGGATTTGGAGCATCCAACCCACGCCTTTTGTGATGATTGATCCCGTGCGTGACGCGGCGATGGACGTCCAACGTGTTGGCAGGAGGACGGCGTTCCCCTCTTGGATGATTTGCCGATTCGCCTACCAGCACAACCTTGACTCTAGACTGTATCACAGGATTACCAAGTTGAGTCTTGCTTGTCAGTTAAACTTCCTTTCTGTGAGACGCCGGGTTCTTGTCGTCTTCCGTTGCGACATTGTTCACCCGTCTCGCAGCACAGTTAGTCTCACCGAAGAACCTTTCACCACGCATTACGAACACCGAGAGCACGATGCAGCTTACCGATCTGCCGACGCTAAATGCCTTTCTGAACGGCTTGGCCGCCGCTTGCCTGGTCATAGGTTACCTGTTCATTCGCCAGGATCGCCGTGACCTTCACCGAGTCGCGATGACCCTGGCGTTCGCCTGCTCTGTCGCTTTTCTGACGTCTTACCTGTACTACCACTCGCAGGTGGGCTCGGTGCGCTTTCAGGGCACTGGCAGTATCCGAACCCTCTACTTCACGATCCTGATCAGCCACACAATCCTGGCCGCACTGGTGCCGTTTTTGGCCGGTGTGACGCTGATCCGAGCCATCCGCGGCCAGTTTGCCAAGCACCGAGCCCTGGCGCGCTGGACCCTACCGATATGGCTCTACGTCTCGGTTACCGGCGTCGCCATCTACTGGATGCTCTATCAGATGGAGCTCTAGCTCGCCTCGACCCGCGGGTCGACCGAGATCATGCCGCCGCCGAGGCAGAGCTGGTCGCGATAGAGCACCGCGACCTGGCCGGGAGCGACGCCGGGATCCGGCGCCTCGAGCTCTATCTCGAGGCCGTCGTCCCGCCAGTGGACGCGGCAGGGCGAGGTCTGCGGACTGTGCCGTATTTTGACTTGGAGCGGTAGCGGTCGTGCGGACTCTTCTGGGCGACCGTTGATCCAATGTGGAGCCTCGAGCTGAAACTTCGCGCGCTGGTGACGCTCGAGAATTTTGCGGTGTGAGACGTAGACCACGTTCGAGACGGTGTCTTTGGTGACCACATACCAAGGGCCTCCGCCCAGTCCCAACCCGCGGCGTTGACCTATGGTGTGAAACCAGAACCCCCGATGTTCTCCAAGCCGGCGACCGGTTTCGACGTCTCGAATCTCGCCGGGCCGCTCCCCGAGGTAGCTCTGCACGAAGTCGTCATAGCGAATCTTGCCGAGGAAGCAGATCCCCTGGCTGTCCGGCCGCTGCCGGTTGGGCAGCTCGAAGTCCTGGGCAAGCTGGCGCACGTCGCGCTTGTGGTAAGCGCCCAAGGGAAACAGGCAGCGCCTCAGCTGAAGCTGATCGAGCTGGAAGAGAAAGTAAGTCTGATCTTTGACCGGGTCGACTCCCCGCAGCAGCTCGACACTCGGATCGTCTTCTCCATTGGCTGACCGCAGACGCGCGTAGTGACCGGAAGCGACGCGATCGAACGGGCGCCCTTTGAGCGCGTCTATGAACGCACCGAACTTGATGTGCTGGTTGCACAGAATATCGGGACTCGGGGTTCTCCCGGAGCGCAGCTCGTCGATCGCCCAGCTGACCACCCGCTGGTGGTACTCACGCTGCAGCGGAATCACCTCCAGGGGAACCCCAACGTCTTGGCACACGGCTCGGGCGTAACTCAGGTCGTCTTCCCAGGGGCACTCGCCGAGGTGCTCGAGCTCGTCTTCGAGCCAAATCTTGAGATAGAACGCGGTGACCTGGTGGCCGGCTTCCAGCAGCAGCCTGAGGGCGACCGAGCTGTCGACACCGCCCGACAGCAGCAGGGCGACGTGCACTGGGTCACACCTCGTAGCCGAGATCGGCCAGCTGCCCCAGCATCTTGTCCTCCGCTTCGGCACGCCGAACCCGCAGGGCCTTGTGGCGTTGGATCGCAGTCGGCATGTCGACGGGCTCGTCTTCTAGCAGGGTGTTGACGTATCTCGAGATGTTGAGGTTGTGCTCATTGGCTCGAATCTCTTCGAGGGTGACGACGCGCGCGAACCGCTCGTGGTCTTCGAAGGCATGGAAGGTGTCG